>NZ_JBVJNN010000067.1:0-25102 GCF_055583685.1 Streptomyces sp. NPDC104581
AGACTTCCTCCACACCTACAACCACCACCGCAGCCACACCGCACTCGGCGGCCAGCCACCCATCACCCGCGTCAACAACCCTGCGGGTCAATACACCTAGCCCCGGCGCGCGACGGCGCTCGTGCCCCTGGCGCCCGCCTTCGCCCCGGCCTTCGCTCCCGCACCCGCCTGGGCACCCGCTTTCGCCCCCGCGCCGAGGCCCGCACCGGCGCCTCGGGCGGCGGCGGCGTCGCGTGCGCGCTGGCGGCGGCCCATCTGGCGGACCTTCCGTACGGAGGCGATGACCCCGGCGACGAGTGTGCCGCCGTACAGCCAGCCCGCCTGGACGGCCAGCGCGGTGACGATGGCCATCGTCTGACCGCCGATGCCACTCGTCCCGCCCGAGATCGGGAAGGTGCCGACGGCGAAGGCGATCGGCACGCCGATCGGGGCGGTCACCAGATCGGCGGTCCGCACCCAGAGCGCGGTCAGGGCGCTGACCGGCAGGAACAGCAGGCCGTACACCAGGGGCTCACCGTCGAACAGCAGCTGGTCCAGGCACCCGATCACGAACATCGTGGCGGCGGCGAAGAGCCCGGCGCCCAGCCCCGTCAGCCGGGGATTGGGGAGTCTGCGCAGGGTGAGCACGACAGGCGGCACCCGGCGCCCGGCCGGCGGCGCCGGCACCCGGTGGACGGCGGCTGCCTCGGTGACGGCGCCCCGCGGACGGAGGGGGCTCTGCGGCGGCCGTGGCCGGCGCTGGGGGGGACGTGTCCTGTGCTGCTCCACCGGAACAACCTAGGTCGCGTGGGTGCCGGATTCAGGCGATGGACACGCCCTTGGGGCGACCTTGGCGTTGCGTTCGACCGACGCCGGGCGTGTCGCGCCGGCGGGTGCCGCCATCTGCCGTACCGACTGCCGTCGGCCACCGCGACGGCCCGCCCGTAAACTGGGCGATCGGTCCGCATCCGGGCCGGGCCGGCCGTCCGGCCGTACCGGCTCCGCCAGTCCTCACTTCAGGAAGTCGCCAACGTGTCGCTCACGATCGGAATCGTCGGTCTGCCGAATGTCGGCAAGTCGACCCTTTTCAACGCCCTGACCAAGAACGACGTGCTGGCGGCCAACTACCCGTTCGCCACGATCGAGCCCAACGTCGGCGTCGTCGGAGTCCCCGACCCCCGGCTGGCCGTCCTCGCCGGGATCTTCGACTCCCAGAAGATCCTTCCGGCGACCGTCGACTTCGTCGACATCGCGGGCATCGTGCGCGGCGCCTCCGAGGGCGAGGGCCTGGGCAACAAGTTCCTCGCGAACATCCGCGAGTCCGACGCCATCTGCCAGGTGATCAGGGCCTTCAAGGACGAGAACGTCGTCCACGTCGACGGCAAGGTCTCGCCGAAGGACGACATCGAGACGATCAACACCGAGCTGATCCTCGCCGACCTCCAGTCGGTCGAGAAGGCCGTCCCGCGGCTGACGAAGGAGTCCCGCCTCCAGAAGGAGAAGGTCGCCGTCCTGGCGGCCGTCGAGGAGGCCCGGAAGATCCTCGAAGCCGGTACGACGCTCTTCGCCGCGGGCATCTCGGCGGGCACGGAGAAGGGCCGCCTCCTCCACGAGCTGCACCTGCTCACCACCAAGCCCTTCCTGTACGTCTTCAACGTCGACGAGGACGAACTGGTCGACGAGGACTTCAAGAACGAGCAGCGCGCCCTGGTCGCCCCGGCCGAGGCGATCTTCCTGAACGCCAAGATCGAGTCCGAACTGATCGAACTGGACGACGACGAGGCCCTGGAACTGCTCCAGTCCATGGGCCAGGAAGAGCCCGGCCTGGCCACCCTCGGCCGCGTCGGCTTCGCCACCCTGGGTCTCCAGACGTACCTGACGGCGGGCCCGAAGGAGACCCGCGCCTGGACGATCAAGAAGGGCGCGACGGCCCCCGAGGCGGCAGGTGTGATCCACACCGACTTCCAGAAGGGCTTCATCAAGGCGGAGGTCATCTCCTTCGCCGACCTGGTGGAGGCGGGCTCGGTCACCGAATCCCGCGCCAAGGGCAAGGCCCGCATGGAGGGCAAGGACTACGTGATGCAGGACGGCGACGTGGTGGAGTTCCGCTTCAACGTGTGAACTCCACCACGTCGGTGATGTGGTGGAGTTCAGTTCAAAGGTACAAGTGGCTGACGTGGCTGGGACGAAAGTTTCTTAGCCCCGTCAGTCTGTCTTTCAACCCGCCCTCAGAGGTGCCTGGCAGGAGCTCGGGGCCTGAGCAACTTATGGAGTGGACCAGACTCATCACGCTGGCGGCCTGACCGACAGCGTCGTTCACCGAAGACAAGGCGTTGTAGATCCGCATGGACGGCGGGTGATCCGCCGCGCTGCCGTCGGCCGTGGCGTCGTGGGCATAGTGCGGGCACCGCCTGTGAAGTGGTCACGCAGTTGGCCATAGGTTCGACTTCTGGACAGCGGCGACACAACGCAGCTGGTCGCATGTGCGGCTGAACTGCGGGCTTGTTCGACGGCGCGAGTCGAAGAGGGCAGTGTCAGTGACGGAGATGTCTGGCTCGACCGCCTGGCGTCACGACGGGCAAACGTAGGTGTCAGTCCTCGATGTACCCACGTCCGTCTCCAGATGCCGGAAAGCCCGCGCTTCGGTAACACGCAAAAGCCGATCCGACTTCGAACATCCCAAAGTAGGGTCGTACGGCGATCAAGTCGCGCGACGCGGCTCACCCGCCCCGGAAAGTGGTGACACAGCATGAGTGCGGTCGGCTTGCCCGGCACCCAGGACGCCAACCTGGGCAGGCTGGCCCAGCAGTCGCGGAACTTCGGCTTTCTGCTGCCGCATACTCCCCTGCTCGTGGCCTATGGGGCAGCAGCCGAGAGTTACGTCTTCAGCGACCCCAATACTTCCTTGATCAAGTCGAGGCAGTTCGGTGAGACGCTCGCGGCGGGCCTGGTTCGCAGGGCGCGGATCAGGAACGCGTGCACCACACAGTTCGAGCGGCTGAAGGCCCTCGAAACGGAGGGGTACCTGCACGGAAATGTCGGTGCCGCCTTCCACGAGGTCCGTGCCCTCGGCAACGACGCCAACCACGGTGACCACGACAACTCCGACGACGCATTCCGGGCCCTGCGATCCTGCTTCAGGCTCGGAGTCTGGTACCACCGCCTGCTGACCGGCTCGCGCGAGCAGATCGCATTCGTACCCCCTGACCCGGCCCGTACGCCGGCCGCACGCAACCAACGTCTGCGCGGTGAGGTGGCCCAGGCCCGCAAGGCCCTCGAAGAAGCCCGACTCACTTACCATGACCAGGCGTCCAAGGCGGAGGCCGAGCAGGCGGCTCGGGCCGCCGCCGAACGTGAACTCTCCGCGGCTCGCGCCGAGCAAGAGGGGCTCGCCCGTTCGATCGCTGCCCTCCAGGAGCAGCTGAAGCAGGTCGAAGCGGCCCAGGAGGCCGACTACGCATGGCAGCGCCGGGCTGAAGCCACCGACAGCTCGGCGGCCTCCGCCGCCGTCGCGGAGCGCGCCCGCCTCCTCGACAACGCCGAAGCGGCCGCCCGTGAGCCCCTCACCGAGGTACAGGTTCGCGCCCGCCTCGACCAGATGCTCACAGAGGCCGGCTGGCAGGTCCAGGACATCGCGGAGCAGAACCTCTGGCACCAGGGCGACCACCGGGGCAACGGCGTCGCCGTCCGCGAGACCACGACAGCACGCGGCCGGGCCGACTACGCGCTGTACGTGGACCGCAAGCTGGTCGGTGTCATCGAGGCCAAGCGCGAAGGGGCCGACCTGTCCGCTGCCGAGGCTCAGGCCGACCGGTACGCCGACCACCCTACCGACGCCCAGCAGCGCATGCTCGCTTGGAGACGAGAAGAACCCCTGCCGTTCCGTTATGTGAGCGACGGCGGCGAGACCCGTTTCCGCAGCACCCTCGACCCCGACTCCCGTACCCGCCGGATCTTCTCCTTCCACCAGCCGCGCACTCTGGCCCGCTGGATCCGCCAGGCCGACGAAGACCCACAGGCGCCAAGCTACCGCGCCCGACTCCGCTGGCGCATGACCGAACTGGACGAGCGCCCACTGCGCCCCGCGCAGATCTCCGCTGTCCGCGGGGTGGAGGACTCCGTAGCCCTCGGCAGGGGCCAGCAGGGTATGGGCCAGTCCCGCTCTCTGGTACAGATGGCCACCGGCGCTGGCAAGACCTTCACCGCGGTGACCTTCGCGTACCGGATGTTGAAGCATGCGCGCGCCGAGCGAGTCCTCTTCCTGGTCGACCGCAACAACCTGGGCGACCAGGCAGTCGCCGAGTTCGAGAACTTCGTCACCCCCGACGGTGCCCGCAAGTTCGCCGACCTCTACTACGTCCAGCGACTTGGCGCCGAAGGCATGAAACCGTCCTCCAAGGTGGTCGTGTCCACGGTCCAACGCCTGTATATGGAACTCACCGGCGAACGCCCGACGGGCGTCCTCGGGGAAGACGCGGAGGGACGACAGCCCTACGACATTCCCGGCTCGGTCGAGGTCGGCTACAACCCGGACATCCCGCCGGAGTCCTTCGACCTGATCGTGGTGGACGAGTGCCACCGCTCCATCTACGGCAAGTGGCGCTCGGTACTGGAATACTTCGACGCCCCTATCGTGGGCCTCACCGCCACTCCGGTCGCTCAGACCTTCGGCTACTTCAACGGCAACCTGGTCAGCGAGTACACGTACCAGGAGGCCGTCGCCGACGGTGTCAACGTCGACTTCTCTGTGTACGAGATCGGTACCCGGATAACGGCCGAGGGCGGTGTCATCGCCCAGGGCACCATCCCGGTCCGCGACCGCCGCACCCGACGCCAGCGCTACGAGGACCTCGACGAGGACGTCGAGTACGGCGCGAACCAAGTCGGTGTGGGGGTCATCAGCAAGGACCAGCTGCGCACCGTGATCCGCACCTTCCGAGAGCGGCTCTTCACCGAGATCTTCCCCGAGCGCGGCAAGCGTGACGGTTCCAACGGTGAGCTGCTGTGGGACGAGATGTACGTCCCCAAGACCCTGATCTTTGCGAAGAACGACAACCATGCCGAAGAGATCGTCGAAGTCGTCCGTGATGTCTTCGGCAAGGGCAACGACTTCTGTGCCAAGATCACGCACGCGGCGAAGAAGGCTGATGAGCGCCTCGCGGACTTCCGTAACCTGCCTCAGCTGCGGATCGCCGTCACCGTCGACATGATCGCCACCGGTACCGACGTCAAGCCCTTGGAATGCCTGCTCTTCCTGCGTGACGTGAAGAGTTGGGCTTATTTCGAGCAGATGAAGGGCCGTGGCGCCCGCACTCTCTCCCTCACCGAGTTCGAGAAGGTGACGCCCGGCGTCGGCCCCAAGACCCGCTTCGTCATCGTCGACGCGGTGGGCGTCACCCAGAAGAAGAAGGTCGACGCGGCCCCTCTGGAGCGTCACACCGAGAAGCAGGTCAGTTTGGAGAAGCTGCTGCGGAAGGCTGGGGCCGGCACCATCGAGGAGGAAGAGGTCTCCACCCTCGCCGCCCGTCTTGCCAAACTCGACATTCAGATGACCCCTGAGGAGCGCGGCGAGATCGAGCAGCTCACCGGCGGCCGCCCACTCAAGGAGATCATTCACGGCATGGTCCGCGCGGTCTCGGCCGACGACCAGCAGAAAGTGCAGGACGCTGCCCACCTCACTGGCCGCGACCCCGAGCGGGAGGTGCGGGCGCTCATCGACCACGCCGTCCAGCCCCTCGCCGCCGCCCCGAAGCTGCGTGCCAGGCTGCTGGAGATGCGTCGTGCCAAGGACATCCTCTACGACGAGACCAGCCGAGACCAGCTGGTTACAGCAGGTGCCGTGGTGGAGGACGAGGCGGCTGCCCGCGACGTCGTCACCAGTTGGCGGCAGTACATTGATGACAACCGTGACGAAATCGCCGGCCTCGCCTTCGCCTTCAACGCCGGGTCCGACATCCCACCGGCTGACGCCCTGCGACGCTTGCAGAACGTGGCCCGTGCCATCGCCCGTCCCCCACGCGCCTGGACCCCGGACCGCCTGTGGACCGCCTACGAGCAGGTCGGCGAAGCCGCCCTACGCGGTGCTCAGACGCGCCGGACCGCGGCCGACCTCCTCGCCCTGCTCCGCTACGAACTCGCCGGCGGGGCCGAACGCGGCGCCCCCCAGCCGATCCCGCACGAGGAGCGCGTCCGCGAACGCTACGCGGCCTGGCTCACCCGCCAGCACCAGGCAGGCGCCCATTTCAGCGACCGTCAGCGCTGGTGGCTCGACCACATCGCAGCCGCCACGATCGAACGTGTACGCTTCGACACCGCCGACCTCGACTATGCCCCGTTTGCCGCCCGTAACGGCACGGACGGTTTCCTCGCCGAATTCGGCGAACGACAGGCCGAGCACATCATCGACGAACTCGACAGGGAGCTGAGCGCGTGACGGGGACCGCCGCGAACGTCGCGGAAGTCAGAGAAACCGAGGGCACGGTCTCCGGTGGCGGGAATTCTGGGATCTTGGGCGGCAAAGGCGAGTCGGACCTGCCTGAAGGTTGGACTCGCGCGACGCTTGGCGAGCTTGGTGTCGAGGTACAGCCAGGATTTGCCAGCGGTAAACACAATCGCGATGGTAATGGTGTCCTGCACCTACGTCCGATGAACATCACACGTCGCGGTGTCATCGACATCGCCGACGCACGTTTCATTGAGGACGAGTCGCAGCGCCGAGTGCAGCATGGAGACATTCTCTTCAACAATACCAACAGCCCGGCACTGGTAGGAAAGACAGCCTGGGTCAACTCGGACGAGCCCTTGGCTTACTCCAACCACATGACACGCCTTCGCCCCCCAGTAGGAATCGATAGTCAATTTCTGGCGATTCAGCTTCACGCATTGTGGTCGAACGGCTACTTCAAGGCCGTCTTGAACAACCATGTAAACCAGGCAAGCGTGCCACGGAAAGCGCTACTTGAAACAAAAATTGCAATCCCCCCTCTTCCGGAACAGCGCCGAATTGTCGCAAAGCTAAACGAGCAGCTGGCCCACGTCGAATCTGGCGTGGCTTCGCTTGAAGCGGCAGTGATGCTCCGGCGATCCCTGCGGGACAGCCTTCTGGATCGATACGTCCTAGGACGAGGCGAAGGACCCGCCCCGGAGAGCCTGCAATCTATCACTCAGCACAAGAGTGCAAAGTTTAATTACCGACTCCTCCCCCCTTTGCCCCGTGGCTGGCACTGGCGAATTGCCAAGGACATCTGCCCCCTGATCACATCAGGGGCTACACCTGAGGCATCGCTCATGCACAGCGGATCCGGCGAGATCCCATTCTTGAAGGTTTACAACATCAACAAGCAGGGAGAGGTTGACTTCTCGATTCGCCCCACTTTCGTAGACCGTGCAGTCCACGAGGGCAAGTTGAAGAAGTCGCGGATCCTTCCTGGCGATGTCCTGACTAACATCGTTGGCCCCCCTCTCGGCAAGAGCGCAGTGGTACCCGGCACCCATGAAGAATGGAACATCAATCAAGCGATTGTCGCGTTTCGTGCCGGCGGGGAAATCTTGCCGGATTGGCTTCGGTTCGTCTTGCTATCCCCTTACGTCATCAATCTTCTCGTAGCAACAGCTAGAGCAACCGCTGGGCAGTTTAATATCGCACTTTCAACGTGTCGAGAGCTCCCGATCCCAGTTCCGCCGATGCCCGTACAGGAAAGGTTGTGCGGGTACCTGCGAGGCGAACTTTCGCGGCTGGACTTACTGAATCGCGAGGTGGATGTGATTGCATCCATGCCAGATGGCCTCCGCGCTGCCCTCCTCCATGCCGCCTTCACCGGCACCCTTGTCCCCCAGGACCCTGCCGACGAGCCCGCCTTCGCACTGCTCGACCGCATCCGCGCTCAGCACTCCGCTGCCGCCAGCGCGAAGAGCACGCGACGCCGCACCCCGCGCACAAGCAAGTCGGCCGGCGACCCCGGTCAAGGAGAACTGCCCCTGTGAGCACAATGAGCACCGACAAGCCCGCCACCGCCCCGGAGCAGGACTCGCCCCAGGAAACTGTTCTCCTTGGGCGTCAGGCCACGCCCAAGGCCACCGCGGCCGAGTCGACCAGCACCCTCGTCAACCGACTCTGGTCGTACTGCGAGCTCCTGCGCCACTCCGGGGTCTCCACTCTCGACTACGTCGAGCAGCTCACGTACCTCCTCTTCCTGAAGATGGCGGACGAGCGGGCCAACCGCCCGGCCAAGTTCCGCCGCAACCTGCCGCAGGAGCCTCTCGTTCCTCCGGGCCGGGACTGGGCGAGCTTGACCACCCGCTCTGGTGACGCGTTGCTCGACCACTACGAGTTCATCCTCAAGGACCTCGGTTCGCGCGGCGGCACCATGCTCGGTGAGGTCTTCGCCAAGTCGAGCAACAAGATCCACGAACCTGCCGTCCTGGAGCGGCTGATCAAGGACCTGATCAACCCGTACCGCTGGACCACCGAGGACCAGGACCTCAAGGGCGACGCGTACGAGGGCCTGCTGCAGCGCGGCGCGGAGGACCGCAAGACCGGCGCCGGCCAGTACTTCACTCCCCGCCCTGTCATCGACGCCATGGTCGACTGTGTCCGGCCCCAGGTCGGCGAGACCATCACCGACCCGGCCTGCGGAACCGGCGGCTTCCTCATCGCCGCCCACGCCCACCTCAATCGGCACTACCAGGAACAGCTCTACGGTGATGAGGGCCGCAAGCTGCAAACCGGCGCGATCACCGGCTACGAGCTGGTCCGGGAGACTGCCCGTCTGGCGCTGATGAACATGCTGCTGCACAACATCGGCACATCCGAGGCCAAGCCACTGATCTCCGTGCAGGACTCCCTAGCGAAGTCTCCCCCGCAGTTCTACGACATCGTTTTCGCCAACCCGCCCTTTGGCGTTGGCTCGGTGACGGGCGAGGCGTACACCGCCCGCAAGGACTTCTGGACCCAGACCACCAACAAACAGCTCAACTTCGTCCAGCACATCTACAACTTGCTGAGGACCAACGGCCGGGCAGCCGTCGTCCTCCCCGACAACGTGCTCTTCGAGTCAGGTGCCGGCGAGACGATCCGCCGCAACCTGCTGAACCTGTGTGATGTGCACACGCTGCTGCGCCTGCCCACCGGCATCTTCTACGCCAACGGTGTCAAGGCCAACGTCCTGTTCTTCGACAAGACCGGTCAGCGCACCGGAGGCCGCCCCGGCACCAGGCAGCTGTGGGTCTACGACTTCCGCACCGACCAGCGGTTCACCCTCAAGCAGCGGCAGCTGCGCCGCGAGCACCTGGACGACTTCGTCGCCGCCTTCCACTCGGGCGGCACCGATTTCTCCGCTCGCAAGCCCACTGATCGCTTCCAGGCTTACGATTACGAAGAACTGATCACTCGTGACAAGGTGAATCTCGACCTGACCGTCCTCCGATCGGGAACGGACTCCACACAGACGGCCCTCGCGTCGCCTGACGTGATCGCCCAGGAAATCGTAGACGAATTGGAGTCCGCTTTGGCCGATTTCACCCTCGTTGCCCGGGCCCTGAAGAAGGAGGCGGCTGCGGAGACAGGCATGGGCACGACCAGCACCACCGACGACAGCGATGAAGCAGGGGAAGCCCGCGCGAGGTAGGCCCGTCCTTCCGCCACCCGAGTCCGGGCCGGGAGGCAACCGGCCGTGGACCGAACTCGGCTGACAGTGAAGGGAAGCAGAACGGGATGACTACGGGGCGGGGCAGTACTGGGCCGGGAAACACGAGTGGGATGTCGGGGATTCCGCCGCAGAGTGGGCAGCTTGAGGGGCACTGGACCGCCGAATCGATCGTCCGCCGCTGGTGGGCGTTCTACAACGACAAGACCAGCACGCGGGCCCTGACTAAGATCGAGTTCGCTGAGCACATCGCCTACTTGCTCTTCCTCAAGCTCGACCACGAACGCGCAAACCGGCCCGGCAAGTTCGCCTCCCGCCCGGTCGCGCCGTCGATCGACACCTGGCCGCATCTGGTCGAACGCGGCGGCGAAGACCTCCACAGCTATCTGGCCCACACCATGCGCACGCTCGGCACGCCAACCCCGGACAACCAGCGTCGCACCACCGCCAGTGTTCTCTTCCATGACGCACAGCCGTGGAACATCGACAGGATGAGCGAGCTGCGGCAGCTCATCACCGAGGAGATCAACCCGTACCGTTGGGCCCAGGTCGCCGACGGCGAGCTCGGACGGGCCTTCGCTCAACTTCTCTCCGACTGCTACGACGACATGCTCAAGAAGCGCGAGACCGGGCAGTTCCTGACCCCGCCGCCGCTCCTCGCCGTGGTTGCCAAGGCCCTCGCTCTCACCCCGGACGACCGAATCATCGACCCAGCCTGCGGCATTGGCAGCACGCTGATCGCCGCCCATCGGGAAATGGACAGCCACGGCACCAAGGTGGACGACTCCGCCATCGCGGGAGCCGACATCGATCCCCAGATGTGCCGTCTCGCCACCATGAATGTGCTCCTCAACACCCGCCGGCTGTTCGCGGGGATTCCCCCGATACAGCGTTCGGACTCACTTTCCCGCAGGGCAAAGGCTATTCAGCGGCAGGACCGGGATGTCGCCGCGACCGTGGCTCTGTGCAACCCGCCCTTCAAGAGCACCGACGCGGCCGTTGACACCACCCACCGCGACGACTTCTGGGCGCCCAAGGCGGACCTGCCCACCAACTTCCTCCAGCACATCGCCATCACCTTGCCGCAAGGTGCGCGAGCCGCCGTCTTCGCCCCCGACAGCGTGCTATTCAGTAAGGGCGCCGCGGCCACCGTACGCCGCAATCTGCTCCTCAATTGCGACGTGCACACTCTGCTTCGTCTGCCCACCGGCATCTTCCGGGGCACCAACTCCAAGGCGAACATCCTCTTTTTCACCAAGTCCGCCCCTCGCCCCAGCAGCGAGCCCGTCACACGCGCCCTGTGGGTCTACGACGCCCGCACCGGCAACCACCGCACGGACACCGGCAACCCGCTCACCGAGGGCGACCTGTCCGACTTCCTCGCCGCCTACCGCCCGCACGACCCCGACCACAGCAGCCGTACCCCTTCACGCCAGTTCAAGCCGTACCCCGTAGCCGATCTTCTGGCCCGCCCTAGCACCAGCCTGCAGCTCTGGGCCGACCTCACCGAAGACCAGCAGGACCTCGGTTCCCCACGCGACATCGCGGCCTCCATCGTCGCCGAACTGAACAGCGCGAGCAGCAGCTTCCAGGCCGTCGTGGACTCACTCGCCCCCGGCCAGTGACGCGCAACCTCCGAGTTCCCGACGCCCCATACTCTTGACAGCTCCGCACGGGAGAACCATGAGCACCCCTCCGCGCCGCCCCGACGTTCCCACCCAGGTTCGCCAAGTCGCCAACTTCCTCGACGCGACGTACGGCGGCCTCATCGACATGAGCGACTTCGGCAACCGGAGGCCGGACGACCTCGTCATCGCGCGGCGGTCCCGTGCCCTTGCCGCGCATGCCGTGCGCATGGTGACCAACTGGACGCCCGCCGAGGCAGCGGCCTGCGTCATCGACGGCGGCAACGACCAGGGAATCGACGCGATCGCCGTTGACCAGGACGCCGCGCACATCTACCTCGTCCAGTCCAAATGGAGCGAGACCGGCACCGCCAAAGCCGATGAAACCGCAGTCCTCAAACTGTTCTCGGGACTCACCCTTATTGACGCGGGGGAATCCCGCCAGTTCAATCCGCGCGGCCGCGTCCTGGCCGAGCAGGCCAAGTCGCTGCTGGGCTCGGACCTGACCAAAGTGACCCAGGTGATCGTCCTCATGGGCACGAAGGAACTCGCCCCAGGGGTGCGCCAGGCCATCGAGAACGGGGAGAAGGACTTCAACCATTACGGAACCCACATCTTTCACCGAGTGATCCACTCGCCGGAGATCTACGCGCGAGCCCGTGACGATCAGAGACCCGAGCCGATCACCCTCGAAGTGACTATGTCTCCATGGTTCGCATGCTCGCCCTCCGACCAACAGGCATACCAAGGCGTGGTGCAGGCCGAGCAGATCGTGGAATGGGCGGAGTACGGCAACCGACTCTTCGACCACAACATTCGCAACCCGCTTGGGCTGACACCCATCAACAGCGAGCTGGTGGAGACGCTCACCGAAGAGCCTGCCAACTTCTGGTACTTCAATAACGGCATCACCATTCTGTGCGACTCCCTGGAGATCGAGAAGGGATCCAAGAAGCAGCCGGAACGTCTCCCGCTCCGCCTCACCGCGCACGGTGCGAGCGTGGTGAACGGGGCGCAGACCGTACGGGCCGTCATCGACGCGGCGAAAGAGGACGAGCAGGCGGAGTCGGCCGAGGTCGGGGTCCGCATCATCGTCACCGGCGGGGCCACCGACTTCGCCCAGCGCACCACCCAGGCCACCAACCGGCAGAACCACATCACCGACCGCGACCGCATCGCCCTGGACCCCGTGCAGGCCGTCCTGATCGAGGAGTTCCGGGCCGAACTGGACCTGGTGTACAGCGTCCGTCGAGGCGAACTGGAGCCCCAGGGGGACGAGGGTTGCTCCGTCGTCGAGGCCGCGTGTGCTCTGGCCTGTGCACACTTCGCCAGCCGCTTCACGGCCCGGCTGGTGTCGGCCGACTCCACCGACGTGATGTGGCAGCGAGGCAGCGGATCCATCTACGACCCGCTGTTCCGTTCCGTACCTGGAGTCTTCGAGGTCTGGAACGCCGTACGCGTCCTCCGCGAGACCCGTAAAGCCCTACGTACCGTGCGCGACGGGTACGAGAAGCGGGGAGCCGCCGTCATCGACGACGGAGCCTTCCTCCTCACCCACCTCGTCTTCCGCCAACTGCTTGCAGAAGACGCGGGCATGGGCGAGCCTGACCCCGCAGACCCCACCGCCACCTGGTTCGTCAAGGCAAGCAACCGGATCCCCGAACTGCTGGAGCTCACCGTACCCGTGATGCTCGGCGTACTGGACTCCCGGCACGGAACCCGCTCGGACCTCAAGCGAGTGTGCATCGACGACGCGGAGTGCGCAGCGCTCGTGACCGATGTCATGGACGTGCTGTCCGCAGGAGGCCAGACACAGGACGTGTCCCCGTACCTCCGCAAGGAAGAACGGCCCCGCAAGCCGCGCCGCCCGAACTCGGTCCACGTCATCGTCAACCAAGGGGCACTCCCGGAAGGCGCACCCCTTCGCCTAAACCTCTACGTACCAGCCGAGAAAGAAGCACTGGACACTTGGCTTGCAGCAGATGAGAGCCGCTCGCGTGCCTCGTGGACAGGGGAGACCGGCAAGGCCCTGATCTGGGAGTATGACCGCCACCGCTACTCGCCCAGCGGCCTGGTTTCCCGCATGTGGGAACTGGCTGACTGGGAGGGACAACCGGTTTCCAACCAGGGCACCGCCCGCTGGATGACCCAGGATGGCGAAACCCTTGCCGAACTCGCCGAACGCCTCCTGACAAACCTTGAGGTGTAGGGGTTGGTTGGCGCCAACTAGTGCCGGATTCCTGAGCTGACCTCGGTTTCGTGGAGTTTGATGTGCCCCGACTCCATCGGAGCCGGGGCACATCAGTTGCTAGACGGTGCGGATGACCGGGGCGGGTTTGATGTCCTGGGCGTCGATGAGGGTGCGGATGTCGTCTGGGTCTGAGGTCCAGATGATGGCGCCGAGGCTGGCTGCCATGGTCACGACGGTGGCGTCGACGATGTCGGAGGTGCCCGCTCTGCCGCAGAGGATGCCTGCGGTTTTGGCGGTTTCGAGGCCGACGGGTACGACGTGGCAGCCGGCGAGGAACTTGCCGAGTCTGACCTGGCGGCGGGAGTCCCGCCATGCCTGGCTGACGACGATGGACGGGACGTGGATGTCCCGGCCGTCCTCCAGGGCCAGGCTGTGTCGGGCCCACATGCGCCGGTCGTCATTGTCGATGGCGATCAGGACTCCGGCGTCGTACAGGTAGGGGATGTTCACGCGGCCGAGGCTCCCGGATTACTGAGGTACTCGGCGTCGGCGGCGGCCATATCCGCGCGGGCGGCGGCAAGCTCTTCCGGGGTGAAGGCGCCGTGCTCGGCCTGCCACTCCTGGATGACGGCGCGGCCGGCCCGCAGACGTAGCTCGCGTTCGGCTGCTCCGGCGACGAGGCGGGAGAGCGGGACGCCTTCTTCCTCGGCAGCTCCGGCCAGGGCTTCGACCAGAGATTCGTCGAGGGTGATAGTCACCTTCTTGGTAGCCATACATTAACCATACTGCGGTATGGCCTTTGCTGTCGATGTGCGCTTCACGAGCCAGCGAGCGTTGGGGAGCGAGCGCGTGCAGTGAGGGGGCTCGGTGGGCCCAGGGTTGCGGGTGAGGTCGGGGTCCATATTCGCTGGAAAGAGCGGATTGGCGATGAATGCCTTGCTGGGACCTGGGGTGCCAGTGCACGGTTTCGAGCACGGACCGGGTGACGGATCGGGGCTTGGGTGGCGAGCGTTTTTCAGAGGTGCAAGAAGGACGTCCGGAACCGGAACTTCCCCTGTGACCGTCCGCGGTGTCGGCATGGGTGGACGGTGCGGTACCGGGAGCCGGGCGGTAGGCGAGGGCGGCAGCGGGAGCGGTCGTTTGCCAGGCGGGTGGGCTCGGATGGTGCGGACGCATTCGCCGACAAGGTCGAGAGCGACAAGAAGGCCGACGTTCGCTTCGATCCTGCGCCTGGGCGGGTGTCATTGCAGGTCTGGGCTCAGGAGTGGCTGGAGCGCCAGGTCATCGGTGAATCGACGCGCCGCAATTACGAAGGTTTCATCCAGAACCATCTTGTGCCGCGACTGGGACGGAAGATGGTGGCCGGGCTGGCACGGCGCGACTTCGAGGAGTTTGCCAAGCAGCTGCACTCCGCCGGTGCCGGGTTGGCGGTCTCCACGATCAATGATCGATTGGTGATGGTGGCCGCGATGCTGGAGGTGGCCGTCGTTGAGAAACGCATCCCGGACAATCCCGCGCGCGGCGTCCGGGTGTCCCGGGCGGCCCCGTGCTCGGTGGACGAGGACAAGATTCCCACGTTGGGCGAGGTTGACCTGATCGCGGAGCACATCGCCCCGCAGTACCGGCTCGCGGTTTACCTGCAGTCGGGCACCGGCCAGCGCCCCAGCGAAGCCCTCGCTTTCTCCATCGAGTGCAGGCGGCCGGCTTCGTCAGGGTCCGCTGGCAGGTCAGCGCCAAAGCCACCGCGATGACTGCCGCACAGCGTTCGTGCCGCTCAAGCACCGGACGGGGGGTGAGTACCGGGACGTCCCGGTAGCCCCGTTCGTCGAGCAGGAAATCGACGGCCACTTGTCGCGGTGGGCGCCGGTGCCCGTGGCCTTCGTAGGGCTTCGCGGCAGACGTCGGCGGCTGGAGGTCTTCTTCTCCCCGCGCCAGCGTGGCAAGGGTGTGATGCCCACCGCCTCCACCTTCGGATACCACTTCAAGAAGGCGTGCGTGGCGGCAGGCGTGGTCGACGTGGACGGCAAGGCCAAATACACGCCCAGCAGTCTGCGGCACTTCTTCGCCTCGACCGCGTTGGCGAACGGCGTGCCGATCCGCGAGGTCTCGCGCTGGCTCGGTCATAAGTCGATCAAGACGACAGTGGACATCTACGGGCACCAGTCCCCGAGGCGTGGGGTCGTTGCCGAGACGTCATGCAGAGTGCGATGCGTCCGGCGGTCGAGGAGTCAGGCGTGTCTGTCTCCACGGCCTGACGTGCTGGATGTGCTGAATGAGTCCTGACGGTGCTGGATATGATCACCTGAGGGAAAGTTTCCGCAGGTGGGAGCGCTGTGTTGAAGGTTCCGCTTCAATGTGTGACGGGTGGGATAACACCACGTCGCTGATCTGGCAAACATGCAGGTCAGATGGGTCCGGCTCTTCGGGGTCGGGCCCTTGGTTTTTTCCCGTGCTGGGATGGTGCTGGGATGACTGACCCCTCGTCACCTGTCGTCACCCCTGGTCATTCGTACCGTGCTGGGTTCGCACGGGGACGCGGATGTGCCGCCGATGCCTTGCGGAGTGGCAGCTCCCGCAACATGGCGTTGATTCGTTCGCCGAGTACCAGGTCAGGGGGTTCGTGCAGGGTTGCTCGCCGATCGGAAAGCTGATCAACCAGTCCGGTTCGTGCTCCCGGCTCTGATCGAGGCACCCTCGACGCACCCCAGCATTTTGATGCCATTTCTTGCACCCAATTGATATCGTTGTTGGAGCGTCGAGCTGTGAAGGGGACAACTGATGGCCAGGACCGTGATCGATCTGGACGAGGAGATCGTCGAGCAGGCGATGCGTGTGTATGGGACGAGGACGAAGGCCGCCGCAGTGCGGGCGGCCATGGAGGAGGGTGTGAGGCTGCGGCTGCGCCGGGAGCTGTTCGATGCCATTGACGATGGCGAGTTTGATGACGTGTTTGCGGAGATCCGGTCGCAGACGGGGCCGCGGAACCCGGACGGCTCGCTCAAGCGCGAAGACGGGGCTTCGGCGGCGTGAAAGGCCGCTACCTCATCGACAAGTCCGCGCTGGCCCGCCGGGGCAAACCGGCAGTGCGGGCGCGGCTGGACGTACTGGACCGTGATGGACTCCTGGCAGTGTGCGCCCCGACCGAGTATGAGGTTCTGTACTCGGCGCGTGGAAAGCCCGAGGCGCTGCGCCTGCGTACCCTGCTCCGTGGTTTCGACTACTTGCCCTGCAACGACGAGGAGTTCGAGCAGGCGCTCGCGATCCAGGCGCTGGCGCTGAACGCCGGCTTTCACCGGGCGCTGTCGCTGGCCGACGTCCTCATCGCGGCAACCGCAGAACGGCATGGGGCCACGGTCCTCCACTACGACGGCGACTTCGACATGATCGCCTCGGTGGGCGGGGTGCAAGCCGAGTGGGTCGTGGAGCCCGGCACCGCCGACTGACCGGCAACGCCGCATGCCGTGCCAGCGAGTGCCTCGATGGTCTGCGTTTCCGCAGGTCAGAAGTTCCACTTCGATGTGCCCCTCTCCGGAACTGCGTTTGCGCAGGTGGGAGCTGTGTGTAAAGGATTCCGCTTCAACGTCTGAGTCCTCCCGCGTCCGCGGCCCGGCGACGGGAGGCGTCGTCGGCCGCCGGGCTCGGTCTTGTCGGCGGGTCGTTCCGGAACCGGTGGGGTGGTGGATCGCGTCCCTGGTCGGTGTGATCACACGATCGGGGACAGCGCGGGCGGGGGAGACGCGGCAGGCGCACGGCTGGGCCGGGTGTCTGGCCGTCGTCGCCGGGTTCGTCACGGGGGTGGTCGTGTGGGCCGCCGGTGCGGCTCCCGGGCTGCGGGGGGCCTTCGAGGGGGAGCGGGACTGGAGTCTGCTCTATCTGGACGGTCCGGTGATCATCTTCGGGGTGCCCGCTCTCGCGCTGGGGGTCTGGGCCCTGGTGGGCGGCGTGCTGCGGGCCCGGGACCGGATGGCCGCCGTCGCCGTGGTGCTCGTGCTGGCGGCCGTCGCCTGGGGGTGCGGGGAGTGGCTGGAGATGCGTACGGACCGGTTCACGCGTGGTGACTCCTGGTGAACGGCCGTGACTTCGGCGAGGTTTCCGGCGGCGGCGAACTCGCGGTGGGCATCATGGCTTTCGGCGCGGCCGGACGGTGCCGTGTCACGGCGTCGCGTTGAAGGAGTGGCACATGTCGTACCCGGAGCCCCGCCACCTCGGGGACAAGGGCGAGGTCAACGCGGTCTTCCGGCCCGCGAGCACCCCCGCCGACGTGCGGTCCCCCTCGGGCACCGAGACGCACTTCGTGGCGTCCAGCGTGTCCACGGGGGGTGAGTTCGGGCTCTACCGGATGGACATGGTGCCCAGGGGCGGCGGCCCGAGCACCCACTTCCACAAGACGATCTCGGAGTCGTTCTACATCCTCGACGGGACCGTCCGGCTGTACGACGGCGAGCGCTGGATCGACGCGGAGAAGGGCGACTTCCTCTACGTGCCGCCGGGCGGGCTGCACGGCTTCCGCAACGACTCGGACGCGCCCGCCTCCACCCTCATCCTCTTCGCGCCCGGGGCGCCCCGCGAGGAGTACTTCGAGAAGGTGTCCACGGTCGGCCGGATGACGGACGAGGAGCGCACCGCCTTCTTCATCAAGCACGACACGTACTGGGTGGACTGACGGCCCCCGCGGCGGCGCCGCGCCCCTCCCCGTGGCGCGTTTTCCCGGCGAAGTCCCTGCGCAGAGCGTGTGTTCTCACTCCGGGTGAGGTCATGGCCCATGCTTGCGGTCAACAACCGCCGGTTGCCAGGGTGTTGCTGTCTGTCAACCTGTTGGGAGTGGCCCGTGGCATTCGGTGAGCAGCCGGCCTATCTGCGCGTCGCCAGTGACCTTCGGCGGAAGATCGTCGACGGTGCTCTGCCGCCGCACACCCGACTGCCGTCCCAGGCCCGGATCCGCGAGGAGTACGGCGTCTCGGACACGGTTGCCCTGGAGGCCCGCAAGGTGCTGATGGCGGAGGGGCTCGTCGAGGGCCGCTCCGGGTCGGGGACCTATGTGCGCGAGCGGCCCGTGCCGCGCAGGATCGCCCGCTCCGGCTACCGGCCGCCTTCCGGTGCCAACCCCTTCCGGCAGGAGCAGGCCGACGACGAGGTGCGCGGTACGTGGGAGTCGAGCAGCGAGCGGGACGCGGTGGCGCCGGAGATCGCCACGCGCCTCGGTATACGGCCGGGCGACCCGGCGATGCGCACGCGCTACGTCTTCAGGGACGCGGGGGAGCCGATGATGCTCTCCACCTCGTGGGAGCCCCTGGAGGTCACCGGGCGCACCCCGGTGATGCTCCCTGAGGAGGGCCCGCTCGGGGGCAGTGGGGTCGTGGAACGGATGGCGGCCATCGGCATCGTGGTGGACAACGTGGTCGAGGAGGTCGGCGCGCGCCCGGGGCTGGCGGAGGAGCTCCTGTCGCTCGGCGGTGTGCCCGGCCATGTGGTGATGGTCCTGGAGCGGACCTACTACGCGTCGGGCCGGGCGGTCGAGACGGCCGACATGGTCGTGCCGGCGGACCGCTACCGCGTCGCCTATCACCTTCCGGTCAGATGACGCCCCGGTGAGCACCGGCTGACCGGAGCGGCGCCCCCGCCCGTTCCGCGGCCACGACGTGTCGTCCCAACAGGGCCTCGGGCGACGGGAGATGGTGAGCGCCTTCGCAGGCTCCCTCCGGTGGATCCGCATCTTCTTGGCCAGATGTGTACCTCTTTGTATAAACACGCATCCGCTGAGTGAAGGTCAGGCGTAGGGTCGGGCATATGCGGATCGGGGTTTCCAGGAGATCGTCCGAGTGGTACGGGTCGATGGCGGGAGGGGCGCGATGACCGACGGCGGCGCCGCACTTCCCTGGCTGGTGATACGTCAGGACGACAACGGAAACCGGTACCGCGTGGGCAGGTACGCCACGAAGGACGAGGCGCAGAAGATCGCCGACGGCCTCGGCGGCAACGGCCACCAGCAGCTCTACTGGGTCGAGCGCCTGGGGCAGACCGGCCGCTGACCTCACCGGCTCCCGACCGGGACCCCTCGTCGGAGATGCGTCCCGCGTCGCGTTACGCTCCGGCGCATGAGTGAGGGCGGAGCTGCAACGGTCTTGATCGACACAGTCGCGTGGGTCCGGGTGGAGCGGGGCAGGATCCTCTGCGCGCGTTCCCGCGGGAAGGATGTGTTCTACATCCCCGGCGGCAAGCGCGAAGGCGCGGAGAGCGATCTGGAGACCCTGCTCCGCGAGGTCGAGGAGGAGCTGGCCGTGGCCGTCCTCCCGGCCACGACGGCCCATCTGGGTACGTACGAGGCCCAGGCCCACGGCCAGCCCGACGGTGTCCTCGTCCGGATGAGCTGCTACTCCGGTGACTACCTGGGTACGCCGGCCGCCAGCAACGAGATCGAGGAGATCCGCTGGCTCTGCTACGGCGACCGCGCCCTGGTGGCCCCCGTCGACCAGCTCCTCTTCGACGACCTCAGGGACTCGGGGGAGCTGACATGAGCGTTCGTCGCAGTAGGTCCTCCCGGATTCCGGGTAAGTGCCGACCAACCCCCCTATAAGCGGCGTGGGTCCGGTTTCGGTGAGGGGGAGGGGTCGGCTTGATCGGGGCGGAGAGTGCCTACGCCGAGTGGACCTTCCCCGCCGAGCCGGATGTCGTACGCACCGCACGCCACGCGGTACGCGACACCCTCGACGTCCGGCGCCTCGACCGCCAGGTGCGCGACTCGGCGGCCGTGCCGGTGTCCGGCTCGTCGCTTGCCCGGCCCGCCGTTGGGGTACACGGCGGGGGAAGACGGGTAGGACGGTGTGGTTCGAGCGGCCGCTCCCTGGTTAGGAGTGTGAAGGGACAACGATCACGTGGTTCTCGGCTCAAAAAGAACGAGACAGTGCTGTGATCGTGAACGCCGTACCTGTCTGGGCCGTAGTGCTGAATACTGCGGGGATGGCCGGTCCGGTGCGTGAGCTGGAGGGGACGGTCGCGTGAGCGAGATATCTGGAACGGCGGGCGACGTCGTGTGGCAGAGCAGTCCGCCCGGCTCGATCTATGACTACATGAAAGTCGCTTCCTTCTCGATCGGCCCCGACGGGCTGGTCGACCAGTGGAGTCTTCGAGCCGCCGAGCTGTTCGGGATCGCCCCGGACGAGGTCAGGGGCAAGGACCCGGTCGAGGTGTTCGTGCCTTCCGACCTGCGTTCGCGAGGCCGCAGCAAGATCGCCGAGATCCTGGACGGCAAGGAGTGGACGGGACTGGTCCCGTTCCAGGTGCCGGGCGAACTCGGGCCGCACGGCCTCGCCGAGGTCTATGTGATGCCCAGTGAGACGGAGAGTGGCGAACGGGCCGCGCTCTGCATCGTCGTGGACGTCCGCGCGCTGCGTGAGATCGAGACGGAACTCGCCTCCTCGCAGGCTATTTTCGGCCAATCTCCCTTCGGCTTCGTGCTGTTCGGCCCCGACCTCACCGTCCAGCGCGCCAACCAGCGGTTCGCCGCGGTCTTCGGCGGTGCCGCGGACGACCACCGCGGTCGCACCGTCCACGACTACCTCTCCCGCCCCGAGGCCGAACGGCTGAGCGCCTCCCTCAAGCGGGTCCTGGAGACCGGCGACCCCGCCACCGACATCCAGATAGTCGGCGCCGCCCCGGGCAGCAAGGAACGCAGGCACTGGTCGGTCAACCTCTACCGCGTACTCAGCGGAGCCGGCCGCACCATCGGCGTCGCCGGTCTCGGCAGCGACGTCACACGCCGACAGATCGCCGCACGTGAGGCCGCGAGCGCCCGCCGCAACCTCGCGATCCTCAACGAGGCGAGCGCGCGCATAGGCAACTCCCTCGACCTGGAGACCACCGCCAAGGAACTCCTCGACGTCGCCGTCCCCGGCTTCTGCGACCTCGCGTCCGTGGACCTCTACCAGGGGCTGCTGACCGGCGACGAGGCCCCGCCCGGACGCGGCGGCTCCACCGGCTCCGAGTCCGGCGGCGGCAGTGCCACCCTGCGGCGCGTCGCCTTCGCCAGCGCCGTGGCCGACGCGCCGCTGCTCGGCGCCGACCTGACGGGCGAAGGCGCGGTCGAGCCGCCCTCGGTCGGCTCCGTCCACCGGTATCCCTTCAACTCGCCCTGCGCGAACGCTCTGCGCACCGCCCGGGTCCAGACGGTGCCCGGCGGGGCCGGCAGCCTCATCCAGTCCACCTTCGCCGTCCCGATGGTCGCCCACGACACCGTCGTCGGCCTCGCCCAGTTCTCCCGGACCAAGGGCAGCGAACCCTTCGGGGAACGGGACCGCGCCCTCGCGGTGGAACTCGCGGCGCGCGCCGCCGTCTGCATCGACAACGCCCGCCTCTACCGGAGGGAGCACGAACGCGCGCTGATACTCCAGCGCAGTCTGCTCCCGCCCGGCGACCCCGAGGCCGCCGGGCTGGACATCGCCTGCCGCTATCTGCCGGGCAACACCGCCACCGAGGTCGGCGGCGACTGGTTCGACGTCATCGAACTGCCGGGCCACCGGACCGCGCTGGTCGTCGGCGACGTCATGGGCCGCGGGCTGCGCGCGGCGGTCGCCATGGGCGAGTTGCGCACCGCCGTACGCACCCTGGCACTGCTCGACCTGGAGCCCGCCGAGGTCCTCTCCGCGCTGGACGAGATCGCCCGCGGGCTCGGCACCCCGAGCGGCGCCCAGCAGGCGTCCCGCGTCGCCCACAGGTCGCGGGACGCCGACCTCTCCGAGGTGTACCTGGCGACCTGCGTCTACGCCGTCTACGACCCGGTCACCCGCCGCTGCACGTTCGCCAACGCCGGACACCCCCCTCCGGTCCTGGTCGAACCCGGCGAGGAGGCGCTGCTCCTCGACGTACCGCCCGGGATGCCGCTCGGCGTCGGCGGTGAGCCGTTCGAGCAGGTCGAGGTCGAACTCCCGGAAGACGCCCTGCTCGCCCTCTACACGGACGGTCTCATCGAATCCCGTGACCATCCGATCGATGAGGGCCTGACGGCCTTCCGCCGGGCGCTCACCAATCCCGTACGGCCCCTGGAAGACGTCTGCGACCACGTACTCAACACACTCGACACCCGGCACGGCGAGGACGACATCGCGCTGCTGATGGCCCGGATACAGGGCCTGCCCGCCGACGCCGTGGGCGACTGGCAACTGCCGCGCGAGCCGCGCTCCGTCGGCCGCGCCCGTGAGGTCGCCCGCGCCCAGCTCCTGTCCTGGGGCCTCGAACCGCTGGTGGACACCGTCGAACTGCTCGTCAGCGAACTGGTCACCAACGCCATGCGCTACGGCGAGGGTGAGATCAGGCTGCGGCTGCTGCGCGACCGCACGCTCGTCTGCGAGGTGTGGGACGCGGGCCTCGTGCAGCCGCGCAGGCGACGGGCGCGCGACACCGACGAGGGCGGTCGCGGACTGCAACTCGTCGGGCTGCTCAGCGCGGCCTGGGGGTCGCGGCGGACCCCGCGTGGCAAGACGGTCTGGTTCGAACTCGCCCTGCCCGACGGGGACTCCACGGCCGAGCCCACCGTCGAACAGCTCCTCAGCATGTTCTGACCCCCGCCCCGCCCTCTTCGCCCGACCTCGTCCCGGGGCCGGCCCGGCACGCCTGTCCACCGCCTCAGAAACGGCCGCGGCCGTCCATCCGGCCACGGGTGCCGCCACCACCGAAGCTGCCGGGACCGGCACGACCTCCGCCCCCGCGACCTCCGCTCCCGAGACCTCCGCCGAAGCCCCCGCCCACGCCCCCGCCGGATCCGCCGCCCCCGGTGACCGGACCGCCGAGGACGATCCCGCCGAGCACGGCACCGTCCAGCCCGTTTCCCGCCCCTGACGCGCCGCCCGGGCCCGGCCGCCTCCCGAACGCCCGCACATCCCGCTCAGCGAGGCTCTGCGCCTGCCTGGCGAGAGCGTCCGCGTGCTGGGCCTCGGCCAGCGCACCGGGAGCGTCGCCCAGCTCCGTCAGCGCTCCCGCCTGTTCCAGCCGCCGCCGGGCCTCCGCCAGCCGGGTGCGGGCCTCGCTGCCCACCCCACCGCGATGTGTCGTGAGATAGCCGGTGGCGGCGCCGGTCGCCGACCGGGCGCCGAGCACCGCCCGGTCGAGGAGCGCCCGGGCCCGGCCTCCCCCTGCCCCGTGGGCGCGCGCGCCCGCGAGGACCTCGTCCAGCGCCGCGTCCGCCTCCTCGACCCGGCGCAGCGCGTCGAGCGGGTCGTACCGCCCGGCGGACTGCTCCCGCCGAACGTCGGCGACCACCCCCTCGGCACGTCCGATCCGGCCGTCGAGATCGGCCGTGGACGTGCCCTCCTCGGCGCCTTCGAGCAGGGCGCGCGCGTCTGTCAGATCCGTCTCCGTCTCGATCAGCGAGCCGGGGAGCCGGCCGGCGCCCTCGGCGAGTTCGAGCGCGCGCCGCTCCACCGCGTCGACCAGGACCGTCGCCTGCGCCACGGCGCTCTCGGCCGCCCGTACGTGCACGGCCGCGAGGCCGGGGTCGCCCGCCTCGATCGAGCGGCGCGCGTCGTCCAGGTTCCACGTCGCGAACAGCAGCCGGTCGTCCGCCTGCCGGACGGCACCCGCGACCGGGGCCGAAGCGGAGTCCGCGTACCGCTCACGCAGGGCGGCGAGGGTGGCGGCGGACGTCACGGTCCTGCCCGACAGCGCGCGGAACGCGTTCTCCGCGGCGGTCAGCGCCTCCGGGGCGCCGTGCTCCCGGGCACGCAGCCGGTCGAAGTCCGCCGACTCCGCGTCCAGCCGGCCGCCGGCGTCCGCGCACCGGGAGAGGATCTCGTCCAGCACGCGGCGCCGTGTGACGTCGTCCGGCGATACCGCGTCGTCGAGCTGCTGACGCAGCCGGAAGGCGGCCGTCAGCTCGCCCTTCGCGTATCGCACGGAGTCCTGGAACGGCCGCGTGGACTCCTCGTCGAACCGGGCCGCCACGAAGCCGAGTTCCTCCTCGCTGGTGCGCACGGCGTCGTCCGTGTCCACGAGGGCCCGACCCGCCCGCCGTTCGAGTTCCGGGAGCGAGGTCCGGGGGGACCGGCCGGGCTCTCCCCGGCCTTCCGGCCCGCCGTAGCGCACCGTACGGGTCGAGGCGCGGCGCGCGCGGGTGAGGTAGGCGTAAGCGGCGAGGGCCCCCGCGCCGCCCACCAGGGCGACCGGCAGGACCAGCGCGCTGCCCGAACTGTTGGAGACGGTGGCGCCGCCCGGGGCCGCGACATCACCCGGGTGGGTGACCGGGAGCCGTATTCGGCTGTCGCCGTGCGGCCGGCCGGGGGACGCGACGGCCGGTCTCCCCCGATCGCCGGGATCGCCGGCCTGTCCGCCGATCCCTTCCTGGCGCGCGAGAGCGGCGGGAGCCTCGGCGTGGGCGCCGGGAGACGCGGCGGGCATGAGCAGCCAGCCGGCCGTCACCAGCAGGGCCGGAAGGCACCGGCCGGCCGTACGAGTCCGGCCGTGGCTCGCTGTCCGTCTCACAGGGGGGAGGCTATGTCCGGCTCCGGGGGGGGGGGACGGGGGGGGGGGGGGGGGGGGGAGGGGGGGGGGGGAGGGGGGGGGAAGAGGGGGGGGGGGGGGGGGGGGGAGGGGGGGGGGGGAGCGGAGGGGGGGGGGGGCGGAGGGGGGGGGGGGGTGGGGGAGTGGGGGGGGGGGGGGGGGGGGGGGGGGTGAGG
>NZ_JBVJNN010000068.1:0-21051 GCF_055583685.1 Streptomyces sp. NPDC104581
CGCGGACGAGATCGCCAACGGCCTGACCGAGAAGGTCGGCGAGATCCTCAGCGGCGAGTAATCCACACCACCACCGAGCAGGGCAGGCCGCTTCCATCCCCGGCCAGGATGGAACCGGACCTGCCCCGCTCGCGTTCCCCGACCCGTTGCCCGTTGCCGGGTGCCGGGTGCCGGGTGCCGGGCGCCGGGAAGATTCTTCGTGGATCGTGTCGAGAAGTCCGGTGTGGCTCCGACGTCTCCCGTGGAAGGGCTCGCGTAAGGGATCGGGACCACAGGGCCCGGGGCGCGGAGCCGCGGAGGGACGGCCATGCAGGGACTGACTGTCGATGTGTTCATCTCGGTGGACGGGTGGGCCGGCGGAGAGACGTCACCCGGGTATTTCGGGTACTTCGGCCCCGATCTGGAGAAGTGGATCACCGCCGAGTCGGCCCTGCCGCAGCTGGTCGTTCTCGGGCGGCGTACCTACGAGGCGCTCGCGGGGCTGCCCGAGGAGGCGCGGGACGCGGGCTGGCGGCGGATGAGTGAGCTGGACACCGTCGTGTTCTCGAAGACGCTGGAGACGGCCTCGTGGCCGAACACGCGGATCTGCCGTGACGACCTCGTCGGGGAGATCGGGCGCCTCAAGGACGAGAGCGACGTTCCGCTCCGCACCATGGGCAGCCTCTCCGTGGTGCGGCAACTCCTCGACGCGGGCCTTGTCGACCGGCTGCGCCTGATGACGTTCCCCCTGCTCGTGGGGCCTTCCGGCCGCGAGCCGTTCTTCGCGGACGTGCTGTCGGCCGATCTGGAGCTGGTCGAGCACCGAGCCCTGGACGGCCGCGTGCTGCTGGTCGAGTACCGGCCGACCGGACGCGACATCCCACGGGCCTGAGCGACGGACTCCTCGACGCCGCTCAGCCGTTTGTCGTGCGGGCCCGCCGCGGTGATGATCGCCGGATGAGTGATGTGGCGGCCGTGCAGGCCCTGGTTGTCGTCGACGTGCAGCGTGCCTTCTTCGGCGGGGAGGGAGCCGTGCCCGGCGCCGCGCTGGTGCGGGAGGCCGTTGAACGGATGCTCGGACGGGCGCGGGAGCGTGGTGTGCTCGTCGTGCATCTGCAGAACGACGGGGACGCCGGCGCCGACGACGAGGCCGGGACCGTCGGGTGGGAGCTGGCCCTGTCCGTCGTGGAGGGGGATCGCGAGGCCGTCGTGCGGAAGGGGCACGACGACGGGTTCGCGGGGACGTCCCTCGGCGGGCTGCTCGTGGGCGCCGGGGTGAAGGGGATCGCCCTGTGCGGGGTGATGTCCGAGATGTGCGTGTCGGCCACCGCGCGGACCGCGCTGGCGCGTGGCTACCGGGTCGTGCTGCCGCACGACGCCCACTCGACCTACGACATCCCGGCCGCCGACGGCATCAGCGGCGCCGTCCCGGCCGCGACCGTGTCGCGGGTCGCCGAGTGGGCGCTCGGGGACCAGGCCGAGATCGTCCCACGCGCCGACGACGTGCGCTTCGAGCCGGGCGGGCGGTGAGCGTCCCGACGGCCGGGCCGGCAGAGTCGGCCGCCTGTCGGCAGGGACCGCCGTGACGTCCCGGCCTTCGCCGGGGGCCGGGCGGGCCGCGTCGTAGCAGACGTCGTCCGTACCCCGGAGACCTCACGGACGTGGCCGCGCGGGCTCCGGATCGAGGACTGGAAGCGGTGTAGGGGAAGGTGGGGGCGGCGGGGAGCGGCGGCCCGCACTTCTGGCAGATCGGGGAGCGCGTATGGGGTGGCGGTGCGGTGGGCTGCGGTGGAGCCCCGCCGGGGCCGAGTCGGTGTGGCTGGACGGCGGCCGGGAGCGGCGCAGCGTGCTCGGGTACGGACGTGACGTCGGGTTCCGGGTCGTCGGCGAGCGGCGCTGCGCCGGGGTGCGGGGGCAGGTGTGTCCCCTGGGCGCCGTCGTGGGCGGACGGAGTACCGGCGGGCAGTGCCCGGACTGCGCGCGGCTCGACCGGTCGCGGTCGGTGGCCGCCGACACCGTCGCCGACGACCCGCGGCCGTACATGGTCTATCTGGCGTGGTTCGGGCCCGGCATGGTCAAGGTCGGGATCACCGCGGAGGCGCGCGGGTCCGCGCGGCTGCTCGAACAGGGCGCCGTGGTGTTCACCCGGCTCGGTCGCGGCCCGTTGATGGCGGCGCGGCGCACGGAGGAGTTGCTGCGTACGGCGCTGGGTGTGCCGGACCGCGTCCCGTACGCCGCGAAGCGTGCCGTGCGCGCCACGTTGCCGACCGGGCCCGGTGAACGGGCCGCGGAAGTCCGCGAGTTGTACGAGCGGGCTGTCGCGCTCGCCGGGTGGCCCGAGTCGCTGGAACGCGCGGAGTGCGAACCGGTCGACCACCTGGGTGTGTTCGGGCTGGCCGGGACCCCGCCCGTGACGGGGGTGATCGGCGAGCTGGTCGACGGAGGGCGCGTCGCCGGGCGGCTCGTGGCCGCCGCCGGACCCGATCTGCACCTGGAGTGCGACGGCGGCGCGGTGCTCGTGCTCGACACCCGGTTGGCGAGGGGATGGGAACTCGCGGCGCCTGGGGACGCCGGGGGCGTGAGCGTACCCGTACGCGAAGTGGCCGGCCCGGACCCCGCCGTACAGGACGAGCTGTTCTGACATGCTGCGCGATCCCTGCTCCCGATCCCGGGTCCCTACTTGTGATGCGTGGTCCCGCGGGTACCGCTGGACAGCACGCCGTGCGGATCGGAGGCTGGAGGGATGGATGATCGAGCAGCCGTGGAGATCCAGGCCGTGAGGGAGTTCCGGGACCGGCTCTCGCTGCCCGGACTCATCGACGTACACACGCACTTCATGCCCGACCGCGTCCTGCGGAAGGTGTGGGCGTACTTCGACAGCGCCGGATCTGTCACCGGCGTGGAGTGGCCCATCACCTACCGGCACGAGGAGGACCAACGCGTCGCGCTCCTGCGGGCGTTCGGCGTCCGCGCGTACACCTCGATGCTCTACCCGCACAAGCCCGGCATGGCCGACTGGCTCAACGGCTGGGCCGCCGGGTTCGCCGCGCGTACGCCCGACTGCCTCCAGACCGCGACGCTCTTCCCGGAGGAGGGCGTGGACACGTATGTGCGCGAGGCCGTCGAGGCGGGCGCGCGGATCTTCAAGTCGCATCTACAGGTCGGGGGTTACGACCCCAACGACGAACGCCTCGACCGCAGCTGGGGGTTGCTCGCCGAGGCCAGCGTGCCGGTGGTGATGCACTGCGGATCGGGCCCGCAGCCCGGCAAGTTCACCGGCCCCGAGCCCGTCGGCCGGCTGCTCGCGCGCCATCCGCGACTGCGCCTGGTGGTCGCGCACATGGGGATGCCGGAGTACACGGACTTCCTGGACCTGGCGGACCGGTACGCCGGGGTCCTGCTCGACACGACGATGGTGTTCACCGACTTCAGCGAGGGCTTCGCGCCGTTCCCCGCCGGGGCCGGTGTCAGGGCCCGGCTCGCGGATCTGGAGGACCGGATCCTGCTCGGTTCGGACTTCCCCAACATCCCCTATCCGTACCTCCACCAGCTTGAGGTCCTCGAAGGGCTCGGACTCGGCGACGACTGGACGCGCGCGGTCTGCTACGGGAACGGGGTCCGCCTCTTCGGGCTGGCGCAGACCGGAGCGGACGGACGTTCCCCAGGCGTCGAGGAGTCACGCTGACAGCCTGAAAGGCTGCTCACTTCCGTGGGCGGTGGAGAGATCCGTGGGCGGACAGATCCATGGGCAGAGATCCGTGGGCGGAGAGAGGAGCGCGGCGCGGTGAAGTGGACGTGGAACACCACTCGGTCGACCTGGCCGCCCGCCCGGAGGTTCCGGGAGCACGGGCGGCGGGTTCCGAGAGGAACGAGATGTCCCGTACGGACAAGACCAAGCCGCCGTGGGTGCGCCACGCGGAGCACCACCCCCTGCCCGTCCACGACCACCGTCACGGCGCCTGCGACCTGCCGCCGCGCCCCACTCGGGAGGACACGGACACCCGCTGCCGGTGGGTACCGACCCTCATGGCGCTGATCACCCGGCCCTGCTGCGCCGGATGCAAGGTCCGCTCCCACATCAGGGAACGGCAGGAGTGGGCCAGGGCCGCCAACCGCAAGGAGCGCTACGCGGGGCGGCGCGAGGCGCGCCGTTTCGCCACGGGGTCCGCCACCGGCGATTGAGCGCGGCCGAGAGCGGCCGAGCGAAGGCCGGCGCCTCACGCCCCGGGGCCTCCGGGCCCTGTCCCGGCCCGCCCCGTCCCGCCGCCCCGGTCCGTTCTCAGGGAATTCACAGGAAGCGGCAAGGACGTTCTCACGGGACCTCCGCAGTGTGGACACCATGACCGTCACCTCGCCCAGGGGGCGCACCGAGATGATCAAGCCGGACGGAAGCCCCGTCCGGGTCCTTGTCGTGGACGACGATGTCCCGCTCGTCGAGCTGATGTCCATGACGCTGCGCTACGAGGGGTGGGAAGTCCGCAGCGTCGGCGACGGGGCGGGCGCCATGCGTTCGGCGCGGGACTTCCGCCCCGACGCGGTGGTGCTCGACGTGATGCTGCCCGACATGGACGGCGTCGCCCTCCTCGGGCGGCTCCGCGAGGAGCTGCCGCGGGTGCCCGTCCTCGTCCTCACCGGGAAGGACGCGGGGGAGGACCGGATCGCCGGGCTCACCGCGGGCGGTGACGAGTACGTCACCAAACCCTTCAGCCTGGAGGAGGTCGTCGCACGCCTGCGCGGGCTGATACGACGCTCGGGCACCGCCGCCGTACGGGGTGAATCGACCCTGGTCGTCGGTGACTTGATCCTCGACGAGGACAGCCGCGACGTCAGCCGGGCGGGACAGTCCATCCATCTCACGGCGACCGAGTTCGAGTTGCTCCGCTTCCTGATGCGCAACCCCCGGCGGGTGCTGAGCAAGGCCCAGATCCTGGACCGCGTGTGGTCGTACGACTTCGGCGGCCAGGCGAACGTGGTGGAGCTCTACATCTCCTACCTGCGACGGAAGATCCACGCGGGCCGGCCACCGATGATCCACACCCGGCGCGGGGCGGGGTATCTGATCAAGCCGGGAGAGCCCGGGGAGTAGTGGTCCGGACCGGCCTGTCGGCGTTGCCCGCGACATAGCATCGGTTCCGCATGAACGGGGCGAGGAACCGAGGAGGCTCAACATGGAGTCGGCAGCCGACAAGGCCAACCAGCCCCGGCGGACGAGCGTCTGGCTGGAGGGCAAGCACGCCGCCCGCGGCCGTAGGAGCGAGCGTTCCGACCACCCGTCAGGTCTCGACCGGGACCGGATCATCTCCGTCTCGGTACGGCTGCTCGACGCGGAGGGAACGGCGAAGTTCTCCATGCGGCGGCTGGCGGCCGAGCTGGGTGTGACGGCGATGTCCCTGTACTGGTACGTGGACACCAAGGACGACCTGCTCGAACTCGCCCTGGACGCCGTCTTCATGGAGATCGGCGTCGCGGACGAGCAGGCGGACCGACAGACGAACGTCGCGAGCGATGCGGACGGCGCGGACGACACGGGCCGCACCGACGGCACGCGCGACGACGCGGACCCCGACCCCGAGTCCGCCCCCGCCCCCGCCTCCGGTTCAGACTGGCGCGACGACCTGCGCGCCCTCGCCGGCAGCTACCGCGCCCTCCTGGTCCGCCACCCCTGGGTCTCCGCGCTCGTCGGCAAGTTCCTCAACATCGGCCCGCACTCGATGGAGTTCTCCGCCGCCGTGCTGCGGGTCATGCGCCGTACGGGACTTCCCGCGCACGGCCAGACGGGCGCGCTGGCCTCCGTCTTCCAGTTCGTGTACGGCTTCGGCACCATCGAGGGCCACTTCGTCCAGCGGTGCGCCGACGCGGGGATGACGCAGGACCAGTACTTCCGGGACTCGATGGGACGGATGAGCGAACAGCAGGAGTACCGGGGCCGGTTCGAGCAGACCGAGGCGATGCTGGAGGCCCGCGGCGGCGACACCGTCGAGGAGATGCGCGAACGGGACTTCACGTTCGCGCTCGAACTCCTCATCGCGGGCATCGAGGCGATGCGGGCGCGCGGCTAGACCACGTCCGCCCGGCCCGCCCCGGCCCGCCGCGCCTCGCGCGGCTGCTCCGGCGGACCTACTCCGGCGGAGCCAGCCTCGCCGGGAACCCGCCCGTCGCGACCGGGCTCCAGCGCTCCGGCGTGAGGCGGATGATCGACTTGCCCTGACGCACCATCGCCTCGCGGTACTCGTCCCAGTCCGGGTGCTCACCCGAGATGTTGCGGAAGTACTCGACCAGCGGCTCCACCGACTCCGGCACGTCCAGCACCTCCGCCGTACCGTCGATCTGCACCCACGGCCCGTCCCACGTGTCCGACAGCACGATCACGCTCGCCCGCGGGTCACGCTTCGCGTTCCGCGTCTTCGCGCGCTCCGGGTAGGTGGAGACGACGATCCGGCCCGAGTCGTCCACGCCGCACGTCAGCGGGGAGCCCTGCGGGCGGCCGTCCGAACGGGTGGTCAGCAGGATCGCGTGGTGCCTGGGCCGGACGAACTCCAGCAACTCGTCGAGTGTCACGGTGGTGTTGGTCGCGATGTTGGGTGCCATGTCCCGCACCCTACGACGCGGCCGGGTCCGCGGGGCCGACCTCCCGCACCGCCTGGATGTCGAGTTCCACCCGCAGCGTCGTGCCGATCATGGTCATCCCCGCCTGCACCACCTGGTTGTAGTTCATGGCGAAGTCGCTCCGCAGCAGCTCCGTCGTCGCGCGGAAGGCCGCCCGCTCACCGCCCCACGGGTCGGGCCCGATCCCGAGGTACGCCATGTCCAGCGGCACCTTCCGTACGACTCCGTGCAGCGAGAGTTCGCCCCGTACCGTCCAGCGGTCCGGACCGGACTGGCTGACCCCCGTGCTGTGGTACGTGATCTCCGGGAACCGCTCCGCGTCCAGGAAGTCCGGCGACCTCAGGTGCTTGTCCCGCACCCCGTTGCCGGTGTCGATGCTGGCCGCGTCGATGACCGCGTCGACGCGGGAGTGCTCCGGCACCGCCGCGATCGTGATCCGGCCGCCGAATTCCATGAACCGGCCGCGCACGCTGGAGATCCCGAGGTGCTGGGCGATCGTGGCCACGGACGAGTGCGCGGGGTCCAGGTTCCACACACCGGGCGGCGGCAGTTCGACATCGCCCTGCCGGGTCAGGACGACCGTCCCCGCGTCGGCGACACCGCTGGCGGTGACGAACACGGTGGCGGCGGAGGGCGCGTAGCCGACGGCCGTGACGATCACGGTGTGCGGCCCCGGTGCCAGTACCGCGTCGGAGGCCACCAGCCCGTCGGCGTCGGCGTCGGCGCGTACCACCTGCGCGCCGGTCCGGTCGGTCAGGGTCACGGCGGCGCTCTGGACGGCCCAGCCGTCCGGTGTCCGTACCTGTGCGCGAAGTCCCATCCCGTTTATCTCCTCGGTCGCAGTTCTCTTGAAGCTCGGCCGGCCAAGAATCGGGCCCCGGCGCGTCGGCGGCACGCCGTCCCCAGGCTGCCACCCCCGCCGCCGGGGCCCCTACCGCCGGACGCGGGCACGCCTCCGCTGGGGAGCGTGCCCCGTCCGGGGGCTTCGACGGGCGTCAGTCGCCCGGGTGCGTGAGTTCGACGTCGTGGCCGTCGACCCCGTGGCCGGCGACGGTCAGGGCGCCGGCCACCGGCGGGTAACCGGTCGCGATGAGCGTGTACTCCCCCGCGTCCAGATCCGCGAAGCCGTACACCCCGTCGTCCCCGGTGGTCGCGGTGGCGACCACGTTCCCGGCCGCGTCGATCAGCGTGACACGCGCGTCCGGCAGCGGGCGCCGGTCGGCTCCCGCCCGGACCGTGCCCTGGACGAGCGCGCCCGCCCGCAGGACGGCCTCGACGCGGGTGACGCCCTGGGCGCCGATCTCCACCGGCATGGCCAGCGGCCGGAACCCGCTCGCGTTCACGGCGACGGTCACCGAGCCCGGCAGCAGCTCCGCGAAGGCGAACTCGCCCCGCTCCGTGGACTTCCCGGTCGCCAGCACATCGCCGCGTACGTCGGTCACGATGACCATCGCGCCCTCGACGGGCGTGCCGCCCTCCTCGCTCCGTACGGAGCCGGTGAGGCCGCTCGTACCGACGAGCAGGAGGTCGTACGCCAGCGGCTCCGCGCCGACGGCCACCGTGGCGGCCTGCGGCTGGAAGCCGTCGGCCGAGGCGATGAGCACGTACGAACCGGGCTCCGGCACGTCCACCTCGTAGCCGCCGTCCTCGCCGGCGACCGCGCGGCCCAACTGGCGCCCGGCCGGGGAGATGAGGGTGATCGCGGCCCGCGGTACGGCTCCGCCCTCGGTGCCGCGTACGACGCCGTGGACGGGGGTGCCCGCACCGCCGCGCGCTGCCGTCCCCGCCGCTGTTCCCGCCGTGCCCTGGTCGGTGCCCGTGCCCGCCGTCGTGCCCGCGGACTCGACGGCGACCGGCTCCTCGGCACCGCCACCCGTCGGGACGGTGACCTGCTCGACCGGCGTGAACGGCGCGCTCTCCGGGCTCTCGTCCGTGTCACCGGCGGCGCGTGTCTTGAGCGCGACCTCCTTGATGAACAGGGTGATGAGGAAGGCGAGCAGCGCGGCGGGCGCCGAGTAGAGGAAGACGTCGGCGACGCCGTGGCCGTACGCCGCCTCCACGACGGTCCGCATGGGTCCGGGGAGGGTGTCCAGGTCCGGGATGCCGCCGCCTCCCGTACCGGCGTGACCGGCCGCCGCGGCGTTCGGGCCGAGATCGGCCAGACCGTCCTTGACGTAGGCCGTGACCCGGTGGCCCAGCACCGCGCCGAGCGCGGAGACGCCGATGGCGCCGCCGAGCGAGCGGAAGAAGGTGACGACGGAGCTGGCGGCGCCGAGGTCCTGCGGGGAGACCTGGTTCTGGGTGCACAGGACCAGGTTCTGCATCATCATGCCGATGCCGAGGCCCATGATCGCCATGAAGGCCGCGATGTGCCAGTACTCGGTGTCGTACCGGATGGTGCCCAGCAGCCCGAGGCCGGCCGTCACCAGCACACCGCCGCTGACCAGCCATGCCTTCCAGCGCCCGGTCTTGGTGATGATCAGGCCCGAGACCGTCGATGAGAGGAAGAGTCCACCGATCATCGGGATGGTCATCACACCGGACATCGTCGGTGACTTGTCCCGCGCGAGCTGGAAGTACTGGCTGAAGAAGACCGTGCCGGCGAACATCGCGATACCGACGAAGAGCGAGGCCAGCGAGGCCAGGGTGATCGTGCGGTTCCGGAAGAGGCGCAGCGGGATGATCGGCTCGCCGGCCCGTGACTCGGTGACGAGGAAGAGCGCGGTGAGCACGACCGTGCCGGCGAGCATCGCGTACGTCTGCCAGGAGATCCAGTCGTACTTGTCCCCGGCGAAGGTGACCCAGAGCAGCAGCAGTGAGACGGCCGCGCTGATCAGGAACGCGCCGGTCCAGTCGATCTTGACCTTGCGCTTGACCACCGGGAGCTTGAGGGTCTTCTGAAGCACGATCAGCGCGATGACGGCGAAGGGGACGCCGACGTAGAAGCACCAGCGCCAGCCGAGCCACGACGTGTCGGTGATGACACCGCCGATGAGCGGGCCGCCGACGGTGGCGACGGCGAACGTCGCGCCGAGGTAGCCGCTGTAGCGCCCGCGCTCACGCGGGGCGATCATCGCGGCCATGATGATCTGGGCGAGCGCGGTGAGACCGCCGACGCCGATGCCCTGGATGACGCGGAAGACGATCAGCGTCCCCGCGCTCTGGGACAGGCCGGCCGCCGCCGAGGCGACCACGTAGAGGGTCAGGGCTATCTGCACCAGCAGCTTCTTGCTGAACAGGTCCGCGAGTTTGCCCCACAGCGGAGTGGTCGCCGTCATGGCCAGGAGCGACGCGGTCACGACCCAGGTGTACGCGCTCTGTCCGCCGCCGAGGTCGGAGATGATCTCGGGCAGGGCGTTGGTGACGACCGTCGAGGAGAGGATCGCCACGAACATGCCGAGCAGCAGTCCGGAGAGCGCCTCCATGATCTGACGGTGTGTCATCGGTGTGCCGGGTCCGGCGGCGGGGGAGCCGCCGCCGTGCTTGGCGTGGCCGCCCCGTACACCCGTTGGTGTGTTGGTCGTAGCCATTGAATTCCTTCGTCTCAGCTCGGTCGCCGCGCGGGCGTCTCGCGCGGTGCGGCCTCAGGTGCGCGTGCGGGGGTGGGTGCGGGTGTTGCGGGTGTTGCGGGTGTTGCGGGTGAGGGTACGGGTGTGGCGGCGGGCCCGGAGCCGTAACGGCCGGGTCGGCAGTCGCCGAAGCTCTCGCGCAGGCGCGCCAGCATGGTGATGAGCTGTCCGACCTCGTCGTCGGTCCAGTCCGACAGCGTGCGGGCGAAGATCTCGGTCGTCCGTCGCGCCAGTTCGTCGAGCAGTTCCCCGCCCGCCGGTGTGAGCCGCAGGATGCGGGACCGCCGGTCGGCGAGGTCGGGCGCGCGCTCGATCCAGCCGCGCTCGGCCGCGTGTGCCACATGTCTGCTGGTCACGGACATGTCCACGGCCAGCAGCTCGGCGAGGCGGCTCATGCGCATCTCGCCGTGCCGCTCCAGCAGCGTCAGCACGGCGGCCGAGCCGCCCGGGCAGTCGGGTGGCAGGACGCGGGAGAGTCCTCTTTTCACGGCTCCCACGGCACTGAGCTGGCGGGCCAGTTCCGCGTACTGACTCTTGGCGGCCATGACCCCTCCGAGAAGATCTCTCGTGCCCGTCACACCTATGTTGTTGCTTGGGGCAACCATAGAAGCGGTTGGTTGCTGAAGGCAAACTAAAAAGGTGCATCAGCGGTAAAGGAACCCAAAAGGCTTCGCATGCGCGAGGTCAATGCCGCACGGGAGGGTGTGAGGGGGCCGGCAGATACCGGAAGAGGCTCGGAACGCGCTCGGGAAAGGCCGCCGCGACGGCCCCGGCACGCCTTCGGTCGGCCCCGGGGGTTGGGCGGGGTCACGGTGTTCGCTAGGGTCCTGGCACATGGCACACAACCCCCATGCCCCGCAGGGCCCCGAGGGAAATCCCGACCCCGCGGGCAGCACCCAGATGTTCCGCGCCTTCGTCGACGAGGGTGAGCCACAGCGTCGGCAGGCCCCGCCGCAGAGCGGATCGAAGACCGGACTGATCGTCGGTGTCGTGGCCGTGATCGCGATCCTGGCCGCGGTCGGCTGGCTCGCGCTCGGCTGACCACTGACGGACGGCATCCGGTACGGACGGAACCAGACGGACGGAACCCCGGCCGACAGGAACACCGGACCCCGGACCGGTCTCCTCCGGCCGTGGGTCCCACTCATCACGGTGGCGCTCCGCTCCTGCGGGGCGCCACCGCCGCGACGGCTCCTGCCGCGGGGGCCGCGCTCGGCGACGAGACGGTACTCCCCGGCTGAGGCCGTGCTCACGGTGACGCCCGCGATCAGTCCGCGATCAGCCCTTCCCGCAGCTGCGCGAGCGTGCGGGTCAGCAGGCGCGAGACATGCATCTGCGAGATGCCGACCTCCTCGCCGATCTGGGACTGCGTCATGTTCGCGAAGAAGCGCAGCATGATGATCTGCCGCTCGCGGGGCGGGAGTTTGGCCAGCAGCGGCTTCAGCGACTCCCGGTACTCCACGCCCTCCAGGGCCGAGTCCTCGTACCCCAGACGGTCCGCGAGCGAGCCCTCGCCGCCGTCGTCCTCGGGGGACGGGGAGTCCAGCGAGGAGGCCGTGTACGCGTTCCCGACCGCGAGGCCGTCGACCACGTCCTCCTCGGACACGCCCAGTACCAGGGCGAGTTCGGGCACGGTCGGCGAGCGGTCCAGCTTCTGCGCCAGCTCGTCGCTGGCCTTCGTGAGCGCCAGCCGCAGCTCCTGGAGCCGGCGCGGCACGCGCACGGACCACGACGTGTCGCGGAAGAAGCGCTTGATCTCGCCGACGACGGTCGGCATCGCGAACGTGGGGAATTCCACGCCCCGTTCGCAGTCGAAGCGGTCGATCGCCTTGATGAGGCCGATCGTGCCGACCTGGACGATGTCCTCCATCGGCTCGTTGCGGCTGCGGAACCGGGCCGCCGCGTAACGCACCAGAGGCAGGTTCAGCTCGATGAGGGTGTCACGCACGTAGGTGCGCTCCGGGCTGTCCTGGGAGAGCACGGCGAGCCGCAGGAAGAGGGAGCGGGACAGAGTGCGGGTGTCGATGGCTTCCGGCTGTGACACGCGCGGTTCGGCCGCACTGTCGAGAGCGTCCGGCGCATCCGGCGCATCCGGTGCCTGCTCGCTCTTGTTGAGCGTGAGCACCTTCGAGCTGCCCTGTTCTACGGACATGCCACCCCCTTGAGGTCGCTGACGGTCGCGGTGGCCGCTCCCGTCGAAGGAACGCAGCCTCCACCTGAATACCGGAGGTGGGGCTGCGGCAAACGCGGTTCCAGCAGAATGTCACATGTCGTCAACACGCTGTAGCGCCAAGTCGACATATCTGCACCGGAATATGGGGGTATGCGAATTTGCTACTTCCGAGGGCGCTGCGGGGTTACTACCCGCAAGAGCTACGCCTCGATCCTGTTTGCGGATCGCAAACGCGCGAAGCTTCGAGCCAGAAGCCTGGACACATGCATCTGGGAGACGCCGAGTTCCTGGCTGATCTGTGACTGCGTCAGGTTGTTGTAGTAGCGCAGCATCAGGATGCGCTGTTCGCGCTCCGGCAGTTGAACGAGCAGGTGCCGGACCAGGTCGCGGTGCTCGACGCCCGCCAGTGCCGGGTCCTCGTAGCCGAGCCGGTCGAGCAGGCCGGGCAGCCCGTCGCCCTCCTGGGCGGCCTCCAGCGACGTCGCGTGGTAGGAGCGGCCCGCCTCGATGCAGGCGAGCACCTCCTCCTCGGAGATCTTCAGCCGCTCGGCGATCTCGGCGGTGGTGGGCGAGCGGCCGTGGGCCGTCGTCAGATCCTCGGTGGCGCCGGTGACCTGGACCCACAGCTCGTGCAGCCGGCGCGGTACGTGGACGGTGCGCACGTTGTCGCGGAAGTAGCGCTTGATCTCGCCGACCACGGTGGGCATCGCGAAGGTCGGGAACTGGACACCGCGGTCCGGGTCGAACCGGTCGATCGCGTTGATCAGACCGATCGTGCCGACCTGGACGACGTCCTCCATCGGCTCGTTGCGGCTGCGGAAGCGGGCGGCGGCGTACCGCACGAGCGGCAGATTCGCCTCGATGAGCGCGCTGCGGACCCGGGTGTGCTCCGGGGTGCCGCGTTCCAGGTCCTTGATCTGCGAGAAGAGGAGCTGCGTCAGCGCCCTGGTGTCGGCGCCCCGGGACTGCGGTGTCGACGGCCTCGGCTCGGTCTCGCTCGGGGTCTCGACGAGGCTGGGCGGTTCGGTGGGGCCGGGGGGCTCGCCCTGCGGGGCCTCGGCCCGGTTCTCGGACCCGCTGTCGGCCTGCCGATCGGTCCGGGGGCCGGGTGGGGGCTCGGCTCTGGGTTCGCTCTGGGGCGGCATTTGAGGCGTTGTACTGGCCGGCACGGTCACGCCACCCCTTTGCGGTCAACTACGGTCAACTCATCCGTCAAAAGCGGTCATAGCATCACAAGACATGCCCACTGTGTGCAAGCACCAGAAAACTCCGTGTTGGCGAGGGGGCCCGCTGCGCACCCTCGAAAAAGCCCCACGCCGGTGCTGCGTGGGGCCGGGAGCGCGGCGGGAGGGCCGCAGGGGAGTGTCTGCGGAGCCGGCGGCTCAAGAAAGGGTCGGAGGCGATCAGAACTCGTAGTCGGCGATCACCCAGGTGGCGAATTCCCGCCACTGCCCGACGCCTGCCTGATGGTCGGGGTGCTCCAGATAGCGGGTCAGCGCGCCGGCGTCGGCGACCGCCGAGTTGATGGCGAAGTCATGGGCGATCGGCCGGTCGCTGATGTTCCAGCCGCATTCCCAGAACTCCAGCTCAGGGATCTTGCCGCCCAGCTCCGCGAAGGCGCGCGCACCGGCGACCACCCGTGGCTCGTCGCGGGAGACGCCCTCGTTGAGCTTGAAGAGGACCAGGTGGCGGATCAAGGCGGTCTCCCGGGGGCGCGGAGGGCTGGGGGTGTGAGCGGCGCCGGGCCGCCCGGCGGTGGGTGCGCGGTCGGCGTGGTTGGCGTGCGGCCGGCGTGGGCCCGGCGCGGCCGGCCGTGACCGCGGTGGCCGTCGACCGCCCTGGCTACTGTACGAGCTCGGTCATGAACTCGCCGACACCCTCGGCCGCGCTGGCTATCCCCTCGAACCCCACCTGGACAAGATCGGCGGAGCGTTCGGGTGAAGTGATGATCGTATACAGCACGAAGACAATGATCAGATAGAGCACGAGCTTCTTCGTTTGCACCATCGGCGCTGCCTCCCCTGCCGTCCCCAGTGCGATCGCGTGAGTCTAACCGTACGAATGGGCCGCTTCGGAGAACGATTTCGATCACCTGCATGACCTCTTCCGGCCACACCGCATCGACACCCGGTCACCACAACTCGATCGAGGCGCTCTACGGGACATGACCCCGGCTCACATCGTCAGGATCTGAACGGATACTCCGCAAGACACATCGCGAAACAGAACAAATGCCTCGCCAAGTCGGTCAGTTGTTGATCGGGCGGGAGTCGTGGGCGGCCGGTGCGTGCACAACTCTTGACGTGTACGAAACACGGGAGAACCATCTGCCGTAACGAGAGAGCGCTCTCCGGGTTCTGTCCCGATCTCTCCGTGTGTGCGTCCCGAACTCCCCCTCGTCGTCCGAGACTTCAGGAGACCTGCCCATGCACGCTCCGCTCTCCGCTGTACCGGTGTTCAGGAGACCCTCGTCGGTGCGCCGCCGCGGCATCGCCGCGTCCGTCGCCGCGACCCTGGTCGCCTCCCTGTTGATGCTCATCCCCGGCACCACCGCCGCGAGCGCCGCACCGGCGCTGCTCTCCCAGGGCAAGCCGGTGACCGTCTCCAGTACGGAGAACGGCGGCACCCCCGCCGCTGCCGCCGTCGACGGCGACAACGGCACCCGCTGGTCGAGCGCCGCCGCCGACCCGCAGTGGATCCGGGTCGACCTCGGCTCCACGTTCGCGGTCAACCAGGTCGTGCTGCGCTGGGAGACCGCGTACGCCAAGGCGTACAGGATCGAGCTCTCCACCAACGGCACCACCTGGACCAGCGCGTACTCCACCACCACCGGCACCGGTGGCAACCAGACGCTGAACATCTCCGGCGACGCCCGCTACGTACGGCTCACCGGCACCACCCGTGCCACCCAGTACGGCTACTCACTCTGGGAGTTCCAGGTCTACGGCGAGAGCGGCGGCCCCGGCGGTCCGATCCAGGGCGGCGGCGACCTCGGTCCCAACGTCAAGGTCTTCGACCCCTCGACGCCCAACATCCAGGGCACGCTCGACCAGATCTTCCGGCAGCAGGAGTCGGCGCAGTTCGGCACCGGCCGCTACCAACTGCTGTTCAAGCCGGGCACGTACAACAACCTCAACGCCCAACTCGGCTTCTACACCTCGATCTCCGGTCTCGGCCTGAAGCCCGACGACACGAACATCAACGGTGACGTGACCGTCGACGCCGGCTGGTTCAACGGCAACGCCACGCAGAACTTCTGGCGCTCCGCCGAGAACCTGGCGCTCAACCCCGTCAGCGGCAGCAACCGCTGGGCGGTCGCGCAGGCGGCGCCGTTCCGCCGTATGCACATCAAGGGCGGGCTCAACCTCGCGCCGAACGGATACGGCTGGGCCAGCGGCGGCTACATCGCCGACAGCAAGGTCGACGGCACCATCACGCCCTACTCCCAGCAGCAGTGGTACACCCGTGACAGCGCCATCGGCGGCTGGGGCAACGGTGTCTGGAACATGGCCTTCTCCGGGGTCGAGGGCGCGCCCGCGCAGTCCTTCCCGAACCCGCCGTACACGACGCTGAACAACACCCCGACCTCCCGCGAGAAGCCGTTCCTCTACCTGGACGGCAACACGTACAAGGTCTTCGTCCCGGCCAAGCGCACCAACGCCCGCGGCGTCTCCTGGAACGGCACCCCGCAGGGCGAGTCCCTGCCCCTCGACCAGTTCTACGTGGTCAAGCCGGGCGCCTCGGCGGCCACCATCAACGCGGCGCTCGCCCAGGGCCTGCACCTGCTGTTCACCCCGGGCATCTACCACGTCGACCAGTCGATCAACGTCAACCGGGCGAACACCGTGGTCCTAGGCCTCGGCTACGCCACGATCATCCCGGACAACGGGGTGACCGCGATGAAGGTCGCCGACGTCGACGGCGTCAAGCTGGCCGGCTTCCTGATCGACGCCGGACCGGTGAACTCCCCGACCCTGCTGGAGGTCGGCCCGCAGAACGCGTCGGCCGACCACTCCGCCAACCCGACGACCGTCCAGGACGTCTTCATCCGCATCGGCGGCGCGGGCCCCGGCAAGGCCACCACCAGCATGGTCGTCAACAGTGACGACACGATCATCGACCACACCTGGATCTGGCGGGCCGACCACGGCGACGGGGTCGGCTGGGAGACCAACCGCGCCGACTACGGCCTCCAGGTGAACGGCGACGACGTGCTGGCGACCGGACTGTTCGTCGAACACTTCAACAAGTACGACGTCCGGTGGAGCGGTGAGCGGGGCCGGACGATCTTCTTCCAGAACGAGAAGGCGTACGACGCGCCGAACCAGGCCGCCATCCAGAACGGCAGCATCCAGGGCTACGCCGGCTACAAGGTGGACGACTCGGTCGTCACCCATGAGGGCTGGGCGATGGGCAGCTACTGCAACTACACGTCCGACCCGAACATCCGCCAGGAGCACGGCTTCCAGGCACCGGTGAAACCGGGGGTGAGGTTCCACAACATCCTGGTCGTCTCCCTCGGCGGCATGGGCCAGTACAACCACGTGATCAACAGCACCGGATCACCCACGTCGGGCACGTCGACGATCCCGTCGAACGTGATCAACTTCCCGTAGCCCGACAGCACCACCCGTAACAGCCCGGGGCAACGCGAAGGGGCGGACCTCATGAGGTCCGCCCCTTCGTCGTAAAAGCGGTAGCGGTGGGATTTGAACCCACGGTGACGGGTTACGCCACACTCGCTTTCGAGGCGAGCTCCTTCGGCCGCTCGGACACGCTACCGAGAGAGAGCTTAGCCCAAGGTGGCCCCTGCTCAGAAATCGATAACGCGACGGTCCCGGAAGAAGTCCGTCAGCAGCCGTGAGCACTCCTCGGCGAGCACTCCGTGGACGACCTCGGGGCGGTGGTTGAGACGGCGGTCGCGTACGACGTCCCAGAGCGAGCCCGCGGCGCCCGCCTTCTCGTCCAGCGCCCCGTACACCACCCGCGCCACCCGCGACTGCACGAGCGCGCCCGCGCACATCGTGCACGGCTCCAGGGTCACCACGAGGGTGCAGCCGGTCAGCCGCCAGGTGCCGAGCCGGGCCGCCGCGCGGCGGACGGCCAGGACCTCCGCGTGCGCGGTGGGGTCGCCCGTCATCTCGCGTTCGTTGTGGCCGGCGGAGAGCACCGAACCGTCCGGGGACAGCACGACGGCACCGACCGGCACATCGCCGGACGGCGCCGCGCGTGCGGCCTCTTCGAGGGCGAGGCGCATCGGCGCCCGCCACGGCTCACGCACGGGGTCGGCCACCGGTTCGCTCGCCGGTTCGCCCACCGGGTCGTGCTCGGTCACTAGCGTGCGGTCTCCAGCACCTCGGAGGCGCCGAGCGCGTCCGCGATCTCGGACATGGCGTCGGTCTCCAGCGCCAGCAACTCCGCCTCCGAAAGGCCCAGGTCCGCGAGGATCGAGCGGTCGCCCGCCGGTCCCGCGGGAACGGTGCCCGTTCCGGACGCGGCGGCGGTGCCGGTGCCGCCGTCCGTGTCGTCCATGTCCTCCTGTTCCTCGGTCTCGCCGTCCTCGGTACCGTCGAGGTCCAGCGTGTCCAGGGCGTCGTCGAGGTCGTCGTCGTCCCCGCCGAGCAGTTCGTCCGTGAGGATCTCCCCGTACGAGGAGCGTGCGGCCATGGCCGCGTCGGAGACGTAGATGCGAGGATCCTCCTCGCCCTCCACGCGGAGCACGCCGAACCAGGCGTCCTCCTGTTCGATGAAGACGAGCACCGTGTCCTCGTCCACCGATGCTTCGCGGGCCAGGTCGGTCAGATCCGACAAGGTCTCCACGTCGTCGAGCTCTGTGTCGCTCGCTTCCCATCCGTCTTCGGTGCGCGCGAGCAGTGCGGCGAAGTACACCGTGACTCTCCCACTGGTCAGAGGTGACGATTCGGCGGTGCGCTGCGCTCTGCCCCGCCCACTACTCGGAATCGTGGCAGAAAGCGGGCGATTGCGAGAGGTCTTCCGCCGTTGCGTCGTGCAGGCATTTTTTTGGACCGGTCCGGACGCATGCCTGGACCGGGGGGTGCGAGGTCCGTGGAGCGGGGGTCCACGGGTGCCCAAGTGGCCCTTCCACGGCGGCCGGAGGGCCCGTCGGGCGACCTGCGCGCGGCTACCAGCGGAAGGTCCGCATCCGCATCTGCTGGCGCATCCGGGCGGCGCGGGCCTGGCGAGGTTTCACCCGCTCGCGCAGCGCCTTGGCCTCGTTCAACTCCCGCAGGAACTGAGCGCGCCGGCGCCGGCGGGCCGCGCCGCCGTCGTCGGAGCCGGGATCGGGGGCGGGGGCGGGCGGGGGATCGGGCGCGGAGTCCGCGGCGGGAGCAGGCGTGGGACCGGAGCCCGCGGCGGGCGCGGTGTCCGCGTACGGGCGCGAGCGCGGGCCCTTCGGTCCGGCTCCGACCGCCCCCTCCCCGCCGCCGCCCCGATCCCGCGGTTCACGCCGCTGCCGGTCCCGCATCGCCGCCTCACCACCCCACGACTCGGTTGGCCCTGTCCCCTGTGTACGTTCCATCCACCTTCCCTGCGAGCGGGGAATTGATGCCAGCGGGGGGCGCCGACCGGGCCACGGTTACTGTGGAGCCATGCGGATTCACGTCGTCGACCACCCGCTGGTCGCGCACAAACTCACCACGCTGCGCGACAAGCGCACCGACTCCCCTACCTTCCGGCGCCTCGCCGACGAGCTGGTCACCCTGCTCGCGTACGAGGCCACCAGGGACGTGCGCACCGAGCAGGTCGACATCGAGACTCCGGTGACGCCGACCACGGGTGTGAAGCTCTCCCACCCGCGGCCGCTCGTGGTGCCGATCCTCCGGGCCGGTCTCGGCATGCTGGACGGCATGGTGCGGCTGCTGCCGACGGCCGAGGTCGGTTTCCTCGGGATGATCCGTAACGAGGAGACGCTTCAGGCGTCGACGTACGCGACCCGGATGCCCGAGGACCTCTCGGGCCGCCAGGTGTACGTGCTGGACCCGATGCTGGCCACCGGCGGCACGCTGGTCGCGGCGATCCGTGAGCTCATCGAGCGCGGCGCGGACGACGTGACGGCCGTGGTGCTGCTCGCGGCGCCCGAGGGCGTCGAGGTGATGGAGCGCGAGCTGGCGGGCACGCCGGTGACGGTCGTCACGGCGGCGGTCGACGAGCGGCTGAACGACCGCGGATACATCGTGCCGGGGCTGGGCGACGCGGGTGACCGTATGTACGGGACGGTCGACTAGGGCGAGTCCGCGAAGTCCCGCCCGGGTCCTGCGCCCCGTATCCCGGGGGCAGGGCCTGCGGGCGCGTACGAGACCCCTTGGGCCTCTCGTTCGGATCAGGCCTCAGCCCTTGTGGTCGCAGGTGGCGCCGGGTGAGGGACGGGTCAGGGTGGCCAGGGCCCGCTCGGCTTCCTTCTGCACGCTCAGGCTCTTGAAGGCCGTACCGAGCAGCAGGTCGACGTCCTTCGTCTTCCGCTCGTCGTGCTGGGGCTTCGCGCCCTTCAGCTGGGCGCCGAGCACCGTGAAGGCGGTGTCGGCCGCGGCCGGTGCGCCCAGCAGTATGCCGGTGCCGGGGATCTTCTTGTCGAAGGCCGCAGGCGCGTTGCCCACCTTGCCGATCACGAAGCCGCGCTTCTTCAGCTCGTCCGCGGTGGTCTTGGCGAGCCCGGCGCGCGGGGTCGCGTTGTAGATGTTGACCGTGATCTGGGCCGGCTTCGGCAGTGTTCTGACGGGCGCCGCCGACGGGGACGGTCCGCAGTCGGGCTGACGGCCCGAGGCGGTCGCCGTCTTCTTCCCGGAGCCGCCGTCCGCCGTGAACACGTCGATGAGCTGTACGGTTCCCCAGCCGGCGAGGCCGAGGGCGACGACTGTGGCGACGGCCGCGAGCACGATCCTGCGGCGGTTCCGGGGGCGACGCATGCGGGGGTACTTGGCACCCGTAATGCGATATTTGCCGCCCATGCCAGGGGGGGTCAGCATGCTCATGGCCGCAGCGTAGTGCGCGCAGGTAGTGATTCCTACTAAATGATCAACAGGTCGGGCTTCTGGGCGTCGGAAAGACCCCGAAAGGCTCAGTCAGGGATCGGTTGAGCGCCCGTCAGTACACCGGTCCGGCCGGTTCAGCCGAGGTCCAGTTCGAGGACGCGTGCGTGCAGCACCTGTCGCTGCTGGAGTGCCGCGCGGACCGCGCGGTGGAGGCCGTCCTCCAGATAGAGGTCGCCCTGCCATTTGACGACGTGCGCGAAGAGGTCTCCGTAGAAGGTCGAGTCCTCGGCGAGCAGCGTCTCCAGATCCAGTTGCCCCTTGGTGGTGACGAGCTGGTCGAGGCGGACCGGGCGCGGCGCGACATCCGCCCACTGCCGGGTGCTTTCCCGGCCATGGTCGGGGTACGGTCGCCCATTTCCGATGCGCTTGAAGATCACACGGAAAGCCTACCGGGAGAGCGCCTCCGGGCGCAGCCATGGCGCGGTGGTGCAAAGGGATTCATACGGGTCAAAGCAGGAGTGACGGACAGCGGAACCGACCCGTCCGGTGACGTCGCCGCCCGTACCGCCTTCTGAGGAGGGCGAGCGTGAACGGCGGGGGGGGGGGGGGGGGGGGGGGGGGGGGGGTCGCGGCGGGGGGGGGGGGGGGGGGGGGGGCGGGAGGGGGGGGGGGGGGGGGTGGGGGGGGGGGGGGGGCGCGGCCGGAGGTGGCGCTGGGCGTCTAGTCTTCCGGT
>NZ_JBVJNN010000069.1:0-19257 GCF_055583685.1 Streptomyces sp. NPDC104581
CCCCACCCCCCCCCCCCCCCCCCCCCCCCCCCCCCCCCCCCCCCCCCCCCCCCCCCCCCCCCCCCCCCCCCCCCCCCCCCCCCGCCCGGCTTCGGGGGTGGACACCTCGTGACGGAGCACCTCGTGGCCGCACACCACCGGACGAACGCCACCGGACGAACCACCACCCGGTGGACGCCGCACCCGGGCAGGACATTTGTCCCGGCCGAGTCCGTACACACGCGCCTGCCGGGGCCGGCCCGCGTTCCGTAGCGTCATCGGCATGACACAGCCAACGGCAACGGCGACACCCGCCACCCACCCCGCGGTCGCGTCCGCCGTGCGCGTCGAAGGGGCCGTCAAGTCCTTCGGCGCCGTGCGCGCGGTGGACGGCGCCGACCTGGACATCGCACGCGGCGAGACCGTCGCCCTCCTCGGCCGCAACGGCGCGGGCAAGTCCACCGTCATCAGCCTGCTGCTCGGCCTCGACGAGCCCGACACCGGCCGCGTCCGGCTCTTCGGTGAGACGCCCGAACGCGCGGTCACCTCGGGACGGGTCGGCGCGATGCTCCAGGAGGGCGGGCCGGTCCGCCGTACGACGGTGCGCGAACTGGTGTCGTTCGTCGCGAGCACCTACCCGCGCCCGCTGCCCCTCGCCGAGGCCCTGGACCTCGCCGGGCTCACCGCGCTCGCCGGGCGCCGCGTCGACAAGCTCTCCGGCGGCCAGTGGCAGCGCGTCCGCTTCGCGATCGCGCTGGCCGGCAGCCCTGAGCTGATCGTCCTCGACGAGCCCACGGCGGCCCTGGACGTGGAGGCCAGGCGCGCGTTCTGGACGTCCATGCGCGCCTACGCCCGCCGGGGCAACACCGTCCTGTTCTCCACGCACTACATGGAGGAGGCCGACGACAACGCCGACCGGATCGTGGTCATCGACCACGGCCGGATCGTCGCGGACGGCGGCGGTGAGAGCATCAAACGCGCGGTCGGCGGCCATCTCGTCGCCTTCGACCTCGCCGGTCGCGGCACGGAGGGTCTCGGCGCGCTGCCGGGTGTCGTCTCGCTGGAGGTACGGGGCGACCGGGCCCGGCTGCGTACGGACGACTCCGACGCGACCGTCGTGGCGCTGGCCGGCCTCGGCCGGATCAGGAACCTGGAGGTCGCCCACGCCACGCTGGAGGACGCGTTCCTCGCGCTCACCGGTGCCGGTAAGACGGAGGAGACGGTGTGATGTCCGGCTATGTGCGGCTCGAAGTACGGCGCACCCTGCGCGACCCGGGATTCGTGCTCTTCGGCGCCGGGATGCCCGTGCTGATGTATCTGCTGTTCACCAACCTCGGCCCCGCCGACGACGGGGCCGGCGCGTGGAAGACGACCGCGATGGTGGGCATGGCCGCCTACGGCGCGCTCGGCGCCGCCGTCGGCGTCGGTACGGGCATCGCCGAGGACCGCGCGCTCGGCTGGCTGCGCCAGCTGCGCGTCACCCCCATGCGGCCCCGTCAGGTCGTACTCGGCCGCGCGGTCACCAGCTCCGTGACCGTCCTGCCCGCGATCCTGGCGGTCCTGACGGCGGGCGCCGTGACCAACGGCGTACGGCTGGACGCCTGGCAGTGGGCCGTGCTGGTCCTGCTGCTGTGGGTGGGCACGCTGCCGTTCACGCTGCTGGGGATCGGCAACGGCTACCGGCTCTCCGCGCAGACCGCGGGAGTGGTCAACGTGGGCGCCCTGATGGGTCTGGCCGTGCTCGGCGGGCTCTGGTTCCCGATCGAGGCGTTCCCCGATTGGCTGCGGACCGTCGCCGAGTACTCGCCCGCGCACGGCTTCGCCGAACTCGGCTGGGCCACGACCGCCGGGCACGCCCCCGGGATCGCGGCGGTCGCGGTACTCCTCGGCTGGCTCGCGGTCTTCGGTTCGTACGCGGTGCTGTCCTACCGCAGATCCGCGAGGACGGTATGAACGGGGTGGCGACGCGGACCCGGCGCGAGCGGGTGCGGACACGTCGGCGGGAGCAGGGGACCCGGCAGAGGTTCCGGCCGGGGCCGACCGCGGGCTTCGCCATGCTGCCGTGGCTGCTGCTGGGCCTCGGTTCCTTCTCCAACCTCGCCCAGGGCGAGACCCCCAACCCGTGGTTCGGCGCCATCGGGCTGCTGGTCTTCAACTCCCTCTACATCAACGTGGTGTTCCGCGCCTTCCACCCGTCGGCACGGCACAGCCGGGGCACCTGGTTCGCGCTCGCCGGGATGGCCGTGATGACGTTCGGCCTCGGCGGTGTCTACGGCGGCAGCTGGCTGCTGTTCTTCCCACTGTTCGGGCTCGCCTGCGGCACCGTGCTGCGCGGTCGGTACCTCGCCCTGGTCGGCGCGCCGCTCGCCGTCACGATCGCGGTCGTCGCGGCGGTCCACGACGGGTGGGGCGCGGTCACCATCGCGTACGGCACGGTCATGTCGATGCTGGTCACGGCGGCGATCCTGGCCCTGTCCGAGACGGTGGTGGAGCTGCGCTCGACCCGGCAGGAGCTGGCGCGTTCGGCGGTCGAGGAGGAGCGGCTGCGCTTCTCGCGCGATCTGCACGACCTGCTCGGCCACACCCTGTCCGTGATCGTGGTGAAGTCCGAGGCCGCGCGCCGGCTCGCGCCGCGCGACATGGACGCGGCGCTGGCGCAGATCACCGACATCGAGTCCGTCGGGCGACAGGCGCTGACCGAGATCCGCGAGGCCGTCACCGGCTACCGCGACGCCAGTCTCCCGACCGAGCTGGACCGGGCGCGCTCCGCGCTGACCGCCGCCGGGATCGAGCCGGTCGTACGGCAGTCGGGACCGCCGCCGGGGCCCCGTACGGAGGCGCTGCTCGGCTGGGTCGTACGGGAGGCCGTCACCAACGCCGTACGGCACAGCGGGGCGACCCGCTGCGAGATCACGGTGGACGGCGCGCCGGAACAGGTCCGGCTGGTCATCGTGGACGACGGTCGCGGCGTACGCTCTGGACCGGCCGGCGAGGGCGCGGGCGCGGGCACGGGTTACCGGGGTACGGGCCTGACGGGTCTCACCGAGCGGCTGGCCGCGGCGGGCGGTTCGCTCGAAGCGGGTCCGGACGGTCCGGCGGGGCGCGGCTTCCGGGTGGCCGCCGTGCTCCCGGTCGATCCCACGGCGGACGGGCCGCGCCCGGAGAAGACCTCACCGACGGAATCGGAGCCACCGGCATGATCAGAGTCCTTCTCGCCGAGGACCAGGGCATGATGCGCGGCGCCCTGGCGCTGCTCCTCGGTATGGAGAGGGACATGGAGGTGGTCGCCCAGGTGTCCACCGGGGACACCATCGTCTCGACCGCCCTCACGGCCCGTCCCGACGTCGCGCTGCTCGACATCGAACTCCCCGGCCGCAGCGGTCTCGACGCCGCCGCCGACCTGCGCGAGGAGGTGCCCGACTGCCGGGTGCTGATCCTCACCACCTTCGGCAGGCCCGGCTATCTGCGCCGGGCCATGGAGGCGGGGGCGGCGGGTTTCCTGGTCAAGGACGGGCCGGTGGAGGAGCTGGCCGAGGCGATCCGGCGGGTGCTCGGCGGGGAGACCGTGGTCGATCCGGTGCTGGCCGCGGCGGCGCTGAGCGCGGGGCCGAGCCCGCTGACGGCGCGCGAGCGGGACGCGCTGAACGCCTCCGTGGACGGGGCGACCGTCGCGGACATCGCGGCGAAGCTGCATCTGTCCGAGTCGACCGTGCGGAACTACCTCTCGTCGGCGATCGGTAAGACCCGTACCCGGAACCGCGTGGAGGCCATGCGGGCCGCCCGGCAGCAGGGCTGGCTCTGAGGCGCCGCGGGACCGGGCGCCACGGCGCCGTGACGGCCCGGCCGGCGCGTGCCCGCCGTCAGCCGTCCGCCGTCAGCCGTCCGCCGTCACGTGCCCGTCGGCGCGTGCCCGGCGTCATGTGTCCGACTGGCGCGGCAGCCAGAAGAACATCAGCACCGCCGCCGTGAGCAGCAGCCCCGACCCGGTCCTGAACGCCAGCGCGTACCCCTCGGTGAGCGCCACCGGGCCCGTCCCGTGGGACGTACGGGCCGCCGCGACCGTCGACAGGACCGCGAGGCCGATGGCCCCGCCCATGGTCCGCGAGGTGTTCACCAGTCCCGAGACGAGACCGGCCTCGCCGGGTGCCGCGCTCGCCGTCGCCAGGGCGGCCAGCGGTGTCATGGCCAGTCCGGCTCCGGCCATCATCAGGATGCCGGGCCCCAGGATCGTTCTCAGGAAGGTGCCGTCGGCGGTCATCATCGACTGCCAGCCGAATCCGGCGGAGCCCACGAGCGCGCCGAGGACCGCGACATGGCGGGCGCCGACGCGCCGCATCAGCAGGGGCGCCAGCTTGGAGCCGAGTACGACGCTCAGTGAGCTCGGTATGAGCGCGAGGCCCGCTTCGAGAGGTGTGTAGCCGAGGATGTTCTGGGCGTAGACCGTCATGAAGAACCACATGGCGAACGACGCCGAACCGGCGACCATCATCCCCGCGTTGGCCGCCGAGACCGCCCGCACCCGGAAGAGTCTCAGTGGCATCAGCGGCTGCCGGGTCCGCGCCTCCACCACCAGGAAGGCCCCGAGCAGCAGCAGCCCGCCCGTCAGCGGCACGAGTGTCGCCGCGGCCGTCCAGCCCGCCTGCTCGGTCTGCACGATGCCGTACGCGACGACGGCGAGACCGCCGGTGACCAGGACGGCGCCCGGCAGGTCCAGCCGGCGCCGCGCCTCCTTCGCCCGGCTCTCGGTCAGCCACAGCACGGCGGCGGCCAGGACCAGCGCACCGGCGGGCACGTTGATCAGCAGCACCCAGCGCCAGGACAGCAGGTCGGTCAGGACGCCGCCGACGAGTCCGCCCGCCGCGCCGCCGCCCGCGCCGACCGCCGCCCAGGTGGCTATGGCCCGGGTCCGCGCCGGTCCTGCGGGGACGGCGGCGGTCAGGATGGTGAGGGTCGCGGGTGCCAGTACGGCGGCGCCGAGACCCTGCACGGCACGGGCGGCGAGCAGCTGCCAGCCCTCCTGCGCGAGACCGCCCGCCAGCGAGGCGACGGTGAAGACCCCGAGCCCGGCGAGGAACATCCGTTTGCGGCCGAAGATGTCGGCGGCCCGGCCACCGAGGAGCATGAAACCGGCGAACGCGATCGAGTAGGCGTTGAGGACCCACTGGAGACCGACGGTGCCGAGGCCGAGGTCGGCGCGCATCGACGGCAGGGCGACGTTGACCACCGAGACGTCGAGCACGACGAGGAACTGCCCGGCGCAGGCGGCGGCGATGACGGCCCAGGTACGGGCCGGCCGCGCGGTGGCGGGGCTCTCGGTGCCGGACTCGCGACCGGACCCGGACGCGGGATCCGCTTCGGGCTCGCGGCCGTTTTCGGTTTCGGGGACTGCCGGGACGTGGGCCATGGCCGTCATCGTCGCAGCCCCTCCCCCGCCCCGTACATCGGGATATCGATGTACGGGGCACCGGGCCCGGCGTCCTAAGTCCGCTCGTCAGCGAGGAATACCCGGGGCCCGAAGGAATACCGGGGCCACCCGGAGGCGTTGACCCTCCGACCACCCCGCTGTCCGCCCCGCCCACCCTTCCCCTGCCCGGAGGCTCCACCCATGCCGCAAGCGACGCCCGACCAGTACGCCGGATCCGGCCCCGTCCCCGGGGCCGTTCCGCGTAAGCGGGGGACCGGCGGCGTCGTGCCGGTGCTCGCGTTCGCCGGGATCACCGTCGCCGTCATGCAGACCCTGCTCGTCCCGATCATCAAGGATCTGCCGGCGCTGCTGCGCACCTCGCCCGACAACGCGACCTGGGTCATCACGGCGACGCTCCTCGCCGGTGCGGTGTCCACCCCGATCATGGGGCGGCTCGGTGATCTGTACGGCAAGCGCCGGATGCTGCTCGCGAGCCTCGCGGTCATGGTCGTCGGTTCGCTGGTCTGCGCGTTCACCGACGATCTGACGGTGATGATCGCCGGCCGGGCGCTCCAGGGCTTCGCGATGGGCGCGATCCCCCTGGGCATCGGCATCATGCGCGACGAGCTGCCCCGCGAGAAGCTCGGCTCGGCGATGGCCCTGATGAGCTCGTCGATCGGGGTCGGCGGCGGACTCGCCCTGCCCGGCGCCGCGCTGGTCGCGCAGCACGCCGACTGGCACACGCTGTTCTTCGGTGCCGCCGGGCTGGGCGTGCTGTCGATGGTGCTGACGGTCCTGGTGGTGCCGGAGAGTTCGGTACGGGCGGGCGGCCGGTTCGACTGGTTCGGCGCGCTCGGTCTCTCCGTGGGTCTTGTCGCCCTGCTGCTGCCGGTCACCAAGGGCAGCGCCTGGGGCTGGACGTCGTCCACGACGCTCGGTCTGTTCGCCGTGGCCGTCGTGGTCCTCGGTCTGTGGGGCGCCATGGAGCTGCGTCTGCGGGCCCCGCTGGTGGACCTCCGTACGAGCGCGCGCCGCGAGGTGCTGCTGACCAACCTCGTGTCGATGATGGTCGGCGTCGCGTTCTACGCGGTGTCGCTGATCCTGCCCCAGCTGCTCCAGCTCCCCACGTCGACCGGTTACGGCCTCGGCCAGTCCATGGTCGTCGCGGGACTGTGCGTCGCGCCGCTCGGTCTGACGATGATGTTCGTGGCCCCGCTCTTCGCCCGGATATCCGCGCGGCGGGGCCCCAAGGTCTCGCTGATGATCGGCATGGCGGTCATCGCGGTCGGTTACGGCGCGGGGTTGTTCATGATGAGCGCCGCCTGGCAGACCGTCGTCATCTCGGTGGTCCTCGGCGCGGGCATCGGACTCGCGTACTCCTCGCTGCCCGCCCTGATCGTCGGGGCCGTCGACCCGAAGGAGACCGGCGCGGCCAACGGGCTGAACACCCTGGCCCGTTCCATCGGCACGTCGGTGTCCAGCGCCGTCATCGGCATGGTGCTGGCGCGTACGGCGATCGGTACGGGCCCGGCGGCGGTCCCCAGCCTGCACGGCTTCCGCGTCTCGTTCATGATCGCCACGGCCGCCGTGCTCGGAGGCCTGGCACTGGCCGCGTTCCTGCCGGCCCACCGGACCTCGCCCCGGACCGAGTTGCTGGCGAGCGGCGGGGAGGACGCCCCCGCGCCGTCCGCCGTCGGGGGGTTCCGCGGCCGGGTGCTGGACCCCGACGGCGCGCCCGTCCCCCGGGCGAACGTCACGCTCATCGACCCGCGCGGCCGTCAGGCCGGTCTCACCAGGGCGGACGACGAGGGCCGGTACGCGCTCGCGGTGCCCATCGCCGGTGAGTACGTGCTGGCTGGCTCGGCCACGGGCCACGCCCCCTGCGCCCACCCGGCGGCCTGTCCCGGCGGGGCGCTGCCGGTGGCCGTCGACCTGGTGCTGGCGCCCACGGCGGCGGTCCGGTCGTAGGGGGTGTCGGTGCGCGGGACGGCGTACGGCACGATGGGCGACCGCACCGCACACCCGCCCAGGAGGAACCCATGACCGCCGGGACCGCCCCGTCCGAACCGACCCCGGCCCCCACCGTCCCCTCCCCCGGCGTGCTGGCCGCCTTCGAGCGCGCGAAGGGCTTCATGCCGACCGGTGAGGGACTGGCCCTGTACGCCGCCGCCACCGAAGCGGCCACGCTCGGGCTGCCGTTGCTGGAGGTCGGTACGTACTGCGGCCGGTCCACCATTCTGCTCGCCGACGCGGCCCGCGCCGCCGGGGTCACGGCGCTGACCGTCGACCACCACCGCGGCAGCGAGGAGCAGCAGCCCGGCTGGGAGTACCACGACCCGTCGCTCGTCGACCCGGAGGCCGGGCGCATGGACACGCTGCCGTCCTTCCGCCGCACGCTCCACGCGGCCGGTCTGGAGGACCATGTCGTGGCGGTCGTCGGCCGCTCCCCGCAGGTGGCCGCGGTGTGGGGCGGCCCGCTCGGGCTGGTGTTCATCGACGGCGGCCACACCGACGAGCACGCGAACGGTGACTACGAGGGCTGGGCGCCGCATCTCGCGGTGGGCGGGCTGCTCGCCGTGCACGACGTGTTCCCCGACCCGGCGGACGGTGGCCGGGCGCCGTACCGGGTGTGGCGGCGCGCGCTGGCGTCCGGCGCGTTCGCGGAGGTCTCGGCGTACGAGTCGCTGCGAGTCCTGCGACGTACCGGGGCGGGAACCTGACGCTCCGTCCTTCACGGACTAGCATCGCCGGGTGTCGTACGACGAAAGCCACCTCCCCGCCCGTCGCCGTCCCTTCTCGCGGCTCACGCTCACCCTCGCCGCCGCGGCCGTGGTGCCGGGTGCCTTCGCCGGCTGGCTGATCTGGCAGGCCACCGGCGGGTCCAACGACGGGGGCCCGGCCGGACTTCCCGCGCAGGGCGCGAGCGCGTCCGCCTCGGCCGATCCGTCGCGGCGGCCGGGTTCCGCGGAGCCGGGGCCGTCCGGCGCGGGCTCGCCGTCGAAGCCGGCGGACGGCGACGACGCTCCGGGGGACGCGCGGCCGGCTCCCGGTGACGGGCCGCTGGCGGGCCGGACCGTCGTGATCGACCCCGGGCACAATCCCGGCAACTTCAAGCACACGGCCGAGATCAACAAACTCGTGGACATCGGAACCAACCGCAAGGAATGCGACACCACGGGCACCTCGGGCAACTCCGGTTACACGGAAGCCGAATTCACCGCCGATGTTTCACAGCGCCTCCGCACTCTCCTCCGTAAAGAGGGAGCGACCGTGAAACTCACACACGAGAACGACCGGGAGTGGGGACCGTGCGTGGACGAGCGCGCGGAAATCGGCAACAAGGCCGGTGCGGACGCGGTCATCTCCATCCACGCGGACGGCTCGGCCGCGGGCAACCGCGGCTTCCATGTCATCCTTCCCGCACTGGTGAAGTCGGGCGGGGCCGACACCTCGAAGATCGTGGCCCCCTCGCGCGAGCTCGGCGAACGCGTCGCGGGCAATTTCGTACGCACGACCGGAAGCGCTCCGTCCAATTATCTCGGCGGGGGCACGGGGCTCGATGTGCGCGACGATCTCGGCGGGCTGAATCTCTCGACCGTGCCCAAGGTCTTCATCGAGTGCGGCAACATGCGGGACTCGAAGGACATCGCCCTGCTGACGAGCGCCGACTGGCGGCAGAAGGCGGCACAGGGAATGGCGGACGGCATCAGCAGTTTCCTGAACCGATAGCCGCACCCGTTACCCCCGGCCGATAGCCGAACACGGGGAACGGCGCGGGAAAACGCGGGGGCAGCCCGCCGAACAGCCGTCAAATGGCAACGGATTCACAACGAAAAGACCGCGATCCATTCTTCTTCGCGCTCTCCCGCAACCGTTGGAGGGCCTGCCGTGGTCCTCTTCCGGGGTGGCCCGGAACCGAGGAGACGCCCCGCTCGGGCAGGCGCTAGATTAATCCGTACGATAGGGAGCCGCCCCCGAGCTTCGCACCCCTCGCCGTCGCCCCGCGACGGTGGCGACCGCCCCGACGAGACGACCTACGAAGGACTTTTCAACGTGAACATCCGCTCCCTCACACGAGGCGATGGCGTGGTGATCGGAGCAGCGGTGGTGCTGTTCATCGCCTCGTTCCTCGACCTCGTCGGCATCGACTGCCCGCAGGGCGTCGACTGCTCGAGCTACAGCTCGAACGCCTGGGACTCGCTCGGTCTTGTGATGAGCATCTACATCGCCGGCATCATCGGCGCCGCGCTCATCGTCGTCGGTCGCGGCATGCCGGGCCGCAAGGTGGCCGGTCTCGACCTCGGCCAGTTCGGTGTCGCCCTGACCGTCTTCGCGCTGTGGACCGCGTTCTGGACCATCATCGACGCGAACAACGCGGGCGCCGGCCTGATCCTCGGCCTGCTCGCCACCATCGTGCTCGCCGCGGGCGCGCTCGCCACCCCGCTCGTCCCCGCCCTCAAGGCGCCCCTCGTCGGCGCCCCGAAGCCGCAGGTCGCCTCGCCGTACGGCCAGCAGGGCCACCCCGGCCAGGGGTACGGCTACCCGGGCGCCCAGCAGCAGCCGTACGGCGGCCAGCCGGGTCAGCCCCAGCCGGCGTACGGCGGGGCCCAGCCGGGTCAGGCGGGTCCGGGCCAGCCCTCGCAGGGCGGACAGCCGGGGGCTCCGGGTCCGAAGCAGGACGGCTCGTCCGGCGGCGCCTTCGAACCGTTCTGGTTCGCCGTGCCGGTGGCCCGTCCCCTGTACGGCGAGGACGGCTCGCCGTCCCCGATCGCCGAACTCGCGCCGGGCACCTGGTACCTGGCCGTCGAGCAGCGCGGCCCCGGCCTGATCGCCCAGACGCAGGACGGCCGTCGCGGTCTGCTTCAGGACACGACCGGCATCCAGCGCGGCTGAGCTGCGCGCGGCGAACGCCGACGGCCCCCGCCCTCTCCGGGCGGGGGCCGTCGGCGTTCGCCGGTCACACCGTTCCGGCCAGTGGGGGGTTTCGCCGGTCGTAGAGCGGCAACACGGTTGTCATGGCCACACGTCAACGCAGTGGAAGCAGCGCAGCAGCCACGATCCTTGTAGTGATCGCGGATGTCATGGCCTTCATATTGGGCCTCTGGATCTTGATGTACCTGCTGGACGCCAACCGCGCCAACGACCTGGTGAGCTTCGTCCAGGACGCGGCACGCTGGCTCGCCAGCTGGTCCTACGATCTGTTCACCTTCGACGAGGCATGGGCGCGCGTGGTGTGCGGCTACGGTCTCGCGGCCGTGGTCTACCTGTTTATCGGCCACGCGCTGGCCAGCCGGATCCGCCGGGCCTGACGGCCCGTCAGCAATACCGCTCAGCCCACCCGTTCACAGCAGTCCGGCTCCAGCCCGGACGGCAGTCTCGCACCGCTGAAGACGGCCGTGGTCGCCTCGTCCCCCCCGAGAGCGGCCACGGCCAGCAGCAGTGAGGCCGCCGTCCAGCTCGTCAACTCCTCGGGCCAGACCGCCTTCTCGCCCTCGAAGACATAGCCCGTCCAGTACATCCCGCCGTCCGCGCGCAGGTGCCCGATGGACTGGAGTATGTCCAGCGCCCGGTCCGACTCGCCCACCACCCAGAGCGCCAGGGCGAGTTCACAGCTCTCGCCGCCGGTCACCCAGGGGTTCGGCAGTACGCAGCGCACCCCGAGTCCGGGAACGACGAAGCGGTCCCAGCCCTCGTCGATCCGGGCCTTCGCCCGTGGTCCGGTCATCGCCCCGCCGAGGACCGGGTAGTACCAGTCCATCGAGTAGCGGCTCTTGTCGAGGAACCGCTCGGGGTGCTCACGGACCGCGTGCGCGAGCGCTCCGGCCGCCAGCTCCCAGTCGGGCTGCGGCTCCTCGCGCTCCTCGGCGATCGCGAGCGCGCAGCGCAGCGCCTGGTAGACGGACGAACCGCCGGTCAGCAGCGCGTCGTGGACGGGGGTGCCGTCGTCCTCGCGCTTCCAGCCAATCTGCCCGCCGGGCCGCTGGAGTTCCAGGACGAACCCGATGGCGGAGCGTACGACGGGCCACATCCGGTCGAGGAACACCTCGTCACCGGTGGCCAGATAGTGGTGCCAGACGCCGACCGCCGGATAGGCGCAGAAGTTGGTCTCGCGGCTGCGATCGGTGGGCCGGGTGGCCTCGCCGTCGTCGTAGGCGGCGTACCAGGAGCCGTCCTCGTTCTGGTGCCGGGCCAGCCACGCGTACGCGCGGGCGGCGGCCTCGTGTTCGCCGGACGCGTCGAGCGCCATGGCGGCCTCGGTGTGGTCCCACGGGTCGAGGTGGTGGCCGCGGAACCAGGGGATGGCGCCGTCGGGGCGCTGCGCGGCGAGGATCCCGGCGACGGTCTCCGCCGCCTGATTCGCCGTCAGGACACCGGGCAGGACGAGGTGTTCGGTGCGGTCGGCACCGCGGCCGGGCAGGGTCACCGGCCCTCCGCCGACGGCTGGTGCGGCTTGGTGGCGTAGGCGACGAAGCTCTTGCCGACGACCGGGTTGAGCAGTTGCTCGGCGAAGCGCGTCGCGAAGGGCTTCTTCATGATGTCCCAGACGAGGAGCTTGTGGTACGCGCGGACGGGCAGCGCCCGATCGTTGTCCACGCCGAAGGCGCACTTGAGCCACCAGTAGGGCGAGTGCAGGGCGTGCGCGTGGTGGGTTCCGTACGGCCGGAGTCCGGCCTCCCGTATCCGGCCGAGGAGTTGGTCGGCCCTGTAGATGCGGATGTGGCCGCCCTCGACCTCGTGGTACGCGTCTGAGAGTGTCCAGCAGACCTTCTCGGGGCCGTAGCGGGGCACGGTCACGGCGATCCGGCCGCCGGGCCGCAGGACGCGGACCATCTCGGCGAGCACACCCTTGTCGTCGGGGATGTGCTCCATCACCTCGGAGATGATCACGACGTCGAAGGACGCGTCGGGGAAGGGGAGGTTCAGCGCGTCGCCCTCCATCGCGGTGGCGGTGGCGCCGGGCGGCGCCTCACCGGCCTCCTTCATCGCGGCGAACCAGGCGGCGACCTCGCGGATCTCCGCACCGTTGCGGTCGAGGGCCACGACCTGGGCGCCGCGCCGGTAGCACTCGAAGGCGTGCCGGCCCGCGCCGCACCCCAGATCGAGTACCCGGTCGCCGGCGGCGAGCGGGAATCGGGAGAAGTCCACGGTCAGCACGAGTTCCTGCTTTCGCGGTCGGGGGTGAAGGCGACTGGGCGGGGCGGTGGATCGGGGCGAGCGTCAGGGGTGGGGGCGCGGGGTGGGGCCGGCCGGGACGCCGGTCAGCGGGCCGGGGGCCGGGTACAGGACGGGCGGCGGCGGGCGGGGGCCCTCATCGGCGGGCCGCCCTCGCGTGGGCGGCCACGGCGGCGCGGTACAGCTCGACGGTGCCCTCGGCGGCGCGCGCCCAGGTGAACCGGCGCAGCACCCGCTCGCGCCCGGCGGCGCCGAGCCGCTCGCGCAACTCCCGGTCGCCGAGCAGTCTGTCGAGCGCGGCGGCCAGAGCGTCCGCGTCGCCGGGCGGGACGGCCAGACAGCTCACGCCGTCGGCCCCCGCGACCTCGGGGATCGCGCCGCCGGTGGTGGCGACCAGCGGCGTGCCGGTGGCCATGGCCTCGGCGGCGGGCAGTGAGAACCCCTCGTACAGGGACGGCACGCACGCGATCTGGGCGCCGCGTACGAGGTCGGCCAGTTCGGCGTCGGAGATGCCCTTGACGAAACGGACGGCGTCGCCGAGCCCGTGGCGCTCGATGGCCTGCTGGACGGGCCCGTCCTCGGCACGCTTGCCGACGACGACCAGATGCGCCGACGGATTCGACGTCCGCACCTTGGCCAGCGCCTCGACCAGATGTATGAGCCCCTTCAGCGGTACGTCGGCGCTGGAGGTGGTGACGATCCGGCCCGGGACCTCGGGGACGGCGGGGTCCGGCGAGAACAGGCTCGTGTCGGCGCCGATCGGGACGACCCGGATGCGGGCGGGCGGGACTCCGAGGTGGTCGGTGATCTCCTGCTTCGAGCTGCCGGAGACGGTGACGACGGCGGGCAGCCGGCGCGCGACCCGCTTCTGCATGCGGGTGAAGCCGTACCAGCGCCGTACGGAGGCGCGGGCGCGCCGCCCGTCGGCGGCGTCGATCTCCAGGCGCCGGTCGACGGTGATGGGGTGGTGGATGGTGGTGACGAGGGGGGCGCCGAGATCGCCGAGGAGCCCGTAGCCGAGGGTCTGGTTGTCGTGGACGACGTCGAACTCGCCCCGGCGGGCGGCCAGATGGCGGCGGGCGCGCAGGGAGAAGGTCAGCGGTTCGGGGAAGCCGCCGGTCCACATGGTGGCGACTTCGAGTGCGTCGATCCAGTCGCGGTACTCACCGCGCCTGGGTGTCCGGAACGGGTCGGGCTGCCGGTAGAGGTCGAGACTGCCGAGTTCGGTGAGCGGGACGCCTTCGTCGAGGACGGGGTAGGGCTGGGCGCCTATGACCTCGACGCTGTGCCCGAGGCGGGCCAGCTCGCGCGAGAGGTGTCGTACGTAGACGCCCTGGCCGCCGCAGTAGGGGTTGCCCTTGTAGGTGAGGAGCGCGATCCGCAGCGGCCGGTCCGCCGCCGCGGAGGTGCCTGCGGGCCCTGCGGGGGTCCCCGCCTCTACGGCCTCAGCGGTCACTCTCGGCCCTCACTTCTCACTTCACTTTCGGCGGAGCGTAACCGCTCGCGTCAATCCGGAACAAGTTCCCGTCCGGGGACGGGAGGACACAGGGAGCCTCGAATCTACCGGCAGGTAGGGCCGCGCAGCGGGGCGGCCCCGGGTGATTCGCGCCACGGCCGATCCGTGCGGTGCGGGCGGAGTGAGCGGGTGGACGGGATCGGTGACGAGGCGTCAGGCGCGCGGTGTCCTCGACCGGGGGCGGGTCCGGCGAGGAGCCGGCCCGGATTCGGCCCGGATTCGGCGCGGGTCCGTCCCGCGATCGGGGACCGCTCCGGTCCGCCGGGGGCGCTCCCCCGGCGGGACGGCGCGGTCGCCGCCCCGGCGGCGGCGTCCGGGGCGGCCGAAAAGGGGCCGGTAGAGTGAGCCCGTCGTCATCATGCCCGTACGGGGGGAAGCCGGTGCGAATCCGGCACTGACCCGCAACCGTGAGCCGCCCTCACCGGCGGTGAGTCGGAACACCCCGGACGCGGTCGTGACCGGCTCGCGCCACCGGAAACCCCCGGTGGCCGGCACCGTCGAGGCATACGGGGCCGAGCCCGGTGCCTCAGCGTGCCTGCCCGGTTCCGCGCGTTCACGCGTTCACGCAGGAGAGGCCGCACCCGAGATGACCACCGTTCGCCGCCACGTGGCGCGTGGCGCAGCAGCGCTCGCCGCCGCCGCCGTCCTGTGCGTGACCGCCGTCCCCTCCGCGGCCTCCGCCGCCCCGGCCTCTCCGGCCGATGACGGGGCCCCGGCCGAGCTGCCCGCCGGGATGTACGGCACGGCCGACCCGACCTACGACGGTGTCTGGCGCCAGTCGCTCGCCATGCTGGCGCAGCGCGCCGTCAACGTCATGCCCGCCGACTCCGCCGTCAACTGGCTGCTCGGGCAGCAGTGCGACAGCGGCGCCTTCCCCGCGTACCGCCCCGACGCCACGAAGCCGTGCGACGCGACGACCGTCGTCGACACCAACTCCACGGCCGCCGCCGTACAGATACTGGCCGCGCTCACCACCCACCCGGAGGCCATGAACAACGGCATGAGCTGGCTCGCCTCCGTCCAGAACGAGGACGGCGGCTGGGGATACAGCGCGGGCGCGCCCAGCGACGCCAACTCCACCGGACTGGTGATAGGGGCACTGGCCGCCGGCGGCGCCCCGGTGGGCAAACGGCTCTCGACGGAGGGCAGGTCCCCGTACCAGGCGCTGAGCGGCTTCGCGATCCCCTGCGACGCGGCGGAGGGCGGCGGCGCGTTCGCCTACCAGCCGGACAAGTCAGGCAAACTGCTTCCCAACGCCGACGCCACGGCCGCCGGTGTCCTCGGCGGGATCGGGAAGCGGATGGTCACGACGGGTGTGGAGCCCGGCCCCGGGCCCGTCTGCCAGGACCTGCACCCGCTCACGCCGGAGCGCGCGGCGCGCAACGGCGCGTCGTATCTGGTGAAGGCGCTCGCCAAGACCGGTCATCTGGACCAGCCGCCCATGCCAGGCGCCGAGGACTCCGCGCCGCTGCCGGACCACGGCAACACCGCGGAGGCCGTCGTCGCGCTGACGACCGCCGGGTACGGCAAGCAGGCGGTGGCCCCGATGAAGTGGCTGGAGAAGAACTCGGCCGCGTGGGCGAAGGAGAACGGGCCCGCCGCGTACGCCCAGTTGATCTTCGCCGCGCACACGACGGGCACGGACCCGCGTGAGTTCGGCGGCACCGACCTGGTGAAGGCCCTGAACGCGACGGGTCCGGCGCCCAAGTGGATCGGGCCCAAGCCGTTGACGACCGTCGAGCAGCAGAAGGTGCTGGCGGATCAGAAGGCCGAGCGGCACAGCATGTCCGGGAACCTGTGGACGATGGCGATCGGGGCGTTCGCCGCGCTCGTCATCTGCGCGCTGTTCGTGGTGCGGGCGAAGCGGCGCCGGGCATGAGGCGGGCGCCCGTACGCACGCGGATACGGACCCGGCGGGCCCTCCCGCTCGTCGCTGTCCTGCTCGCGTTCACCGGCGCGCTGACGCTGCCGGCCGCAGGGACGGCCCACGCCGCGGGCTACCGCTACTGGTCGTTCTGGGAGAGCGACGGCGCGCGGTGGACGTACGCCACCCAGGGGCCGGCCCTCGCGCGGCCCGCCGACGGCGCGGTCAACGGCTTCCGCTTCGCGGTCAGCGCGGACAGCCAGGACGCGGCGAAGCCCCGCGAGACACCGGACTTCGCGGCCGTCTGCGGTTCGACGCCCGCGAAGGACGGCGCCAAGCGGATCGCGGTGGTCGTCGACCCCGGCACGGAGGCGGACGCGCCGGACGGCGAGAAGCCGCCGGCGCCACTGGCCGAGTGCGCGCGGGTCGACGGAGACGCGACGAGCGCGGACGCGCTCGCGGCGGTGGCGAAGCCGCTGCGCTACGACAGCGCCGCGCTGCTGTGCGCGATCGCGGGCTACCCGGAGTCGGGGTGCGGCGAACAGATCTCGGACGAGGGAGCCGCGTCCGCGGCCCCTACCGCCTCGCGCGCCACGGGCGGTCCCGCCAGGGACGACGAAGAGGGCGGCACGCCGTCGCTCGGCATCCTCGCGGGAGCGGCGGCCGTGCTCACGCTGGCCACGGCCGCGCTCTGGCAGGCCCGCCGTCGCCGTGGCTGACCAGGCCGACGCGGACCGGACGGAAACGAACGCCGGGACGACCGCGCCCCCGGACCAGGCCCCCACCGACCCCGATGCGAACCGGGCCACCGGCGTCGGCCCCGGCGGTCACCGCACGAGCCACGACGGCGCCCGCCCGACCGGCACGCCGCGGAGCCGGCCCGACGTGACCGGCCCCGCCGACGAACCCAGCGCCCCCGCACACCCTCGCAGGCCCCGGAACGAGAACACCACCACCACCAGCCCCGTACCAGCACGGCCCACCGACCCGCCCACGCACACCGGCGTCGGCCCCGGCGGTCACCGCACGGGCCATCAGGACGACTCCTCGGACCAGCTCGACGGCGGGCAGCGGCCGGAGACCGACCCCGTCTGGGCCGACCGGCAGGAGGGCGCCGCCGACGGTCGCCACGCCTCGGCCTCCGACACGGCCCGCGAGCACGTCGCGAAGCTGCGGACCGACGGCCCCCGCACGACCGGCACGCCGCGTGGCGGGGGCACCGCGGCAGCCGAGCCCGTCGGCGCGCCGGTGCGCGCCGCCCGCGGGTTTCGGGCGCCGCGAGCGACCCGTGGCAACGCGCTGCACGCCGGGGCGTGGTGGCTGTGGGCCCTGGGGCTGGCCGTCGCCGCCTCGCGGACCACCAATCCACTGCTGCTCGGGCTGCTCGTCGGGGTGGCCGGGTACGTCGTCGCCGCGCGGCGGACCGACGCGCCGTGGGCCCGGTCGTACGGGGCCTTCGTCAAGCTCGGACTCGCCGTCATCGTCGTCCGGCTCGTCCTCGCGGCGTTCCTCGGCTCGCCGGTCCCCGGCTCGCACCTGATCGTGACCCTGCCCGAACTGCCCCTCCCCGACTGGGCGAAAGGCGTCCGGATCGGCGGCCGGGTGACGGCCGAGCAGTTGGTGTTCGCGCTCTACGACGGCGCCAAGCTCGCCACGCTCCTCATCTGCGTGGGCGCCGCGAACGCGCTCGCCAACCCGGCCAGACTGCTCAAGTCCCTGCCCGGCGCGCTGTACGAGGCGGGTGTCGCCGTCGTCGTCGCCATGACCTTCGCGCCGAACATGGTCGCCGACGTCCTGCGCCTGCGCACCGCCCGCCGGCTGCGCGGCCGGCCGACCGGCGGGGTGAAGGCGATCCTCCAGATCGGACTGCCGGTCCTGGAGGGCGCGTTGGAGCGCTCCGTCGCCGTCGCCGCGTCGATGGACGCGCGCGGCTACGGCCGTACGGCCGCCGTACCCGCCGCCGTGCGCCGTACCACCACCGTGCTGACCCTCGGCGGCCTGCTCGGCGTCTGCGCGGGCTCGTACGGACTGCTCGCCGCCGAGGGCGCCCGGTACGGTCTGCCGCTCCTCGGCATCGGGCTCACCGCGGCGCTCGGCGGTCTGTGGCTCGGCGGGCGCCGTTCGGTCCGTACGCGCTACCGCCCCGACCTGTGGGGCGTCCGGGCCTGGCTGGTCGCCGGTTCGGGCGCGGCCGTCGCCGCGCTGATGATCCGGGCGAACGCGTACGACCCGGCGGGCCTGCACCCGGGCGTCGTACCGCTCGTGGCACCCGGTCTGCCGCTCTGGCCGGCCGCGGGCATCCTGCTCGGTCTGCTCCCGGCCGTCGTCGCGCCCCTGCCCGCCACTGCCACCACCACGTCCGAGGAGGAGACCCGGTGATCCGGTTCGAGCAGGTGTCGGTGACCTACACCGACGCTCCGGCCCCCGCCCTCGGCGCGGTGCGGGGGGTCGACCTCACCGTCCCCGAGGGCGAGTTGGTGCTGCTCGTCGGCCCCTCGGGCGTCGGCAAGTCCACCCTGCTTGGCGCGGTGTCCGGGCTCGTCCCGCACTTCACCGGCGGTGTGCTCCGCGGCCGGGTGACCGTCGACGGCCGCGACACCCGTACCCACAAGCCGCGCGAACTCGCCGATCTCGTCGGCACGGTGGGCCAGGACCCGCTCGCCCATTTCGTCACCGACACCGTCGAGGACGAACTGGCCTACGGGATGGAGTCGTTGGGCCTGGGCCCCGATGTGATGCGGCGCCGCGTCGAGGAGACCCTCGATCTGCTCGGCCTGGCCGAGCTGCGCGACCGCCCGATCGCCACGCTCTCCGGCGGCCAGCGGCAGCGCGTCGCGATCGGTTCGGTGCTGACCCCGCACCCCAAGGTGCTGGTCCTGGACGAGCCGACGTCCGCGCTCGATCCCGCGGCGGCCGAGGAGGTCCTGGCCGTGCTGCAACGGCTGGTGCACGACCTGGGCACGACCGTGCTGATGGCCGAGCACCGGCTGGAGCGGGTCGTGCAGTACGCGGACCAGGTCGTCCTCCTGCCCGGCCCCGGCGAGGCGCCGGTCGTGGGCGAGCCGGAACGGATCATGGCCGTCTCCCCCGTCTTCCCGCCCGTGGTGGGGCTCGGGCGGCTGGCCGGCTGGGACCCGCTGCCGCTGTCCGTACGCGACGCGCGCCGCCGGGCCGCCGGTCTGCGCGAGCGGCTCGCCTCGACACCGCCCCCGGCGGCGGGGGGGGGGGGGGGGGCCCCCCCGGGGCCCCCCCGGGGGACCCCCCCCCCCCCCCACCCCCCCACCACCCCCCGACCCCCCCCCCCCGCACAGGGGTTATCCT
>NZ_JBVJNN010000070.1:0-19178 GCF_055583685.1 Streptomyces sp. NPDC104581
GACGGGTTGGCGGAGGTTGTCGTACCAGTAGGTGCTGGTCAGGGTGGTGGTGTCGGTGGGCCCGTGGGTGGGGTGGGTGGTGGAGTGGAACGGGATCTGGGCGGTCTGGGGGGTGATGTCGGCGAGGACGGTCAGGAGTTGTTCTTTGAGTGCTTCGACGTGGGGGCTGTGGGAGGCGTAGTCGACGGGCAGCAGCCTGGTCTGGACATCGGCGGCGGTGCACTGGTCGAGGTAGGTGTGGATGTCCTCGGTGGTGCCGGAGATCACCGTATGCGTCGGGGAGTTGATGACCGCGACCGACAGACTGCCGTATCCGGCGATCTGTTCGGCGACTTGTTCGTGGGGCAGGGTGACCGAGGCCATCGTGCCCCGCCCGGTCAGCGAGGTCAGGGCCTTGCTCCGCAGCGCGACGATCTTCGCCGCATCCTCCAGGCTCAGCGCGCCGGCGATGTGCGCGGCGGCGATCTCGCCCTGTGAGTGACCGATGACAGCGTCTGCACGGGTGCCGTGGTGCTCCCACAACCGGGCCAGCGACACCATGACGGCGAACAGGGCGGGCTGGACGACGTCCACACGCTCCAGCAGCGCCCCGGTCGGGTCGTTCAGAACATCACGCAAGGACCAGTCCACATACGGGTCCAGGGCCCTCGCGCAGGCTTCGATGGACTGGGCGTAGACGGGTTCCGTCGAGAGGAGGTCGGCGGTCATGAGGGGCCATTGGGCGCCCTGGCCGGGGAAGACGAACACCGTCTTGCCCTGCGGCCGTGTCACCCCGCTGACCACATGCGCACTGGGAGCCCCCTCGGCCAGCGCCGCCAGCCCCTCCAGCAACTCCACCCGCTCGGTGCCGACCACCGCACCCCGATGGCTGAGAGCCGTACGCGTCGTGGTCAGTGCATGCGCCACCTGCCCGGCCGTGATCTCCGGATACGCGGTCAGATGCGCGTGCAGCCGCGACGCCTGCGCCTCCAGCGCGTCAGCGGTATGACCCGACACCGGCCACACCACCACACCCGACCCGGCCCCAGGGCCGGACTCGGTCTCGGACTCCGTGATTTCAGCTGCCGGGGCCTGCTCCAGAATGACGTGCGCGTTCGTCCCGCTGATACCGAAGGCCGAGACACCCGCTCGCCTCGGCCTGCCCTCGCCCTCCGGCCAGGGAGTGTTCTCTCCCAGCAGCCGAACCGTCTCCGAGGACCAGTCGATGTGTGATGACGGCTCATCCGCGTGCAGGGTGCGCGGGAGCACACCCTCCCGCATCGCCAGCACCATCTTGATCACACCGGCGACACCGGCGGCCGCCTGCGTGTGCCCGATGTTCGACTTCAGCGATCCCAGCCACAGCGGAGCGCCCTCCGGCCGGTCCCGACCGTACGTCGCGAGCAACGCCTGTGCCTCGATCGGGTCACCCAGCGTCGTACCCGTCCCGTGCGCCTCCACCGCGTCCACGTCCGCCACCGACAGACCGGCGTTCGCCAGCGCCTGACGGATCACCCGCTGCTGCGAAGGGCCGTTCGGCGCCGACAGCCCGTTCGACGCACCGTCCTGGTTGACCGCAGAGCCCCGTACCACCGCGAGGATCTCGTGCCCGTTCCGTACGGCGTCCGACAGCCGCTCCACGAGTACGACTCCGGCACCCTCCGCGAGCCCCGTGCCGTCCGCCCCGTCGGAGAACGCCTTGCACCGGCCGTCCGGTGCCAGACCACCCTGGTAGTCGAAGTCGACCAGCATGCCGGGCGTGGCCATGAGGGTGACGCCGCCCGCCAGGGCGAGGTCGCACTCGCTCTGCCGCAGGGACTGGCACGCGAGATGCAGCGCCGTCAGCGACGACGAGCACGCGGTGTCCACCGTTACGGCCGGGCCCTCCAGGCCCAGCGTGAAGGCCACCCGCCCGGAGATGACGCTCGGCAGGCTGCCCGTCATCAGGTGGCCCTGGACGCCTTCGGCCGGCTCACTCAGCCGGGGGCCGTAGTCCTGGTGGGTGGCCCCGATGAACACACCCGTACGCCCACCGCGCAGCGAGCGCGGCTCGATGCGTGCGTGCTCCACCGCCTCCCAGGCGATCTCCAGGATGACCCGCTGCTGGGGATCCATGGCCAGCGCCTCGCGCGGCGAGATGTTGAAGAACTCGGCGTCGAATCCGGCGATGTCGTCGAGGAAGGCGCCCTGCGGTTCACGGCCTTCGGGACGCAGCGTCTCGGACTCGCCGACGGCGCGCTCCAGATCCCAGCCGCGGTCGGTCGGGAACGTGGAGACGGTGTCGACACCGTCGGCCAGGACTCGCCACAGGTCCTCGGGGGAGGCGACACCGCCGGGGAAGCGGCACGCCACGCCGACGATGGCGATGGGTTCCTGCTCTCCCGACACGGCGGCGTCGAGTCGTTGCCGTGTGCGGCGGAGGTCGGCTGTGACGCGCTTCAGGTAGTCGCGAAGTTTGTCCTCGGTGCTGATACTCATCCGCTACCGTCCGCCCTTTCACAGCGTTGGCGGGCCCGATTTCGAGCCGCACAGGAAATCGGCCTGCGCCGCCTGCGTAGTTCGGGCGAGGAGCGGCAAGTGACGGTGAACGGGGTCCCGGTACGCAGGAGGGCGCTACTTGATCCGTACAAGCGGCTTGACGCTAAGCACGCGGACTAAAGCGGACCTAAGAGTCCGTTCCGTCCGTCGAACCCCTGCTCCGGGCGGGCTTCCACCGTTCTTAGCTGGGCTTTAGCGGACGTGGACAAGGTGAGGCCGGGTAGGGTGCGCGCCGCAGGTGCGACGCATGCGAATGAATTCGTCCCGCATACAGGAAGTTCTCCACCATGACCAGCACCTCCACGTCCGTGCCCCTTCCTCAGCGATTGCTCGCCATCTGGCGTGACGTCCTGGATACACACCAGGTGGATTGCGACGGACTCACGGTTGACACGGATCTCCCCGACCTGGGGACCCGTTCGATCCTCATCATCGAGATCGCGATGCGCATTCAGCGGGAGATCGGTGTCGACGTACCGCTGGAAACGTTCATCGAGACGCGGACGATCGACCAACTCGCCAAATCCATCCTGGAGATGGACCCGGAGGCGGACTCCCGATGACCGATGTCTCCGTCGAGACACCTGGCACGAAGAAGGACACCGAGACCGCCACGGGCACCAGCACCGACGTGACCGCGACCAGGAACACGGACGCGCCAACGAACACCGACGCGACCGCCACCACGACCACGGACGCGAACCCGACCGGGAACGCCGACCTGACGGCGGTCGGTCCGCTCACCGAGCTGGCGGACGACGACCTCGAACTGCTCCTGCTCATCCGGCACTTCGAGCGCAAACTGCTCGACCTCTTCGGGCAGGGCGAGCTGAACGGCACCACCCACACCTGTCTGGGACAGGAGTACGTGCCGGTGTCGCTGAGTCCCCTGCTGGAGGACCGCGACTTCGTTTTCAGCAATCACCGGGGCCATGGCCACTACCTCTCCCGGTTCCGCGACCCGGCCGGTCTGCTCGCCGAGATCATGGGGCGCGAGGGGGCCGTGTGCTCGGGTGTCGGCGGCAGCCAGCACATCCTGCGTGACCGCTACCTCTCCACCGGCGTACAGGGCCAGAGCCTCCCGGTGGCCGTCGGAGCGGGACTGCATCAGCTGCGAGCCGACCCGGGCGGGCTCGTCTGTGCGTTCATCGGTGACGGCACATGGGGCGAGGGCGCGGTGTACGAGGCGCTGAACATGGCCCAGCTCTGGCGGGTGCCGCTGCTGGTGGCCGTGGAGCACAACGGCATCGCCCAGTCGACCCCCGTCGAGTCGAACATGGCCGGCACCATCGAGGGCCGGGCCGCCGCCTTCGGGATCCGCTACCAGCGGGTCGCCTCGCTGGACGTGAACGCCGTCCGTGCCGGCCTGGCGCCACTGGTGCGCGAGGTGCGGGAGCAACGCAGCCCGCTGGTGGTCGAGTTCGTCACGCATCGGGTCGGACCGCACAGCAAGGGGGACGACACCCGGACGCGTGAGCAGCTGGCGCACGCGCGGGAGCACGACTGGTACCGGCTCTACGGCGCCGCTTTCCCCGAGCACTTCGAGAGCTGGGACGGCAAGGTCAGGGCCGAGGTGGACGAGATCGCGCGGGACGTCTCCGGACGGCCGCCGGCGGTGTGGAGTGGCGCATGCGCGTAGCCGAGAACCTCAACCAGTCGCTTCACACACTGCTGGAGGCGGAGCCCCGGGCGTATGTCCTCGGGGAGGACATCGCCGACCCGTACGGGGGAGCGTTCAAGGTCACCAAGGGCCTGAGCGACAGCTTCCCGGACCGTGTCCTCACCACGCCCATCAGCGAGTCGGGGATCGTCGGGGCGGGCGCGGGGCTGGCACTCGCGGGTGACGTGGCGATCGTCGAGATCATGTTCGGCGACTTCGTCGCGCTCGCCTTCGACCAGATCGTCAACTTCGCGAGCAAGTCGGTGTCGATGTACGGGCGCCGGGTGCCGATGCCGCTGGTGGCTCGCTGTCCGATGGGCGGCCGGCGCGGCTACGGGGCGACCCACAGTCAGAGCCTCCAGAAACACTTCATCGGCGCGCCCGGCCTGTCGCTCTACGAACTCTCCCCGTTCCGGGACTCCTACGAGTTGCTGTCGGAGATCGTGGAGCGGGAGGAGCCCGCGATGCTGTTCGAGGACAAGGTGCTCTACACGAGCCGGATGTTCACGGACGGCCACGTCGACGACCTGCTGTCCTTCGACCGGCATCCTCAAGCGCCGGACGTGGCACGGGTGTTCGTCGATGACCCCGACGAGTACGACGTCGTGCTGATCGCGGCCGGCGGCATGGCGCACCGGGCCTGTGAGGCGGTGCGCGACTTGCTGGTCGAGGAGGAGATCACGGCGCTGCTGCTGGTGCCGACCCGTCTCTACCCCTTCGCGGCGGAGCCGCTGCTCGCCACGCTGGGCGCGGCCGATGTGATCTGTGTGGCCGAGGAGGGCACGTCCGGCGGCACCTGGGGCGCGGAGGTGGCGCAGCAGTTGCACCAGCGGCTGTGGGGCACGCTGCGCCGTCCGGTACGGCTCGTCCACTCCGCGGACAGCGTCATTCCGAGCGCCGCCCATCTGGAGGAGCGCGTTCTGGTGAGCGGAGACACGATTAGGCAAGCGGTTGTGGAGGCCCTGCGTGACTGAGATCCGTGTGCCCAAGCTGAACAACAACGACACCGAGTACACACTCGTCGAGTGGCTGGTCGATGAGGGCAAGCCGGTCGGCGAGGGCGATCCGGTGGCCGTGGTGGAGACCTCGAAGGCGGCGGAGGAGCTGGAGTCCGCGGCCGAGGGTGTTCTGCGTCAGTCGCTGGAGGCCGGGTCGGTCTGTGCTCCCGGTGATGTCATCGGGCATCTGCTCGCCCCCGGCGAGACCGTGGAGGCGTCCCCGGCCCCTGTGGTGGCGTCGTCAGCCGATGCTGTTCCGGGGGGCGATTCGTCTCCCGCCGGCGTGACGATCACCAAGCCGGCACAGGTGCTGATGACGGAGTGGGGGATCGGCGAGGAGCAGGTCCGGGGCTGGGGGCTGAAGGTCGTCAGGCGGACGGACGTCGAGCGCCTCGCGGGCCCGGCGCCCACCGGGGCGGCGGCGCGTGGCGCGGAGGGCGAGTCGGCCCCGACACCCGCCACGGAGCCACCGACCGCCGCCACGCACTCCGCGAAGGGCACTGTCCCCACCCTGTCGCAGGCGCTGGCGCCCGTTCAACAGGCCGTCGGGCGAAGTGTGCTGACGTCACATCAGACGATTCCCGCCGCGTACACCGTGGTGAAGGTGGATGTCACCCGGGCCCAGACCCTGGCGGCGCGAGAGGGCAAGCGGCTCCGCCGACTGGTCGGTCTGCCGGAGCTGCTGCTCTCGGCCGTCGCCCGCTCGTACCGGGCCTTCCCGCTGGTCTTCGCGCGCCTCGCCGACTCCCGCACGGTGGAACTGGCCGAGGCCGCCCATGTGGGTGTCACGATGGATGTCGGCCAGGGACTGTTCGTGCCCGTGGTGGAGCGGGCGTCGGATCTGACGTTCGAGGAGATCGTCGAGGCGGTTTCGGGCTTCCGGCGCACCGTCATGACGGGCACCTTCCGGGAGTCGGAGCTGTCGGGCGGCAACATCACGGTCACCCTGCACAACGACCTCGACGTGGTGGCGGCGGTGCCGTTCGTCTTCCCCGGACAGGCGTGCGCGCTCGCTCTCGCCGGCCCGCAGCAGGAGCTGTTCCTGGACTCCGACGGAGCCGTGACCGCGCGGACCGTGGCCAATGTGGGCCTCGCCTACGACCACCGGCTCCTCAACGGCCGTGACGCCGTGCTGTTCCTCCAGCGGGTCAAGGCGCTGCTCCAGTCACCGGAGAAGCTCCTCGGGGAGGCGTGACACGGCGTCAGCCGACCGGCTGCGGTCCGTCCCGGTGCTCAGAGGGACCGCAGCCGCGTCTCCGCGCCGTGACCGGGCGCGCCGTGACCGATCGCACCGCGGTCGAACGCTCCGTACCCGGCTGGTGCGTAGTCCGGTGTGAACGCCTCCAGCCTGCTCTTGAGTTCGGTGAGCACGTCGGCCGCTTCCGCGCTGTCGACGATGCGGTGGTCGACGGCCAGGCTCAGCCGCATCATCGGCGCCACCGTCACCTCGCCCCCGCGGACGACCGCGCGGTCCACGACCCTGCCCACACCGACGGTGACGGCGGTGCCTCCGACGAAGTGGAAACTGTCCACGGCTCGGTGACCGAGCGAGGTGATGGCGACCGTGCCGATCAGCTCCGGGCGGTGCCGCAGCGACCGGGTCCTCAGCTTGAACAGCGCCCGGCCCAGAGGGGTGGGCAGCCGGTGAAGGGCGCGTATGCGCGCGTACTCGGGCATGGTGTCGGGATCGCCGCCCCGGAAGTGGTTCACCTGTTCCTGGATGGTGTCGAGCGAGGCGTCGTCCAGGGACGGTATGACGGTCGAGAGCACGACCCGTCGGCCGTTCAGCGACGAGTCCAGGGTGAGCTTCCCGCTGACCATCGAGTACCGCGCGACGCGGGGACGCATCCGGCCGCGGATCGCCGCATTGACCTCCGGATGGTTGCTGAGGACCCGGCCGACGGCGTGCATGACGTAGGCGACGACGGAGTATGCCTTCGGAGCCTGGCGGGCGCTGATCCGGTGCTGCTGGACCCTGCTCATGTCGACCTCGGTGTCGAGGAACGCGGCCGCCGCCGCGCGGTTCTCCTCACAGAGGTAGAGAGTGTGGCGGCGCTCGGGGTGGAAGGCTGTCGCGCTCATCGCCGCGCCATTGCCCTGTGCGTGCCCGCCGGGGCGCCGGTCTCCGGCCGATCCGCCCCCGGGGCGTGTGGTGCAAGTCCCGTTGGGCTCACGGCGTCTGGCGCGCACGCTCGCCGTGTTGTCGGAGTCGCCCGAGTACGCGCGGTACGAGGGCGATCCTCCGTCTCGCGATCGTGCGCACCGGGCGCCGTGAGCCCCGCCCTCCGGGCGGACGACGCCACTCTCACCACATGCCCCGGACCGCCGCACCCGGTATGTTGTCCGAACGCGGGCGCCGTCGGGCCGGGCTTGTCGCGGGTCAGGGCGGTGAAGTCGTCGATGGCATTCACGCAAGTTCCTCCGATGGTCGATTCGGATACTCGCGTCCGAAGCTAAAAAGCCTCTTAAATCATGGCCGAGTGCCGCTGGTCCGTAAGGAATCAGACAAGGCAGAACTCGTGCCCCTCCGGATCCGCCATTTCCATATGGTCCGGCCGGCCCTGCGACCGGTGTTCCCGTATCACCGTCGCTCCCGCCGCCGTCAGCCGATCGACCGCGGCCAGGACCCGTGGCCACCGGGTCTCCCACGGGATGTCCCGGCCGCCCCCGACCTGGATGTCCAGATGCAGCCGGTTCTTGACCACCTTCGACTCCGGGACCTTCAGGAAGGACAGGGCCGGGCCCACGCCGTCCGGATCGGCGAGATACGCGCCGTCGTCCCACTCCTCCTCCGGAACCCCGAAGTGCCTGAGCCACGCCTCCCAGGTGGCGAAACCGGTGGGTGGCGGCTTCTCCGTGTACCCGAGGGCGAGCGCCCAGAAATCCGCCAGCTTCGCGGGATGCGCGCAGTCGATCGTCAGACTCCATCCGGTCGCCACCATGCCTCCTCCGTCACGTCTCCTCGTTCGTGTGTGCGAATCGTATCGGGCGGCACCGACAGCGCCGTCCGCACGCCACGGAGCCGGGCCGACGGGGAGCAGCGGGGGAGTAGGGGTTGATCGGCGCGGACGCTTACCCAATTCTTGTCGAATGCGCTACTTGCGGGCACGCCGAGTTCGGAGCGATTACCGATGACCTATGAGATACGCGGCGCGTCGCCCCCTCCGGCCGCCACCGTGCCTTCCCTCGCGGAGCCCGCCACTTTCCCGGCGAGGCCCGGCCGGCTCGTCGCGACGAGCGATCTGCACATCCGTTACCCCGAGAACCGGAAGATCACCGAATCCCTGTGGCCCGAGTCGGAGAACGACTGGCTCCTGGTGGCCGGTGACATCGGCGAGCTGGTGTCCGACATCGAATGGACCTTGCGCACGCTGAGCGAGCGGTTCGCGAAGGTCATCTGGGTGCCGGGCAACCACGAGCTGTGGACCGCCCCCGACGACCCGGTCAAGCTCAGGGGCGACGCCAAGTACCGCCATCTGGTCGAGCTCTGCCGGGAGATGGGCGTCGTCACGCCCGAGGACCCCTACCCGGTCTGGGAGGGCGAGGGCGGCCCCGCCGTGATCGCGCCGCTGTTCCTCCTGTACGACTACTCCTTCCGGCCCGCCGGGACGTACTCCAAGGAATCGGCCCTCGCCGTGGCCGAGGCCGCCGGTGTCGTCTGCACGGACGAGTTCCTGCTCCACCCCGACCCCTACCCCAGCAGGGAGGCGTGGTGCCGCGCCAGGCTCGCGGCCACCGAGCGCCGGCTCATGGAGATCCCGCCCGAGCTGCCCACCGTCCTGATCAACCACTGGCCGATCGTGCGCGAACCCACGAACGTGCTGTGGCGGCCGGAGTTCGCGCTCTGGTGCGGCACGGAGGGCTCGGCCGACTGGCCGCGCAGGTTCCGGGCCGCCTCGGTCGTGTACGGGCATCTGCACATACCCCGGCTCATGTGGTGCGACGGCATACCTCATCAGGAGGTCTCGCTCGGCTACCCGAGGGAGTGGGGACGGCGCGCCCAGGAACCGGGCAGGCCCGTGCAGATTCTGCCGCTGCCGGTCCGCGGCGAGGCGGGGGTGGCGAGATGATCGAGCGGATCGTGCCCGCCGAGGCGCAGACGGCCGAGGCGTACGGAGACGTCCCCGGGGCCACGCTCTTCCCCGAGGAGGAGCTGCTGGTGAAGTCCGCCGTGGCGCAGCGCCGCAACGAGTTCACCACCGCCCGGCACTGCGCCCGCCAGGCCCTGGCACGGCTGGGCGCCCCGGCGGGGGCGATCCTCACCGGGGAGCGCGGCGCGCCGCTGTGGCCCGAGGACGTGGTCGGCAGCATCACGCACTGCGCGGGCTACCGCGCGGCCGTGGTGGCCCGCCCCGCGCGGGTGGCCGCGATCGGTGTCGACGCCGAGCCGGCGCTGCCGCTCCCCGAGGGCGTCCTCGAAGCGGTGGCGCTGCCCGACGAGCAGATCGCGGTGAAGGAACTCCTGGTCTCCGCGCCCGGCGTCGCCTGGGACCGGCTGCTGTTCAGCGCCAAGGAGTCGGTATACAAGGCGTGGTTTCCGCTGACCAGGCGCTTCCTGGAGTTCGAGGAGGCCCGGCTCGTCTTCGACCCGGCGGGAGGAACCTTCACGGCGCGTCTCCTCGCCGGGCCGGCGCGGGCCGGGGGCCGGACGCTGCACACGTTCGACGGCCGCTGGCTGTCGGACGACGGCATCGTGCTGACGTCCGTCACGGTCCCGGCGTAGGGGCGGTCAGGAGCGCCGGGCGGGGCCGCGCGGGCGGCCCGTCCGGCACCCGCGCACGGCGCTCTCAGGCGATCGACGCCGACACGATCGCCGACACCGCGATGTTGCACGACGCCGTCACCCACACCGCGGGGTGCGGCTCCGCCTCGACCAGCGTCGCGCCGAGCTTGCCCGGGGTCACCAGGTCCACGACCAGGAACGCCACGGCCATCATCACGAGGCCGAGCAACCCGAACGCGGCCGTGGACGCCAGGCCCTTGCCGAAGTCGTCGTAAGTCGTCCAGATGGACGTGAAGACGATGCCGCCGATACCCAGGAGCGCCGAGCTGAGCAGGAGCGCGGCGTTGCGGTTCCGTTCCTCCCAGATCTGCTTCCCGAGCTTCCCCGGCGTCAGCACGTCGACGAGGACGATACCGAGGATCAGAAGGACCACACCGAGCCCGCCGTAGGCGCCGGCCCGGCCAAGTCCGTTGACTATGTCGTTCATTGAGAAGCCCGTCTCCGCTGCTGAAGATGATCGTGGCAAAGGCGTCGCAAAATGTATCGCACGGGGAGCGGGCCGTGAGGGAGAGCCGGGAACCGCGGCCGAACCGCGCCCTGACCGTTGCCGGACGCTCACCGGACGGGCGGCGCGCCCTCCTTACTACGATCGGTGCGACCGCCGTCGCGGCACCCGCGCCGGCACGCGCGTCGCGCCCCGCCCGGCGGCGCCGCGCCCGCCACCGAAAGGACCCCCGTCGTGCAAGCCGCCACCCCCGTCAACTCCCCGGACACCCCGCCGGCCGGAGACGATCCCTACGACCGTCCCGTCGCCGGACTGCTCGCCGGGATGACCGACGAGGAGAAGCTCGGCCAGCTCCAGCAGCTCGCCTGGGCGGGCGCCACCGGCCCCGGCGGCACCCAGACCCGGGAGGCCGAAGAGGCCGCCCGCGCGGGCCTGTTGGGCTCCGTGCTGAACATCCACGGAGCCAGGGAGAGCAACGCGCTCCAGCGGATCGCCGTCGAGGAGTCCCGGCTCGGCATCCCGCTGATCTTCGGTCTCGACATCATCCACGGCTTCTGGACCACCTTCCCGATCCCCCTCGCGCAGGCGGCGAGCTTCGATCCGGCCGTGTCCGAGCTGGACGCGTCGGTCTCGGCGGCCGAGGCGCGGTCCAACGGAGTGCACTGGACGTTCGCGCCGATGATGGACGTCACCAGCGAGCCCCGCTGGGGCCGTATCGCCGAGTCCGGTGGTGAGGACCCCTATCTGAACGGTGTGCTGGCGGCGGCCAAGGTGCGCGGATACCAGGGCGACGACCTCAGGGCGAAGGACCGTATCGCCGCCTGCGCCAAGCACTACGTCGCGTACGGCGGGGCCGAGGGCGGCCGGGACTACAACACCGTCGACGTGTCCGAGGCCCGGCTGCGCAACCACTACCTGCCGCCGTTCAAGGCGGCCGTGGACGCCCGCGTCGCCACGGTCATGGCCGCGTTCAACACCATCAGCGGAGTTCCCGCACACGGCAACGAGCACACGCTCACCCGGATCCTCAAGGAGGACTGGGGATTCGACGGCTTCGTCGTCAGCGACTGGTCCGGGGTCCAGGAGCTGATCCCGCACGGATTCGCCGCCGACGGCGAGGACGCGGCCCGGCTCGCGCTGGGCGCCGGTGTCGACATGGAGATGGTCAGCACCCATGTCGTGGACCACGGACGGAAGTTGCTGAGCGAGGGGCGGATCGACGCCGCCCGGCTCGACGACGCGGTCACCCGTGTCCTGCGCGTCAAATTCCGGCTCGGACTCTTCGACGACCCCTACGTCCCCGAACAGGCCGAGATCGCCGGGCCGACGCCCGAGGCCCGGTCGGCGGCACGTACGGCCGCCGCGCGCTCCATGGTGCTGCTCAGGAACGAGGCCGGCACGCTGCCGCTCGCGAGGACGGTCCGCTCACTCGCCGTCGTCGGGCCGTTCGCCGACTCCGACGACCTCCAGGGCACCTGGGCGGGGCCCGGCGCGGAGAAGTTCCGGTCGGTCACGGTGCTCGACGCCGTACGGGCCGCCCTCCCGGACGCCACCGTCACCCATGCCCTCGGCACCGACGCCGCCGGCCGGGACACCGGCACGCTCCCGGACGCCGTCGAGGCGGCGCGGGCCGCCGACGTCACCGTGGTCGTCGTGGGGGAGAGCCCGGACATCAGCGGCGAGGCGAACTCGCGCAGCGACATCGGACTGCCGGGCCGGCAGGAGGAGTTGATCGCGGCGGTCGCGGCCACCGGCAAGCCGTACGTGGTCGTCCTCGTGAACGGCCGTCCGCTCGCCCTCGGCGGCTGGGTCGACGACGCCCCGGCGGTGCTGGAGGCGTGGCACCCCGGCATGGAGGCCGGGAACGCGATCGCCGACGTGCTGTTCGGGGACGTCGACCCCGGCGGCCGGCTCCCGTCGTCCTTCCCCCGGACGGTCGGCCAGCTCCCGGTCCACTACAACCACGAGCGGACCGGCCGCCCCTACGACCCGGCGGACCCCGACCAGCGTTATGTCTCCCGTTACCTGGACGTGGCGGACGGCCCGCGCTACCCGTTCGGCCACGGGCTGAGCTACACGACCTTCGCCATCTCCGAGCCCGTGCTCAGCCGGAGCTCGATCGGCGCGCGGGCCCTGCGCGACGGCGACACGGTGGAGGTCGCCGTCACCGTACGCAACACCGGCGGGCGGGACGGGGACGAAGTCGTCCAGCTCTACCTGCACGACCCGGTCGCGAGCATCGTCCAGCCGGTCCGGCGGCTGCGCGGATTCAGCCGGGTGAGCGTCGCGGCCGGGGAGTCCACGACCGTGCGCTTCAGCCTCGGCGCGGCGGACTTCGGCTTCTGGACCAATGACCCGGACGGCCGGTTCGTGGTGGAGGAGGGCACGGTCGACATCATCGTCGGCGCCGACTCGACGGCCACCGCCAAGGACACGCTCACGATCGTCTGAGGCCCGCCCGGGAGCGGTGCCCGGAGAGACCGCGGGCACGCTCCCGTGGCGCTAGCTTGCCTCACGGAGGGACCCGCCGGACGATGGTGCGGCGGGTCCCTCTCGCGTGCGGGCAGAGCGCCCCGGACAGCCCCTGGGGGCGCCCGGCGACCACGACCAGGGAGACTCCCGCATGACAGAGACCGACATCCGCGACGACCGGGCGCGGGGCAGGTTCGAGGCGTTCGAGGGCGACGAGCTCGTCGGCGTCATCGCCTACTTCGTCCTGGCCGGCGCGCCCGCCGCGCTCGTGGCCGTGCACACCGTCGTGGAGCAGGGCCACGAGGGCAAGGGCATCGCCGGCGCGCTGGTGAGGGAGTTCTACGCGACGGCGGCCCGCGAGGGCGTGCCCGTCGTGCCGCTGTGCCCGTACGCGGCCAGCTGGACGCGGCGGCACCCGGACGAGGCGGCCGTCGCCCCGGCCCCGTCCGAGGACACGGTCCGCGCCGCGCGGGCCCGGCTCAAGGCGGACTCCGGGCGCCGGTGAGGCCGGAGCGGCAGCGCCGGTCCGCCCGGATGCCGGTGGTGCGGAGCGATCATGAGTGGACCCGGCGCGCGTGGGCACGTGCATCGGGAGACATTGGGAAAGCACGAGTCCGTACTCTTGGAGGACTGGCATGACCCACCCGTATCCGGACCCCGTACCGCCCTCGCCCACCCCGCCGCCGGGGCCGCCCGGCCCCGAACCGGGTCCGGCGCCCGGACCGGTACCGGGCCCCGCGCCCGTCCCCGGGCCGCCGCCCGGCCCGGCACCGGACCCGATCCCCAGCCCGCCCGGCCCGGACCCTGTCCCCGACCCGGAACCGGCGCCCGGCCCGCTCGGCTAGGTCCTGTCTTCGGACTGGCGTCGTCCGCCCGCAGGGCGGGGCCCACGGCGTCCGGTGCGTGCGCTCGCGAGGCGGCGGACCGACCTCGTACCGGTGGTACTCGGGCGGCTTCCGGCAACGGCGGCGAGGGCGCGTGCCAGGTGCCGTGAGCCAGACGCCAGTTCGAAGACAGGGTCTGGGGAACGCCCAGGTGGGTGCCCTCTGTCGGGGGGGGGGGGGGGGGGGGGGGGGGGGGCGGGGGGGGGGGAGGGGGGGGGGGGGGGGGAGGGGGGGGGGGGGGGGGGGGGGGGGGGGGGGGGGGGGTGTGCCCCCCCCCCCCCCCCTCCCCCCCCCCCCCCCCCCCCCCCCCCCCCCCCCCCCCCTTGCCCCCCCCCCCCCCCCCCCCCCCCCCCCCCCCCCCCCCCCCCCCCGACAGAGGGCGAGCGCGGCCGGGTCAGCCGGACACCTCGGAGCGGTCCCCGCCCCACAGCGTGTGGAACGAGCCCTCGCGGTCCGTGCGCCGGTAGGTGTGCGCGCCGAAGAAGTCACGCTGACCCTGCGTGAGCGCCGCCGGCAGCCGCTCGGCGCGCAGCGCGTCGTAGTACGAGAGCGCCGCCGCGAAGCCCGGCGTCGGTACACCCTGCCGTACCGCCGTCGCGATCACCTCGCGCCAGTCGTCCTGCGCCGCGCCGATCTCCTCGGCGAACTGCTTGTCGGCCAGCAGGCTCGGCAGATCGCGCTGCGCGTCGTACGCGCCCCGGATCCGGTCCAGGAACGCCGCGCGGATGATGCAGCCCGCGCGCCAGATCGCGGCGACGGACCCGAGGTCGATGTTCCAGCCGTACTCCTCGCTGCCCGCCTGGATCTGGTGGAAGCCCTGCGTGTACGACACGATCTTCGACGCGTACAGCGCCTGCTCCACCCGGTCCGCGAAACGCGCCGCCTCGTCCTCGCTCAGCGCGGTCGCCGCCGGGCCCGGCAGCGTCTGCGAGACGTCCCGCAGCGCGGCGTGCCCGGAGAGCGAGCGCGCGAAGACCGCCTCGGCGATGCCGGAGACCGGCACACCGAGATCGAGGGCGATCTGCACCGTCCAGCGGCCGGTGCCCTTCTGCTCCGCCTGGTCGACGACGACGTCGACGAACGGCTTCCCCGTCGCGGCGTCCTGATGGGCCAGCACCTCGGCCGTGATCTCGATCAGATACGAGTCGAGACGCCCCGTGTTCCACGTCCGGAACGTCTCGGCGATCTTCTCGGGGGAGTAGCCGGCGACCGCGCGCAGCAGGTGGTACGCCTCCGCGATGAGCTGCATGTCGGCGTACTCGATGCCGTTGTGCACCATCTTGACGAAGTGTCCGGCGCCGTCGGGGCCGATGTGGGCCACCGTCGGGGTGTCGTCCGGCGCCTTCGCCGCGATGCGCTCCAGGAGCGGGCCGAGCGAGGCGTAGCTCTCCTTCGAACCGCCGGGCATGATGCTCGGCCCGTGCAGCGCGCCCTCCTCTCCGCCGGAGATGCCGACGCCGACGAAGTGGATGCCGCGCTCGCGCAGCTCCTTCTCCCGGCGGCGGGTGTCGGCGAAGTGCGCGTTGCCGCCGTCGATGATGACGTCGCCCTCTTCGAGCAGCGGGGCGAACTCCTCGATGACGGCGTCGGTGGCGTCGCCGGCCTTGACCATGATGACGAGACGGCGCGGGCGCTCCAGCGCCGCGACGAACTCCTCCGCGGAGTCCGCGGGCACGAAGGCGCCCTCCTCGCCGAACTCGTCCACCAGGGCGTGGGTCTTCGACGCCGTGCGGTTGTGCAGGGCGACGGTGAAACCGTTGCGGGCGAAGTTGCGGGCGAGATTGCGGCCCATCACCGCGAGCCCGGTGACGCCGATCTGGGCAGTACCACTCATGCGTGTGCTCCTGGGTCTCCGTCGGATGTACCTCGTCCGGCGGTGGAGGTACGCGGCGCCGGACGGGGCTGTTCATCGATCTTCAAGCCGCCCGCATTCTGTCGCATTACGGGGCGGACGCGTCGCGACCGTTCACCTCTTGGGCGGAAGGGGTGCCGACGCGGACCGTCGTTCACCAACTCTTGACACTCTCTCAGCGGCGGCGTAACACTGGCCTGGCTTTGGAGAGCGCTCTCCCGCAGTGATCCCGGGTGTTTCCCGACGGTCCCGGATCAGGGGGCCGCTCTCCGCGGTGCACCGTCCAGTACCACTCTCTCCCCCCACCGCATACGACGCGTATGCGGACGAAGAGCGGCATGGAGGTCCGCATGGCCGAACGACTCCGCAGAACCACCCTGGTGTCCGCGCTGCTCGTGTTCACCGCCCTGGCCCTGGTGGCCATGGGGCTGACCGCGATCACGGACACCGCAACCGCCGACCCCAAGAACGACCGCGGCACCACGGCCGCGTCCCACGCGGGACACAAGATGCCACCGGCCGTCCCCGTACCCTCGGGCGACGACCCCGACGGCGACGGCTACATACCGGCGAACCCGCCGGTCACCGGCGTCGAACCGTCGGACGAGATCCCGCCGCACCGCTACTTCCACGAGTTCCAGGCGAACTGCGACGCCACCCACACCAGGCCGGACGACCCGATCGTCTACCCGGGACAGCCGGGCGCGTCGCACGACCACACCTTCATGGGCAACCGGACCACCGACGCCAACAGCACCACGGCGTCGCTGGACGCCGGCACCACCGCGTGCAAGGCGCCGGGCGACCGGTCCGCGTACTGGATGCCGACGCTGCTCAACGACGACCAGCCGGTACGGCCCGTGGGTCCGCAGACCATCTACTACAAGGCGGGAGTCACCGACTACCGGACCGTCCGGCCGTTCCCGAAGGGGCTGCGGTTCGTCGTCGGCAGCCCCACCCAGACGGCCGCGGAGTTCCGTGACCACCCGGGCTGGGTGGAGGGCTGGGAGTGCGGTGAGTCGTACAACAACACCGAGATCCCGGCCAGTTGCCCGGCCACCCGTGATGTCCAGCTCAACCTGCGTTTCCAGGCGCCCAGTTGCTGGGACGGGAAGTATCTGGACACCCCGGACCACAAGAGTCACATGGCCTATCCGCGCGTTCAGGGCGCCAACCAGGACGTCTGCCCGGCGTCGCACCCGGTGGCGCTGCCGATGATCGAGTTCAAGATGGCGTGGCCGGTGAACGGGGACATGTCCAAGGTGAGACTCGCCAGCGGGACGGGGCACTCGTTCCACTACGACTTCTTCAACGCCTGGGACAACGCCACGCTGGCCGCCATGGTCAACCACTGCGTCGTCGGCGGCCTCCAGTGCGACGCGCGGGGCTACGACCAGAACAACCCACAGGCCGGCGCGGCTCTGAACGAGGACTACGAACTGCCCTGACCGTCCCACCGTCCTGACCGACCCGCCGTCCTGACCGGCACCGCTCTCCCGCCGGGGTGCACTCCGCCCTGACGGGAGAGCGCTCTCCCGCTCCTGCTCCGTTTCGCGCTTCCCGTATCCCCGCCCGCACTCTCCCCACAGGTGACTCATGAGCGATTCACGACTCCTTCCGAGATCCGCGCCCGGCCGGCCGCGCACGCTGGCGTCGGTCGCCGCCACCGCACTCCTCGCCGCCTTCGCCGTGACCCTCCCGGCCGCCCAGCCCGCTCACGCCGCGGGCAGCGTCGTCAAGGTCACCGGCTCCCAGGGCGCCTGGCAGCTGACCGTCGACGGAGCGCCGTACCAGGTCAAGGGCCTGACCTGGGGCCCGTCCGTCGCCGACGCCGACACGTACATGCCCGACGTGGCCTCCATGGGCGTCAACACCGTCCGGACCTGGGGCACCGACGGCACCACCAAGCCCCTCCTCGACTCGGCAGCCGCCAACGGCATCAAGGTCATCGCCGGTTTCTGGCTCCAGCCCGGCGGCGGTCCCGGCAGCGGCGGCTGCGTCAACTACCTCACCGACACGCAGTACAAGAACGACATGCTCGCCGAGTTCCCGAGGTGGGTGGAGACCTACAAGGACCACCCGGGTGTGCTGATGTGGAACGTCGGGAACGAGTCCGTACTCGGCCTCCAGAACTGCTACAGCGGCGACGCGCTGGAGCAGCAGCGCAACGCGTACACCACCTTCGTCAACGACATCGCCAAGAAGATCCACGCCGTCGACCCGAACCACCCGGTCACCTCCACCGACGCCTGGACCGGCGCGTGGCCCTACTACCAGCGCAACTCGCCCGACCTCGACCTGTACGCGGTCAACTCCTACGCCGACGTGTGCAACATCGAGGAGACCTGGAACGCCGGCGGCTACACGAAGCCCTACATCGTCACCGAGGGCGGCCCCGCCGGTGAGTGGGAGGTGGACGACGACGTCAACGGCGTGGCCTCGGAGCCCGCCGACACGGCGAAGGCCCAGGGGTACAAGGACGCCTGGGACTGCGTCACGGGCCACGAAGGCGTCGCGCTCGGGGCGACGCTCTTCCACTACGGCACCGAGTACGACTTCGGCGGCGTCTGGTTCAACCTGCTGCCCGCGGGTCAGAAGCGCCTCTCGTACTACGCGGTGAAGGAGGCGTACGGCAGGAGCACCGCGGGTGACAACAAGCCGCCGGTGATCTCGGACATGGCCGTCGACGGTGCCACGTCCGTTCCGGCCGGACGTCCGTTCAAGGTCACCTCGGACGTGACCGACCCCGAGGGTGACCCCCTGGGCTACGAGGTGCTGGTCAACAGCAAGTACATCGACAACAGCGGGCAGTTGACACCCGCCCGGTTCACCGCCGAGGGCAACGGGGACTTCACCGTGACCGCGCCCGACAAGCTCGGCGTGTGGAAGGTGTACATCAAGGCGACCGACGGCAAGGGCAACGTGGGGATCGAGACCAAGTCCTTCAAGGTCGTGCCGCCGCCCGTCGACGGCACCAACGTGGCCAGGGGCAAGCCGGCCACCGCGTCGTCCTTCCAGCCCGACAGTGTCGGCTGCCCCTGCCCGGCGGCCAGCGCCGTGGACGGCGACTTCGGCAGCCGGTGGGCCAGCGAGTGGGCCGACCCGCAGTGGATCCAGGTGGACCTGGGCGCGCGCACCGCGTTCAAACACGTACAGCTCGCCTGGGAGGCCGCGTACGGCAAGAGCTACACCATCCAGACGTCCGACAACGGGCAGGACTGGAACACGGTGCGGACCGTCACCGGCGGCGACGGCGGGATCGACGACATCGCGGTCAACGGCGAGGGCCGCTACGTACGGGTCAACGCGACCGAACGCGGCACCGCGTGGGGCTACTCGCTCTACGAGTTCGGCGTCTACAGCTGACCGCCGGCCGTGGGTGTCCGGCCGTCTCCGGCCCGGCACCCACGGCCCGCCACTCCCGCCGTGCCGCGCCCACCCCGCCGGCGGCGCGGTGGGGGGGGGGGGGGGGGGGGGGGGGGGGGGGGGGGTGGGGAGGGGGGGGGGGGGGGGGGGGGGGGCGGGGGGGGGGGGGGTGGGGGGGGTGGGGGGGGGGGGGTGGGGGGG
>NZ_JBVJNN010000071.1:0-18919 GCF_055583685.1 Streptomyces sp. NPDC104581
TTCTCGTGGAACCCGGCCGGGCTCGCGTGCCCTGGTGCCGCGCCTCGCCGCGTTGTCGTCGGTCGGGGGGGGGGGCGCCCCCCCCCCTTCCCCCCCCCCCCCCCCCCCCCACCCCAACCCCCCCCCCCCCCCCCCCCCCCCCCCCCCCCCCACTCCCCCGCCGGTTCCGCGAGACGCCCGGTGGGCACGGAGCCGGGTCCTGTCCTCGAACCGGCGCCGCGCGCCGGACGCCGGTTCGAGGACAGGACTCAGGACACGCGGGCCTCGACGCACTCCCGTTCGCCGGCGGGCGCGGGGCGGAAGCAGGCGCGGACGGTGCCGCCGGGGTCGGCCGCGATCATCCGGGTGTAGACGTAGGTCTCCTCGTCCACGGTGTCCTCTATGCGTACGTCACGGGTCGGCCCCGCCGCCCTGATCTCCACCAGGTCACCGATCCTGGCCCCCCACACGCGGGCCCAGGCCGCGCCGCACTTCTCGCTGTAGCGCAGTTCCACATGGGCGCCGGTCTCGGTGCGGTACGTGGTGAGGGTGGCGGGAGCGACGGCGCAGATCAGGCGCAGCGGGTCCTGGCCCTCACAGGCGTCTCCGTGGCACTGGGGGGCGAGTGAGTAGGACGCGGAGTCCGACGGCGGTCCGTCCGCCGAGGTCCCCCGGTCCGACAGCAGGAAGAACACGAGTGCCACCCCGCCGACGATCAGGGCGTACGCCGAGACCACCACCAGCATGAGCGGACCCCCGCGAAGTCGCGGCCGCGCGCTCGCGGCGGGCCGGTGCGGTTCTCCGGCCGCCGGGGCCGGGCCCGCCGCCGACGGATCCGCGGCGGCGGAGGCGGGGACGGCGGCCGGGGGCGCCGCCCGTCCGCTCCAGCCGGACTCGGCTATCTCCCACAGTGCCAACAGCCGCCCGTGCGGCTCGTTCGCGAGACGGCACAGCTCCTGGACGGCCTGACGCGGGGGCAGACTCCTGCCGTTGAGATAGCGCTCCCACGAGGACTTGCTGTACGGGGTCCGCTCCGACAGGGCCGCGAGGCTCAGACCGGTACGGACACGCAACTCCCGCAGTGCCGCGGCCAGGCGGTCGTTCTCCGCCGTCACTCGGGCGCCGCCCCCCGCAGGGACTTCCAGGTGTGCGTACCGATGACGCCGTCCACGACCAGCCCGTCCCGCTTCTGAAGGCGCACGACGGCGCGCTGCGTCTCCGGGCCGAAGATGCCGTCTATGTCACCCGGCGATATCCCGGCCCGGCGCAAGAGGCACTGCGCCTCGGCCACTTCCCGCCCCACGTGCGTGTACGCCAGCATGGTGTCCGAGGTCTGGCTGTGGCCCGCGTACCAGCGGCCGTCATGACGCTCCACCTCGCAGGTGTAGGTGACCGGTATCAAGGTCTCCGACACCCTGGCCGGCGTCACCGGGCCCGCGGCGGAGCGCTCCGCCAGCTCGGCGCGGGCGTCGGCGAGACGCACGGCCAGCACGAGCGCCGCGGAGACCGACAGCACCAGGGCCACCGCTCCCGCCGCGACGGCGGCGCGCAGACCACGTCCGTAGGGCCGCCGCTCCGGCAGAGCCCGTGACGGCGACACCGTGGTGCCTCCCGGGCCGCTCTCCCCGCCGTCGGGGGTGTCCGGGCGCCCCCGGGCCCAGTGGTCGGCCGCTGTCTCGTGCAGCGCAAGCAGCCGGGCCGGATCGTCACCGCCGACGCGGGCGATCGCCTCGACGGCCTCGCGGGGCGGCAGTGACCGACCGTTCAGATACCGCTGCCAGGATCTCGCGCTGTACCCGGTCTTCACGGCCAGTTGGCGCGTGCTCAGCCCGCCGCGGTCCTTCACTGCGCGTAGTCGCACGACCAACTGACGCACATGCGGGTGCAGTCCGGCCGACAGCGGTTTCCAACGCGACATGCGACCCCCATTCGCGTTCGGGACCACTGGTCCGGCCCCGTCTTCCGGGCTCATTCTGCATCATCACCGCGCCTGCCGACGGGGCGGCCCGTTCCGGCTTGAAATCGGCGCCCTCGCTTCCGGCCGTCCCGCCGTGCGGACTGGACGGGTCACGTCACAGCAGGTCAGGGCGTGGGACGTCCCGGGATGGCGTCATTTCCCCAGCCGCTGTGGCCAGGCGGTGCGCCCAGCCAGCAGTCTCGTGGCGGAATCGGACCCTGCGACCGGCTCCACCCAGCACAGCACCATGAAGGGGAACAGCATGCGAGCTCTCTCGAAGGCACTCGTCGGTGTCACCCACCGCAGAGGTCGCCGTCGGTGGGCCGGCCCCCGTGGATGCGGCCGGGGCGGCTTCCGCACCGACCCAGCGGGCGGTGTACGCCGAGATCTCGCCACGCGCCGCGGTCGATCCGGGGCAGGACACAGCCCCGGCGACGCACCGGCCGTGGCGGCTGCGAGTACCTGCCCGTAACCCCGGGACGCCGGGGGGCGTCCCGGAGGCACCCACCAGGGCCGCGTCCGCCGAGTACCCCGACCGGTTCTCCCGCGTCCGCCGATGCGGGCCCGACGCCCTTCACACCGACCGGGTTCCGCCCGCTCGTGCGCCGCGCCCGCTCTCAAGGAGACGGCTCTGAGCAAGAACACCCCGCGGTGGTTGATCCCGGCCGTCGCTTCCGTGCTGGCCGTGCCTTTGATGAGCGGCTGCGCCATCAACAAGGGCACCGCGCTGGCCGCGGATTTCGAGAAGGACTGGGCCGGTACGGCGGACGTGGCGAGCATCCACACCGTCAAGAACAACACGCTGCCCTTCGGTGGGACGGCGACCGGTGTGCTGGTCCTGACGGAGGGCACGTCGGCCGACGTCGTCTCCGAACGGGCCGGCGAGTTGAGGCGGTACGTCGGCCGTCACCGCGACATCACCGGCCGGATCACGGCGGACGGCGTCACGTTCACGGTCGTCGCGGACGAACGCCGCACCGGTGAGGTACTGGCGCTCTGGCGGTCGCTGACGGACGACGAGCGCGTGGTGGGCGGGGACATCAACGACGCGTCGCGCAAGGGCACCCGCGGCTGGCGGTCCGAGATCACCGCGGCCGACGCCCCCGGCACGCTGGTGCTGTTCGAGGACATGGTCTCCGGCGGCGGCCGGTACCGGCCGCTCCCGGACGTGTCGTCCCTGACGGTCGGAACGGAGCGAGGGGCGCGGCCGGGGCTGTCCGTTCAGACCGGTTTCGACGGCACGCTCCCGACCGGGGCGATCGCCGCGTACGAGGCGGTGGCCGCCGAGCACCCGGTCGTCGACGCGGGCCTCTACCCCGACCGTCTGAGCGTCCTGCTGGCCGAGGGAGGGGACCCCGTCCGTGCCGGGGAGCTGGCCAGGAGCACGGCGCCGGGCCTCGGGGACGCGGTCACGGTCACGGTCAGGAGCGAAGGCGGTGGCTGATCGCCTGCCGGAGGTGCCCGGCGTCTCCGGGATCCGCCGCCCCGTGGGCAACCCCGCCCGCGCGACCCCTCGTACGGAACGTTGTGCACGGAAACGCGAGAAGGAGCCCACCGGGTGACCAGTACTCTGAGCCTGCGAGCGCTGCGGCGGCTGCGGACGGCTCCCGGCGGGCAGTTCGACTGCCATGTCGACTTCTCCGACGGGGCGCGGAGCTCGCGCTCCGCCGCCTACGTCGAACGCGAGCTGCCGCCGGGCGGCATATCCGCCTATCTCAAGGCCCGCAAGAACGGCGCACGCTCATTCGTCCTGTGGGCGGACGAGGAGCGGCGGACACCGGTCGCCCGCGTCGTCACCCTCGCCGGGGGACGGCGGGCGCGGTTCGAGGTGCTCGGCCCGCAGGGTGAGTCACTCGCCAGGGTCTCGCGCGACAAGGCGTTCAGCCGGGGCGTACGCACACGGTGGACGGTGAGCCGACCTGGCGCCGCCGACGCCGTGGGGTACAAGGGCCGGATCTTCTGGTGGTGCGTGTGGTGGCTCTGTTCGCCGGTGCTGCCGTTCATCCTCATCGCCCCGCTGCTCAACGGCGGCATCGGTGGCGACTTCCCGCGTGGCCCCCGCCGTATCAAGTGGCGGGCCGGTGGCGGGATGCCGCTGGAGTTCAGGTCGTCCGGCGACACGGTCCATCTGCACGCGCCCGACCTGGACTGGCGGCTCGGCGCGGCCCTCGCGGCCCTGATCCCCTCATTCGACAGCTGGATCGGGAACCCGTGGGACAAGCGGCAGGACTGACGTACGAGAGCTCGGCACGCCTGCCGGCGGGACCTCACCGTCACCGCCGACGGCCGCTTCGCCCGGACGGCCCGGCGGCAGAGCGGGCCGTCCGGGCGACGGCTCCGCCGTCGTGCCTCTCTCCTCGTGGCCGCGTTCACCGAGGACACGCTCGGCCGCCCTGTCGAGCGTGGTCAGCACCCACTGCTCCAGATCGGTGCCCGACCGCTCGGCGGCCTCGTGCCACCACGGGATGCGACCGTGCGGGACGGCGAGCCGCCGTACGGCACCGGTCCGCTTCCCGTGTCCCGCCCCGGCCGCCCCGCCGGTCCCGTTCCCGGTGTCACGAGCGGCGCGCAGGGCGGTACGGAGCTGCTTGGTGGACCACTTCATCCGCTCGGCACGGTCGAGCCACGCCTCCTGCTCACCGACCGGGAGTGAGGCCAGTTCGGCGTGGTGCTGGAAACTCAGCGCCGCACGCCGCCGGTCGAACTCGAATCGCCGTGAGACCCAGGCATAGTTCCGGAGCGTCTGATATCGAAGGCCCGCAGCGCGAACGCCCCGTTGGTACCGGTCCGTGTAGTGGTCCTTCCCGTACACGAGCCAGTCGCCGAGCCACCATGAGGACGAATCCAGCACTCCGGAGAGCCGGCGCCCGGCCTGCTCCCAGTCCTCGAAGGTCGTTCCGGCCGGTATGCGCAGAGCGGTCCTCGTGGTCAGCGGCTGGTCCCGGCCGGGTCCACCCCCCGTCCCCCTTCGCTGTGACACCGGCCGGCCGGCCGTGCGGAGCGCCGCCGCCTTCGCGTTCCCGGAGCTCGTCCCCCGGCTGGTCACCATGCGCGTTCGTTCGTCAACTGCTCGCCCTGTTCACCGAATCCGCCAGCGCGAACCGGAAGCCGTCCGCGCCCGGTACCACCGTTCCGGGCTCGTACGACGGGCACAGTAGCCCGGCCCGGCGCGGAAGTGTGCCGGTCGTTCGACCCACAAGGACCGGCGCGCGCGCCCACCGGAGGACGCGGTGACGGGACAGGCGGACGGGGCCGCCGAGACACCCGAGGGCCGGAGGTCCGGCGAGCGCCTGCTGAACGTGACCGTCGAACGGTACGGGGTGTGGCTGCGGTCCGCCGTCGTCGGGCTGTGCGGTGCGCTGGGCATCGTCGCGGCGGACGCGTCGGAGCTCGCGCCGGCGCTCGCCCTGCTGGTGCCCGCCCTGCTCGCGTGCGGCGTGCGGCTGTACGGGCTGCGCCGCCCGCTCCCGTCCTCGCTGCTGTGGGTGTCGGACGCGGCCGTGGTGGTGCTGACGGGACTGTGCCAGCCGGTCCTCGGCGGCGTCGGCGCGAACGTGATGGTGGAGGCGGTCGTCGGCATCTGCGTCATCACCTTCCAGCAGGAGTGGGCGGTGCGCCCCCTCGTCGGCGCCAACCTGGCGGTGCTCGGGGTCGCGTCCTGCGCGCTCGGCGATGTCCTCGCCTCCCCCGAACGGCTCCCGGAACCGGCGTCGTTGGCGCGGCTGCTCTTCATCGCGGGTCTGTCGAGGGCCGCCTATCTCGTCATCCGCTCACGGTCCCGGGCGGCGGACCGGTCGGCCGCGCTCAGGGCCGCGTCACGCAGGGAGGCCGATGTCGCCGCCGCGCGGAGGGCGACCGAGCGGGAGTACCTGGCGACGTTGCACGATACGGCGAACACGACCCTGCTGATGGTGTCCCAGGGCGTCGGCCGGGACTGGTCGTGGCTCGCTCCCCGTGCCAGAGAGGATCTGGAAGCGCTGTCCGCCATGCCCGGGTTCGAGACGGGGCGCGTCGACCTCGCCGCGCTTCTCGCCTGCGTGCCCGGGGCCGGGGGCTCCGGGAAGGAGGACCAGGCCATGGTGCGGCTCAGGACGCGCGTCGACGGCCCGCTCACCGTGCCGTCCGGCCCCGGGCTCGCGATATTCAACGGGGTCCGGGAGGCCGTCACCAACGTGGCGCGCCACGCCGGGGTCCGGGAGGCGCGGCTCGCGGCATGGGCGCACGAGGACGGCGGTGTCGTCGTCGAACTGGCCGACACGGGGCGGGGTTTCGACCCGGAGGCCGTCCCCCCGCGGCGCCGCGGCATCTCCGGATCCATCATCGGCAGGATGCGGACGGTCGGCGGGTCCGCCACGATCACCTCGCGACCGGGCGCCGGGACCCGTGTGCGGTGGCACTGGCACGCGGCCCCCTCCACGTCGCGGGTGAGGGACGGGGCACCGGTGGAGCAGCCGTCGCGCGTACCCCGCGCCCCGGCCCAGCACACGGCCGTCGCCCGCCTCATCCGGGGCCAGCTGCTCCAAGGGGCCCAACTGGCGGCGCTGTTGATCAGTCTGCTGTCGCAGTTCACCCTCTCGCTGAACCAGCTCACCACCTATCAGAGCGCGTACCGGCCCGCCTGGGCGCAGACGGGCGCCTTCGTCTGCCTCACCGTCGTCGCGGTGACCGCGGCCGTCCATCTGCTGCGCGGCAGGCGGCTCCCGCCGAGGGTGCGCGGCTGGGGGCTCGCCGCGGTGCTGGGCGCTTCGGCGACCTGCGCGTTCACGCTTCCCCCGGAGCGGCTGACGGGCGCGGCGGACTGGGCGTTCGGGCTGGTCGGCTGGCACGCGCTGATTCTCCTGGCCGACCTGCGGGTCAGGGTGTTCGCCATGTTCCTGGTGGCGCACATCGGGCTCAACGCCACCGCGGTGCTGCTCTGGGGCGCGCCGGACGCCGCGCAGGCGGCCGTCATGGGGATCGCCGCGGTCTCCAACTGCGGCTTCCAGCTCTCCGCGGGTGTGCTGACGCGCCTGCTGCACGGTACGGCGCGGACGGCCGCCGCCGAGGCGGCACGTGAGGAGGAGCTGCGTACCCGGGAGCGTATCCACGCGGACATGCAGCGCGATCACAAGGAGCGCTACCGCGCCCTGACGGCGACGACGATTCCCCTGCTCGTGGGGCTCGGCCACGGTGCGCTGAGCCCGTTCGACGAGGACGTCAGGCTGCGCTGCGGTGTGGAGGCCGCCCGTATGCGCCGCCTGTTCGCGGAGAGCGACGCCGTCTCCGACCCGCTGCTGAACGAGTTGCGGGCCTGTGTGGAGGTGGCCGAGCACCAGGGGGCGACCGTGAGTCTGGCCGTGCGCGGCCGTCCGGGTGAGGTGCCGGTGGAGATACGCAGGGAGTTGATCGACCCGGTGGCGGTGGTCGTGGGCCGTACCCGCTCGGTGGCACGGGTGACGGTCGTGTGGACTCCCGGATCGGTCCGGGTGAGTGTGATCAGCGAGGGCGACGAGGGCGGTCCCTCTTCAGGAGGGAGTGCTCGATCCGATGGCCGTGAGACGGACGCGAGGGTGACTGTGGCCAGAACGACGCGGGGCGGAAGTCTGTGGGTGGAGTCCCTGTGGAGACGGACCGCGATCTCGGGAGTTGATCCGGTATGAGTGACGGCGCACCGGTCAGCGTGGTCGTCGTCGACGACCATCCCGCCATTCTCTCCGGCATCGAGGCGTGGTACGCCGCGTCGCGGCGGCCGATCACCGTGGTCGCGGCCGGGGCCTCCGTCCAGGAGGCGTGGACCGCGCCCGGCAGTACGGCCGATGTCGTCCTGCTGGATCTGCAACTGGGCCAGGGCGGCCCGGTCTTCGGCAGTCTGCGCAGGCTCGTCGACGCCGGGCGGCAGGTGGTCGTCTACTCGATGCGCGACGACGAGAAGACGGCGCTCAACTGCCTGGACCTGGGGGCCGCGACGTTCCTCGCCAAGAGCGAGGGCCGGCTGCACCTGGTCGAGGCGACGCTGGCGGCAGCCGACGAGCGGCCCTACATGCCGCCCGCGCTGGCCGGCGCGCTGGGTACGAACGCCCGCGCCGACCGCCCCCAGCTCTCCGTACGCGAGGAGAACGTGCTCATCGAGTGGTTCCAGTCGGAGTCGAAGGAACTGGTCGCGCAGCGCCTGGGCATCTCGGTACGGACGGTCAACTCGTATCTGGACCGGGTGCGGATCAAGTACGCGAACGTCGGGCGCCCCGCGCGGACCAAGGCGAGCCTGGTGGCCCGCGCGGTACAGGACGGGCTGGTCGACGTGGACGATCTCTGAGCGCGGGGTTTCCTACCTTTCACCCCTTGCGCCCCGCCCCCCCTTGAACCCCCGACGTGTGTCCCGTCGTCCCGTCGTGCGTCGTGCGTCGTCCCGTTGTCCTGTCGACGGGACACGGTGTCGGGCGATCGGAGCGGTGACAGCGCGCTTTCCGGACGCCGGCGCAACCCGGACCACCCGGCGGGCTGTCATACGCGCTGCCGGTCACCGACCGGCTTCGACCGTGACCACGCACCGCGTGGTCGTCACCACTCTGGACGGACTCATGCGCAGAATCATCGCCGCACTGGCCACCCTGGCCGCCGCGGGTGCCACGGTCGTGGCCACCCCCAGTGGCGCCGAAGCCGCCACCACATGGCAGGCCCACGACAAGAACTGCAAGACAGTGACGGCCGGCTCGGCCTGTGCCGAGGTGCAGAAGCGGGTCACCGACTCCGGGTCCGTCACCGGCTACCGGGGGCGGCTGACCGTCACTCCCACCGCCGGTGGTTCGATCACGCCGACCACCTACTCGTGGAGCAGCGGCGGGGTGCTCAAGGACCTCTGCGCCGGCGGGTGCACACCGAAGACCACGGCCTGGGCCTCCTCCTGGTCCCCGGTCGAGACAACCGCGGGCGCCTATGTCGCGCGCGGCACGATGACCGACGACCATCTGATGATCGGCGCCTCATGGGCCGCGTGGACGAAGGTCGCCGGCCGGTGCGTGACGTACAGCGCGGGCGAGGTCTGCGTGAACCGGCACGAGCGCAGCTACCGCACGATCGGGCACGAACGCGCCCAGATCCAGGTCAAGCCCAAGTCCGGCCAGTGGATCGAGCCGAAGTGGGTGCGGGTGGGCCACGTGGTCAACGGCGAGAGCAGCTCGCAGACCGCGGACCTCTGCGACCCGTCCTGCACCCGGCGCACCACCAGCTGGTCGGGCACCACCATGCGCCAGCGCAGCGGCTTCGACGAGGGCTTCGCCTCGGCGAGCTGGACCCTCCCCTCGGGAGCGGTCAAGAGCATGCGGGTCGCCTACCCCTGACGGACACGCGCCGACGCGTGAGGCGCTCATCGCGCCGCCGCTCCCGGTCCGGTCGGCGCGGGACCGACGACGGCGGACCGTGACCGAGCCCCGCCGGGCGCGTTCGTACCGGGCGGCCGTCCGGGCAGGTCCCGGGCGGCCGATCGGCCCGGCCCACGGGCCGGGCCGACGGGGCCGGTGGCGGTGCCGTGGGGGGCTCGCCGGCGGATGGTCAGATCTCCTCGGCCAGCGCGGCGAGCCCCGGTCCCTCCAGGTCGTCCAGTGCCACCCGCCGGCGGGAGACGGCCAGCAGCAGTGACAGCGCGGGGCCGCTCACCTCCGGGCCTTCGCCGATCGTGATGCCGGCGTCCGTGGCCGTCAGCCGGGTACGGGCCACGAGTTCCCTGGCCCCGCCGAAGGAGGCGGGAGTCCGGGCCTGGAGGCGCAGCGATCTGACGACGGCCCGCCCCGGGTAGGAGTGGACGATCCCCAGCGGCCGGCGAATGTCCTCGCCGTGGACGATCTCCTCGACGAGCCGGCTGTCGAGGGGCGCCGGCGGGGTCGAGGTGCGGGGCGCCACCCGGCGCAGGCGGTCCAGCGTCTCCCGCGGTGAGGCCCCGCGTTCGCGTGCGACGCCGCGGGCGTTCTGGAGGTCGAAGTCGAACCGCGCACGGACCAGGCCGGCCAGGAAGCCCAGCCGTGTCGCCCGCGCCGTGTCGGCCAGGTGCGCGACCACGTCGTGCACGGTCCACCCGGCGCAGAGCGACGGCTCGTCCCAGCGCCCGTCGTCGACGCGTTCCAGGTCGCCGATGAGCGCGGCACGCTCCGCGTGGACCATCGGCCAGACATCTCCCACGGCTTCCTCCATCGGTCGGCTACGGCATCCGTCAGGGCAGACCCGGCGCGTGCCGGGAACTCATCGGCCCCGCTCGCGGTGGTCGCCGGCCGCCCGTACCGCCGGGTGCGGCCGACGGCCTGCCGCGCAGGCGTGACAGCGGCCGCGCCGGTGGCCGGTGTCGACCGGCCGATACCCTGTCCGGATGACCCAGCAGCCCACGCCGGACGTACGCCGGCCCGCGAACCGGGGGCCGAAGGCCGCCGCGGGCAACCGGGCCGCTCTGGTCGCCGCCGCACGGGAGATCTACGCGCTGCACGGTCTGGACGCCCCGCTGTCCGGCATCGCGCGCAGGGCGGGGGTCGGACAGGGGGTGCTGTACCGGCACTTCCCCGACCGGGACGCCATCGCGTCCGCGGTCCTGGAGGAGAACGTGCGCCAGATCGAGCAGGCGGCCGCCGCCGAGGAGGCGACCTTCGCCGGGGTCCTGGGAGTGGTGACCTGGCATCTGGCGCAGTCGGCGGCCTTCATCGGCCTGCTGCACGCCGACGGCGCGAACGGCCGCTTCCGCGCCCACGCGCTGGCCGGGAACCTGTCCGAGCGGTTCGAGCGCTCCCTGCGGAGGTGCCTGCCGGACGGCCACCGCCTGGGTGCCCCGGACGCGCCGGACGACCTCATGCTGGCCGTCGCCATGGTCTCCGGGGCGGTCACCGGTCCCACGCCCGGGGAACGTGAACGCCGGGCCCTGGCGGCCTGGCGGTTGCTCGGCATCACGGTGGGACCGGTGGCGCCCTTCAAGGCTGGGAGCCAGGGCTGACGGCGCGGAGCGGGGCCGTCGGCGTCAGCCCCCGTTGGACTGCCGTACGCCCTCGGCGAGCGCGTCGAAGGTGTACAGGTATCCGCCGGCGGGCCCGCTGACGGTCATGTAGGCCGTGGTCCCGCCGGGCCTGATGGCCACGTTGGTCGCCGACTCCAGCCCCTTGGCGCGGGCGGGGACCTCCACGGTCGCGAGCCGTTCGCCGTACTTGTCGTACACGGCCATCGCGGGCCGGCCGTGCAGTGCCTGGTACAGGTTGCCGTCCGCGTCCACGGCGATCGAGTCGGTCCGGGCGACGCCGCCGTCGACACGGACGGCGGTGTGGCGGCCGGCCGAGCCGGGGCGCCGGACGACGGGCAGGTAGGAGATCCGGTTCTCCGTCAGCTCGCTGATCCACAGCCCGCGGTGGCCGATGTCGAACGAGATGCCGTTGGGCGCCGCAAGGCCGTCGGCCAGGACGGTGGCGTTCTCCCCGTCGCGGTCGATACGCACCACCCGGCCGCGCGCCTCGCCCTCGGACATACCGAGGGAGTCGCTCACGTACAGGTTGCCCTCCTGGTCGAAGGCGATGTCGTCGGGTCGCATCACGGCGCCGTCGACCTCGCCGGTGAAGAAGGTGCGCCGGTCGCTGCCGTCGGGGGCCAGGGAGACGATCTCGCCGTGGGCGAAGTCGGTCAGGTGGAGCCGGCCGTCGTACGGGCTGAACTGGGCCGAGGTGTAAGCGCCCTCGCTGTCGGTGAAGACCTTCCGCACCGTCTTCTTCCGGACATCCACGCTCATGACCTTGGGCGCTCCGGCGGGTGCGGTGACGTCGACGACGACGAGCCTGCCGTCGTCGCCGAAGACCGGTCCTTCCAGCAAGGTCATTCCGGTCTCCTCGTGAACCGCCGTCAGCCGCATGAGCGCGTGCGCGGTGACGGTCCCGCCGCGCACGGTGGGCGTCGCCCCGTCGCCGGGAGTGGGCCTGTCGGTGCCGCATCCGGCCAGGACCAGCGCGCCGAGCGCGGCGCACACGGCGAGAGGCCGGTTCCGGAGTCGTCGCATGGGGGGTGCTCGCTTTCTGTCCGAAGGTCGCCGTACCCCCACACCCTAACCGGACATCACTGTCCGGTTGTTGTTACGGTTCCTCAAGACCCTTCACCGGCAGGGCGGTTCGGCGGCTCAAGGGCGGCCGGCCCGTACCGGACAGATGGACGGAAGAGAGGCACCCACCGCATGACGTCCCCCCAGACGCCGACCTCCGACGAGATCGCCGCACTGCGACAGCGCTACCGCCACGAGCGGGAGCGGCGCGTGCGCCCCGACGGCACCGGCCAGTACCGCGGCGCCGAGGCCGAGTTCGGCTTCTACGCCGCCGACCCCTACGTGGGCGAGGTGGCCGACCGCGAGCCGCTGCGCGACACGGTCGACGTCGCCGTCGTCGGGGGCGGATTCGGCGGTGTGCTCGCCGGGGCGCGGTTGCGGCAGCGGGGCGTGGAGCGGGTCCGCGTCATCGACAAGGGCGGTGACTTCGGGGGCACTTGGTACTGGAACCGGTACCCGGGCGTCCACTGCGACATCGAGTCACACGTGTACCTGCCGATGCTCGACGAGACCGGATACGTGCCGGAGTGGAAGTACTCCCCCGGCGAGGAGATCAGGCTCCACGCGGTCCGGATCGCGCGGCGGTTCGGGCTCCGCGCGGACGCCCTGTTCTCCACCTCGGTCACCGCGCTGACCTGGGAGGAGGGCTCCCGCACCTGGGTCGTGGACACCGACCGGGGCGACCGGTTCCGGGCGACGTACGTGGTCACAGCCACCGGCCTGCTGACCGAGCCGAAGCTGCCCAGGATCCCCGGCATCGAGGACTTCAGGGGCCACACCTTCCACACGTCCCGATGGGACTACGCCTACACCGGGGGCACCGCGGAAGGCGGCCTGACCGGGCTGGCGGACAGACGCGTGGGCGTCGTCGGTACCGGCGCCACCGGCGTACAGGTCATTCCGATGCTGGCGAGGGACGCCGGGCACGTCCATGTCTTCCAGCGCACCCCCTCCACGGTGGACGTACGCGCCAACCGCCGCACCACGGCGGGGGACGTCGGCGCGGAGCGCGACGGCTGGGCCCGCGAGCGCCGTGACAACTTCCTGGGCATCGTCTCGGGCGAGGAGCCCGGCGAGGATCTCGTGGCGGACGGGTGGACGGCGTCGGCCGGCCTCCTGGAGAAACTGCTGCCGAGCTTCCGCCGCTCCGGCGACCGGGATGCCTTCGAGGCTGCCTACGAAGCCGCCGACGCCGCCAAGATGAACGAGATCCGTGCCCGCGTCGAGCGGACCGTCACGGACCCGGTGACGGCCGGGAAGCTCCAGCCCTGGTACCGGTACGCCTGCAAGCGCCCCGCCTTCTCCGATCTCTACTACCCGGCGTTCAACCGGGGCAATGTCACCCTGGTCGACACCGCGGACACCCACGGCATCGAACGCGTCACCGAGCACGGTGTCGTGGTCGGGGACACCGTGCACGCGCTCGACTGCCTGATCTTCGCCACCGGGTTCTCCGTCGGGGTCTCCGGCATCCACTCCGGGAAGCTCCCCGTCCGCGGCCGGGGAGGAAGCACCCTGCTCGACACATGGGCACGGCACGGCGTCCGCACCCTGCACGGCGCCACGAGCAACGGCTTCCCGAACCTGATCCAGCTGGGGTCACTCCAGAACGCCAGTAGCGTCAACTTCACCCACGTCCTGGACGAGCAGGCCGTGCACGCCGCCGCGCTCGTCGCGGCGGCCGAGGCCAAGGGCGCCCTGATCGAACCGTCCCGCGAGGCGGAGGACGCCTGGATCGCCACCATGGCGCGGGACGCACCCGACCACGAGTGGTTCCACGCCGACTGCACTCCCGGCTACTACAACGGGGAGGGACGCGGACGCCCCAACGGCGCGGGCGCCTACCCGCACGGCGCCCGCGCCTTCCACGAACTCCTGCGCCGCTGGCGGGAGGAGTCGATCGACGAGGTACTCGCGTAAGCGGGGCGCCGGGAATCCGCGGGGCGGAACCGCCATCCGGATCACCGCGAGCGGCCCTTCCGGTGACGGGGAGGCCCCCCGTGAACGAGCGGGCCGCCGCGGGGGTACGGCACCTCGGCACGGACCGACCCGGCGACGCGCGAGGAGAGCAGCCATGTACGCAGCGGTACGGCGGTACGAAGGCGTGACCGACCCGCCCGAGGTGGCACGCCTGGTGAGAGAGGGCTTCGTGCCGCTCGTACGAGAGATCCCCGGCTTCGTGGCCTTCTACTGGATCGACGCCGGGAACGGGGTGTCCGTCTCCACCAGCGTCTTCGAGGACCGGGCAGGGGCCGAGGAGTCGACCCTGCGGGCAGCGCACTTCGTGCGGGACAACCTCGCCGCACGGCTCCCCGACCCACCCCAGGTCACGGCGGGGCAGGTCGGGGCGTCCGCGTAGCCGGACAGCGCGGGTCCGGCAGGGGCGTCAGCGTCTGCGGGCGATGGTCAGACCGTCCGCGATCGGCAGCAGCATGGACTCGACCCGGTCGTCGGCGCGGACATGGGCGTTGAACTCACGGATCGCCAGACCGTTGCCCTCGGCACCGGCATTCGCGGCCGCGCCGCCGTACAGCACGTTGTCGGCGAGGAGCAGGCCGCCCGGGCGCACCCTCGGTACGAGTTCTTCCCAGTAGGCGCGGTAGCCGTCCTTGTCGGCGTCCAGGAAGGCGATGTCGATGTCCGGCTCCGCGGGCAGGGCACGGAGGGTGTCGAGGGCGGGGGCGATGCGGAGGTCGATGCGGTCCCGGAGACCGGCCTCCTCCCACGCCTCCTCCGCGACGGCGGTCCACTCCGTGGAGATGTCGCAGGTGATCAGGGTGCCGCCGGGGACCAGCCCCTCGGCGAGGGCGAGGGTCGAGTAACCGGTGAACGTGCCCACCTCGACGATGCGGCGGGCGCCGGTGAGCCGCGCCAGCAGGGTGAGCAGCACGCCCTGTTCGTGCGGGATCTGCATCTCGGCGGGTCCGCCGAGGGCCCTGGTGCGGGCGATCAGCCGGTCCTGGACGGGGGTGGGCGGTTCCGCCTGGGCCACGACGTAGTCGTACAGGGCGGGGGTGAGGGGGACGGACTTGATCTGGTCCGCGGGGCTGCTCATGTCGTCAGTTCCTTCGCCGGGAGTGAGTGGGGGTCTCTGCCGCGGGTCGCGCCCGAGCCGGAGCGGCAGTTCCGGTCCCGTCCGGTTCTCTCACACCATCGCCTCCGCGGCCAAGGGCGACGTGCGCACGCCGGTGGCACGAGGGATCCTCCGTCCGGCCGCGACGCGGCCACGAGCGACAAGCGCGCGGCGCTCCGCCGAACCGGGCCATCGTTCGTCCGGTAGCGGGGAGACGCCCCGCGGGGCGCCGTGGCCACAGGGGGGAACGTTGATCAGCTCGGTCGGCAGCGCGGTTCGGACGGAGCCGGGGCGGTCGGTGTACGACCGTCCCCCGCCGCCACCGGTGGCGGACCCACCCGCCGGGACTCCGGGGGACCCCGCCGCGGCGTCCCCCGCCGAGCGGCGGATGCTGGTCGTCGCGCTCGCCACCCGATACGCCGGGGCGGGCAGGCAGGAGAAGACGCAGATCCTCGACCGGCTGTGCGCGGCGACCGGCTGGCACCGCAGCCATGCCCGCAAGGCGCTGCTGACCGCCGTACGCCCGAAGCGGCCCGGCCTGCCGCGCGGGTACGCGAAGTACGACACCGATGTCGTCGCCGCGCTGCTGTTCTGCTGGACCGTGCTGGACAGGCCCGCGGGCAAGCGGCTGGCACCGGTACTGCCGGAGCTGGTGCCGGTACTGCGCCGCCACGACGAACTGGACATCGACGACGGGACCGCGGAGCTGCTGATGGGGATGTCCGCGGCGACGATCGATCGCCGGCTGGCGCCGCACCGGCGGCCGGGCCGCACGACGACCCGGATACGGGCCGGTTCGTCACCGCGCAACGAAGTCCCCCTCCTGGCCTGGTCGGAGTGGGACGACACGCGGCCGGGTTTCATGGAGATCACGGTCGCCGGGCACGGCGCCGGTGCGCCGGGCGGTGACCATCTGCACACGGTGTCCGCCACCGACATCGCCACCGGGTGGACCGAGAACCGCACGGTGCGGACGGTCAACGGCGTGGGCGTCGCGCTGGACAGGATCTCGCGGATGCTGCCGTTCCCGGTGCTCGGGCTCGATTTCGGTGACGACGACACGAGAGCGGACGCCGTGCTGCTGCGCTGGTGCGGGCAGCGCAGGGTGACGTTCACCCACGCGCGCCCCGCCCGTGACGGCGGCCGTCATGTCGGCCAGAAGAACTGGAGCACGCTGCGTTCCATCGCCGACGGGTTCCGCTACGACACGACCGGGGAACTGGTTCTCCTCAACGAGATCTGGGCGGCGCTGTCCGGACTCTCCAACTACTTCTGGCCGCAGCAGTACTCCGTGCCGGCCGGCGGGCAGGGGGGCCGGCGCCGCAAGGAGTACGAGACCGCCACGCCCTACCACCGCACCCTGCGCCACAGCGCTGTCACCGGTGAGGACAAGGCGATCCTGAAGGACATCCACGTCGGCGCGAATCCGGCGGACCTGCACCGGCGGATCGAGGCGATGACCGGGCGGCTGCATCTGCTGGCGGCGCACAAGGCAGCCCCGGCGGCCGGTCCGGTGACCCTGCGGCCATGAGCCGGTGAGCCGGTGACCCTGTGGTACGGGCCCGGCCCGGCCGGACGGACGCGCCGGGTGATCCGGCCGGCCCGCCCGGCGCTCCCCCGTGTCCCGGGCCCCGTCGCCTCCCACAGCCCTACGAGACGCGCTGTGTGGCGCTGACGGCCATCGCGGCGAGCCGGTCCTTCGCCTCGGCGGTCGCGCCGCTCGTCCGCAGCACGGAGAGTGCCCGGTCGGTGCGAAGGGCGATGTCCCGTTCGATGTGGTCGACCGCGCCGGTCGCGGTGATGACGGCACGGATCCTGCCGAGTTCGCCGTCGGAGATGTCGGTGCCGATCCTCGCCCTGAGGAACCGCGCCCCGGCCGGATCGCTCTCGTCGGCGCGTCGCAGCGCGGAGGCCAGCAGCACCGTCCGCTTGCCCTCGCGGAGGTCGTCGCCCGACGGCTTGCCCGTCACCGCGGGGTCGCCGAAGATCCCCAGCAGATCGTCGCGGAGCTGGAAGGCGATGCCGACGTTCACGCCGAACGTGCGGTAGGCGGTGACGAGACCGGGATCGGCGCCGGCGATCGCGGCGCCCAGGTGCAGCGGGCGTTCCACCGTGTACGAGGCCGTCTTGTACCGGTTGACGCGCAGCGCCGCACCGATGTCCTCGTCGCCGCTCGCCTCGGCGGTCAGGTCGAGCAGCTGCCCGCCGAGGACTTCCGTGCGGATGGCGGACCAGACCGGCAGGACGCGTGCCTTCGCGTCCGCCGGGAGACCGGACAGCTGGACCATGTCGTCGGCCCATGCCTGGGCCAGGTCGCCGACCAGGATGGCGGCGGCCGCGCCGAACGTCTCCGGATCGCCGGACCAGCCCCGGGCCCGGTGCCGGTCGGCGAACGTCACATGCGCGGCGGGAAGGCCGCGGCGGGTGAGGGACGCGTCGATGATGTCGTCGTGGATCAGGGCGGACGCGTGCAGCAGCTCAAGGGCCGTACAGCAGCGCAGGACCGCGTCGGCGGCCGGCCCCGACGTGTCACCACCGGCGCCGAGCCAGCCCGTCCAGGCGAAGGCCGGCCGCACGCGTTTGCCGCCGCGCAGGACATAGCCCTCCAGTTCGGCGACGGCCGCGGCGAAGCCGGGGCCGATCGCGTCGGCGGCGGCCCGGCGGTCGGCGAAGAACGCCTGGAGCACGGCGTCGACGGCGTCCGCACTCGCGACGGTGTCGGATGATGTGACGGTCATGGCCGGCTCACCGGCCGATCAGGACGAAGACCGCCAGGACCACGGTCGTCCAGCCGACCAGCGCGGCGTGGTAGGGGCCGATGAGCGACTTCTTGTGGAGGGCGGCGATCGCCGAGTCCATCGTGGCGCCGCGCACGTCCCGCACCACCGTGAACAGCAGTCGCTGGCTCAGCAGCCAGGCGACGGCGAGGGGGACGAGCGCCCAGGTGACGCCGAAGGTGGCGGACACGGAGCCGATCATCAGCAGCGCGCCCGCGAACAGCATGCCGGACTGGATGTACATCGTCCTGGTGAGTCCCCAGGCGACGGTGTAGGTCCGGATCCCGAACTGCTCGTCCTCCAGGTAGTCCTCGGCGTGGCTGGTGACGAACAGCGACACCAGGGCCATCGCGAAGCCCGCCAGGGTCACGACGCTGCCCCACTCCACCTCCTGCTCGTAGGAGCGCAGGACGAAGAGACCGGGCAGGAACACCAGGCTCAGCTGGAGTGTCGGCAGCTGCCAGGCTCCGGCGCTCTTCAGCTTCAGCGGGGGGACCGAGTACTGGAAGCCGAGGATTCCCACGACGACCGCGATCAGGAGGAGATCCCAGTGTCCGGTCCGGACGGCGAGGATCGTGGCCAGGGCGCTGCACACGGCCGTCGACACGGCGATGTGGACGACGACCCGCGAGACCCCGAGCCCGTAAATGGCCTCCGACTGACGGGACTTGTACAGGGCGTCCTGCTCGCGGTCGGCCAGGGCGTTCGTCATGTTGCCGATCTGCATGCCGGAGATGGCGTAGAGGACGGCGAGGACCATGTTGAGCGAGAGGAAGTCTCCCCAGGAGTGTGCGCCGAGGAGGGCCGGTGCGAGGGCGACGGTGAGGATGACCGGCATGAACTCGAATCGCCGGATCACCAGTACGTACCGGACGCGGGCGGCCAGTGAGGGGCGTTCACCGGGCGCGCCCTGGGGGTCGGTCAGGATCTCGGTCAGTTTCTCGGTGAGTGTCGCGGTGTCGGCGCTCGGCATGGGTCCTTGCCTTTCTCTGCGGGAGCTCGGAGATCGCGTCGGGGGGGGGGGGGGGGGGGGGGGGGGGGGGGGGGGGGGGGGGGGGGGGGGGGGGGGGGGGGGGGGGGGGGGGGGGGGGGGGGGGGGGGGG
>NZ_JBVJNN010000072.1:0-14130 GCF_055583685.1 Streptomyces sp. NPDC104581
CCCTTTTGGGCCCGACCCGGGGGCGGAGGGGTGTGGGGGGTTTCGGAGTGGGCGTGGTGGTGGGTTCAGACCCCCCCCCCCCCCCTGGGGCGGCCCCCCCCCCCCCCGCGCCCCCCCCCCCCCCCCGGCGCGGGTCGAGCGTGTCCGGGCGTCCCCGGAGTGGCCGCCGGGGGCGTGTCCCCGGGGCCTCGGACCCCCGGGTCAGCGCACCTCGGTGATCTCGGGGCCGCGCTGGAGCTGCCCCATACCGCCGGCGAAGCGTGAGCCCTCCTGCTCCTCGGCCTGCTGGACGCCCTCGGCAACCATCTGCGCGTCGTCCGGCAGCTTCAGGACGATCGGGTCGCGGGGCGCCATCGGGCCCTCGCCGCGCACGACGACCGTGTCCTTGAAGATCTGCTCCAGCAGTCCGGCGGCCTCGGGCTGTACCGCGCCCTGTCCGGAGATCACTCCGCGCAGGAACCAGCGCGGGCCGTCGACCCCGATGAAGCGCACGAGCTGTACGCCGCCGGTGCCGTCCGGGAGCTGCACCGGCACCTGGGCCCGCAGCTCCCAGCCGAGCGGGCCCTCGACCTCGTCGATGATGCCGCCCTGCTGAGTGATGCCCGAGGCGATCTCCTCCCGCACCTCGCTCCAGATGCCCTCCTTCTTGGGCGCGGCGAAGGCCTGGAGCTGTACGGCGCTGTCGCGTACAACGACGGTCGCCGCGACGATCGCGTCACCCGCGACCTCTACACGGAGCTCCATTCCGTCGACTCCGGGGACGTAGATACCGCCCAGGTCGACCCGGCCCTCGTCGGGCTTGGAGACCTCGGAGATGTCCCACGGCCCGTCGGGCCTGGGAGCCGGGGGAAGATTCACCCGGCGGGGCTGCTCGGCCCCGTCCTGCGTGTCATCGGCGTCGTTGTCGTCGACGACCTGCTCGGCCTCGCCCGCCGTGTCTTCGGCGGCACCGCTCTTCTTGCGACGTCCGAACACGTCACTGTCCTTCCCGGTCGGATACGACCGATGCGTATCGATTCCCGCCCTGTGAAGCGCCCACCGCGGCATGACCTCCGGTGGACCCGAAGCCCCCCTCGGCCCTTGCCGAGCCGGGAAGCTCCGCCACCTCGTGGAAGCGCACCCTCTCGACCTGCTGGACGACCAGTTGGGCAATCCGGTCGAACCGCTCGAACCGCACCGTCTCGCGCGGATCGAGATTGACCACGATCACCTTGATCTCCCCACGGTACCCGGCATCCACCGTCCCCGGGGCATTCACCAGCGCCACCCCACAACGGGCGGCCAGCCCGGATCGCGGGTGTACGAAGGCGGCGTACCCGTCGGGCAGCGCGAGGGAAACCCCGGTGGGCAATACGACGCGTTCGCCCGGAGCGAGATCGGCGGCCTCGGTGGTGACCAGATCGACGCCGGCGTCGCCCGGGTGCGCGTACGAGGGGAGCGGCACGTCCGGGTCGGTCCGGCGGATCAGCACGTCGACGGGGGTGCGGGGGGCGGGACTCATGGGTTCACCTCGAAGGCGCGGGCGCGCCTGACCTGGTCGGGATCGGCCATGGCCACCCGGATCTCCTCCTGGCGGCCGTTGTCGATGAAGTGGTCGACCTTGACCTCGACGAAGAGGGCGTCGGCGCGCAGCGCGACGGGGCCCTCGGGGCCGCCGAGCCGGCCGGTCGCGGAGCAGAAGATCTTGCGGCCGCTCACGGCGGTGGCCTCGGCCGCCAGGAAGAGCACCGAACCCACGGGGACGGGGCGGACGAAGTCCGTCTCCAGCTTCCCGGTCACGGCGACCACGCGCAGGAGCCAGCTGAGCGCGCCGAGCGACTCGTCGAGCGCGGTGGCGAGCACGCCGCCGTGCGCGAGGCCGGGGGCGCCCTGGTGGGCGGGGCGTACGGTGAACTCGGCCGTGATCGTGACGCCTTCGCCGGCCCTGGCCTGGAGGTGGAGGCCGTGGGGCTGCTCGTCACCGCAGCCGAAGCAGTGCGCGTAGTGCGAGCCGAGGGGCTCACCGGGGGCCGGGGCGTCCGGGTGCCGTACCGGCGCTATGGCGTCGGCCGGCGGCGTCAGGGCCGGGGACCGGGCGGCGGAGCGGGGTGTCTTCCCCCCGGAGGGCGCAGTACTCACAGCCGCAGACCTTACCCGCGCGGCTACCCGCCGGTCGCACCGTGCCAAGCTTGGCTCCATGGAGCATTCAGCGGCGCCTTACGACGAACGTCTCACCGCACCGGGTTCCTGGTGGGTGATCACCGCTCTTGTCGCGCTCTCGGGCGGTCTGATCCTGCTGCCGCTGGGCACGGTGCCGATGCTCGGGGCGGTGGTGGTGACCGGTCTGCTGGCGGCCCTGGCCGTCAGCTCGTACGGCTCCGCGCGGATCCGCGTGGTGGCCGGCTCGCTGGTCGTGGGCGATGCCCGGATCCCGGTGGCGGCGCTCGGCGGCGCGCAGGTGCTGGCCGGTGAGGAGGCGCGCGCCTGGCGCATGCACAAGGCCGACCCCCGTGCCTTCATGCTGCTGCGCAGCTACATCCCGACGGCGCTGCGGGTGGAGATCACGGACCCGGCCGATCCGACACCGTACGTCTATGTGTCGACCCGGAACCCGAAGGCGCTCGCGGCGGCGCTGGACGCGGTGCGGCGGAGCGGGAGCGAGGAGAGGGAGACGTCGACTCCCTAGGGGGTCTGGCGGCCGAGTCCCTCGGGGAGCTCGGGGGGCAGGATCTTCGGCTGCTCCAGCGGCGGCAGTGCGGGCAGCGCGTCCCAGGAGACCCGGCGGGCGCGCAGATCCTTGCGAATGCGCTCGGCGACCTTCTGGGTGTCGCGCCGGTTCATCATCGCGCCGACGGCAGCTCCGATCATGAACGGCACCAGGTTGGGCAGGCTGCGGACCGTGCGCTTCATGATCTGCTGGCGCAGTTCGCGCTTCATCCGGCCGGAGAGCGCGCCGTTGATCGTCGTCGGTTTGGTGATGTCGACACCGCGCTCCTCGGTCCACGAGGTCAGATACGCGGTGCTGCGCTCCTTGAGATTGCCGGGCGGACGCAGGCCGTAGACCTCGTGCAGCTCGGCGATGAGCTTGAGTTCGATCGCGGCGACGGCCGTGATCTCCGCGGCCAGTTCGGTCGGCATCGCGGGCGGTACGGGCATCATCGCGACGGCGCCGATGCCGGCACCGACGGTGGAGCTGCTGTTCGCCGCGCCCGCGACGAGCCGGTCGGCGAGCTCTTCGGGCCCAAGGCCCGGGAACTGCCTTCGGAGCGTGGCCAGATCACGGACGGGAACGCGCGGGGCGATGTCGATGATCCGGTCGGCGAGATGGGCGAGTCCCGCCCTGGCGCTCGCGCCGCCCTTCTGGATGCCCCGCCTGACCCTGCCGGGGCGCCGGGAGCCGCTCGCGGACCCGTCCTGGCCGCCGGGGGCCGCTTCGAGCGAGGCCGGATGGCCTCGCCCGTAGTCGTCGGATACGCCGGGGTGGGGCAGGAGAGCGGAGTGCTCGGCAGCGGGCGTGGTGCCTTCTGCCGGGCCGGGACCGCTCTGGTACGCCTCCGGTGCCTTCGAGCGCCGGAAACGCCGTTTCCTGGACGGTGTGTCACCTGCCACGGCCGACCGCTCCTCAGTCGCAGTCGCGGCAGATGGGCTGACCGTTCTTCTCCCGGGACAGCTGACTGCGGTGGTGGACGAGGAAGCAGCTCATGCAGGTGAACTCGTCTGCCTGCCTGGGCAGTACGCGAACCGACAGCTCCTCGTTGGAGAGGTCGGCCCCGGGCAGTTCAAGTCCCTCGGCCTGCTCGAACTCGTCCACGTCGACCGCGGATGTCGACTTGTCGTTCCGGCGTGCCTTCAGTTCCTCAAGGCTGTCGGAATCGACGTCGTCGTCGGTCTTGCGTGGGGTGTCGTAATCCGTTGCCATGTCGCTTCTCCCCCTCTGGGTGTCATCGGTGTCTCAGCGCACGTAACGCGTGAGAGGCCGGACTTGTGCCCGACCTGAGGCGGAGATTTTGCCTCACATCAAGGTCTGTTACTCAATCGACACCCAACCGGACTCTTTCCGAGTGATCGGCTTTGGGTGCGAACCGGACCGTACACGGTCCGAATGTCGTACTTCACGGGCGCCACCCCGTGTACTTCCCGTGATCCCGACCCCCGGAAACCCGGATTTTTACGGCTTTCCGTCAGGGGCTTGATCACAGAGAGTGCGAGGCTTGAATTCGCCTCTGTGATCGATCACACACGCCCCAACCGGTAACGGGTCCCGAAAATTCCGCGCAAAGCGAACTTCGCTCCGATCCGGAGCGAAAGTTCAGACAGGCAGAGTGACACGCATCACGAGCCCGCCTCCCTCGCGGGGCTCCGCGATGATACGGCCCCCGTGGGCCCGCGCGACCGAGCGGGCGATCGACAGGCCGAGGCCCACGCCCCTGTCGCTGCCGGTCCGCTCCGTACGGAGGCGGCGGAACGGTTCGAAGATGTTGTCGATCTCGTACGCGGGAACCACCGGCCCCGTGTTCGACACCAGCAGCACCGCCTGACCGTGCTCGACCACCGTCGTGACCTCGACCCAGCCCCCCTCCTTCACGTTGTAACGCACGGCGTTCTGCACGAGGTTGAGCGCGATGCGCTCCAGCAGGACGCCGTTCCCCTGCACGACCGCCGGCGCACGCTCACCGCGGATCTCGACGCCCTCGGCCTCGGCCTCGCCGCGCGTCTGGTCGACCGCGCGGGTGGCGACCTCGGCGAGATCGACGGGCTTGCGCTCCACGAGCTGGTTGTCGCTGCGGGCCAGCAGCAGCAGGCCCTCCACCAGCTGCTCACTGCGCTCGTTGGTGGCCAGCAGCGTCCGGCCGAGCTGCTGGAGCTCCACGGGCGCGGCCGGGTCGGAGAGCTGGACCTCCAGCAGTGTCCGGTTGATCGCGAGCGGTGTGCGCAGCTCGTGGGAGGCGTTGGCGACGAAGCGCTGCTGCGCGGTGAAGGCCCGCTCCAGGCGCTCCAGCATCTCGTCGAAGGTGTCGGCCAGCTCCTTCAGTTCGTCGTCCGGGCCGTCCAGCTCGATCCGGCGGGAGAGGTCGGACCCGACCACGCGCCGCGCGGTGCGGGTGATCCGGCCGAGCGGCGACAGGACCCGTCCGGCCATCGCGTAACCGAACGCGAAGGCGATGATGGACAGGCCGGTGAGGGCGAACAGCGAGCGGGTGAGCAGGTCGTCGAGCGCCTGCTGGCGCTGGGCGGACATGCACGCCTTGAGTGACGCGTTCAGCTGGTCGTTGTTGACGGCCTCGTTCAGACCCGGACAAGTGGGGCTCGTCAGCTGGACATTGACGCCGGTCACCTTCAGGGCCAGTTCGCTGCCCTCGTTGATGGCCTGCGCCGCCAGCAGATAGATGATCGACAGCAGCAGGATGCCGGCGATGAGGAACATCCCGCCGTACAGCAGTGTCAGACGTATCCGGATCGTCGGCCGGACCCACGGCGGCGCCTGGTCGGGCCGCCGTGGGTCCCAGGTCGGTTTCGGGGGCGCCGCGGGCGGCGCCGGGGTGGTCGCCACGGGCATCAGATCCGGTAGCCGGAGCCGGGCACGGTCACGATCACGGGCGGCTCGCCGAGCTTGCGGCGCAGCGTCATGACCGTGACCCGCACGACATTGGTGAACGGGTCGGTGTTCTCGTCCCACGCCTTCTCGAGAAGCTGCTCGGCGGAGACCACGGCGCCCTCGCTGCGCATCAGCACCTCCAGGACGGCGAACTCCTTGGGCGCGAGCTGGATCTCCCTGCCGTCCCGGAAGACCTCACGGCGGTTCGGGTCGAGCTTGATGCCCGATCGCTCCAGGACCGGCGGCAGCGGGACCGTCGTGCGGCGGCCGAGCGCGCGCACGCGGGCGGTCAGCTCGGTGAAGGCGAACGGCTTCGGAAGGTAGTCGTCGGCGCCCAGCTCCAGGCCCTCGACCCGGTCGCTGACGTCGCCGGACGCCGTGAGCATCAGCACCCGGGTCGGCATGCCCAGTTCGACGATCTTGCGGCAGACGTCGTCCCCGTGGATCAGCGGGAGGTCCCGGTCGAGCACGACCACGTCGTAGTCGTTGACGCCGATCCGCTCCAGGGCCGCGGCGCCGTCGTACACGACGTCGACGGCCATGGCCTCCCGGCGCAGCCCGGTGGCCACCGCATCGGCGAGCAGCTGCTCGTCCTCGACGACGAGTACGCGCACGTCGAAGTCCTTCCTGTGGGGCCCATCGCCGGGAATCCGGGGAACCGGGCAGGTCGTGGCACGGGTTGTGCGGGCCCATCCTGCCCGCTACGCGCATAAACCGGCGGTAAGACAATGCCGTCCGTCCGGCATACGGAAGGAATACGCAAGATTCCTGAATCTGTAGAGGTTTCTCCCGGACACGCCCTGGGGATGACGAGTGAACACCCGAGATCACGCCCTTCACGTGGCATGCCACTACCCGCTCTGTCCCCCAGAGGGAGTGGTGCGTGATCGACCGCCGTCGGCACTTCCAGGTGCCACTTGACCACGACGTCGGCACACCCCCGTGCCATCGACCCACGCCGAGGGGGCGCAATGGACGCATTCACCGCAGGGCTTCTGCAGCGTATAAGGGCCACGGAATCCGATCTCACACGCGCTCGTGAGACGGGCGACGACTTCCTCGCGGAGGTCGAGCAGGAGGAGCTGGAGGACCTGCACCGCCTCGCCGCGGAGCACGGCGTTCAGTTCGGCGCCGCCAACGTGTGACCCGCGCGGGAAGGACCCCGGCGCCATGGGACGGCGCCGGGGTCCTTCCATGTCCGGGGCGGGACCCGGGACCGGCCGGTAAGGGGGCCGCGTGGATCAGTCGTGCCAGGCGCCGTACTCCTCCAGGAGCGCCTGGAGCGGTTCGAAGACACCGGGGGTGGCCGCGACCGTGAGGCCGCCGTCGGCCGGGGCGCCGGGACGGCCGCCGGTCAGCGCGCCCGCCTCGCGTGCGACGAGATCGCCGGCCGCGAGGTCCCACGGATACAGCCCGCGCTCGTAGTAGCCGTCGAGCCGGCCCGCGGCGAGGTCGCAGAGGTCCACGGCGGCCGAGCCGCCGCGCCGGATGTCCCGCAGCCGGGGGATCAGCCGCGCCGCCACGGAGGCCTGGTGGGCGCGGACGGTGGTGACGTAGTTGAAGCCGGTCGAGACCAGTGCCTGTTCCAGCGGCGGCGCGGGACGGCAGCGCACCGGCCGGTCGTTGAGATACGCCCCGCCGCCGAGCACGGCCCGGAAGGTCTCGCGGCGCATCGGGGCCTCGACCACGCCGACGACCGTGACGCCGTCGCGTTCGGCGGCGATGGAGACGGCCCAGGTCGGCAGCCCGTACAGGTAGTTGACGGTGCCGTCCAGCGGGTCGATCACCCAGCGGACGCCGCTGCTGCCCGCCGAACTGGCGCCCTCCTCACCGAGGAAGCCGTCGTCGGGGCGGTTCTCCGACAGGAATCCGGTGATCAGCTTCTCGGCGGCGATGTCCATCTCGGTGACGACGTCGATGGGGCTGGACTTGGTCGCGGCCACGCCCAGGTCGGCGGGGCGGCCGTCGCGCAGCAGCGCGCCGGCCCGGCTCGCGGCCTCCAGGGCGAGGGCGAGCAGTTCGGAGGTGAGGTCGTCGGTGTCGGCGTCCGGGCGGGACTCGGTCACGGGCAGGTCACTCCTCGGGAGGGCACCGGGTGGTGGGACGGGTGGTGGGCGGACGGCGGACGGGGATGCCGGTGCGGGGTCGTCGGCGTACGGGACACCGGGCGCGCGGCGTCAGGCGTACGGGCTGTCGGCGCCCGCGGCGGCCGGCCGGGGCGTCCGCGCGGGACAGCAGCCGACCGGGCAGACGTCGTGGCTGGGGCCGAGCACACCGAGCGCGCACCGCTCCACCGCGCCACCGCGCTCGGTCGCCGCGCGCTCCAGGAGCAGATCGCGTACGGCCCCGACGAACCGCCCGTCCGCGCCGACGGTCGCCGAGCGCCGGACCGGCAGCCCGAGTTCGGCGGCCTTCGCCGCGGCCTCGGTGTCGAGGTCGTACAGCACCTCCATGTGGTCCGAGACGAACCCGATGGGCGCCATCACGACCGCCGGGGCGCCCTCGGCGTGCAGGGCCTCCAGGTGGTCGCAGATGTCGGGCTCCAGCCACGGGATGTGCGGGGCGCCGCTGCGGGACTGGTACACGAGCCGCCAGGGGTGCTCGGCACCCGTCTCCTCGCGCACCGTGTCGGCGATCAGCCGCGCCACCTCGAGGTGCTGGGCGACGTACGCGCCGCCGTCGCCGTGGTCCTCGGCGGGGCCCGAGGTGTCCGCCGCGGCCACCGGCACGGAGTGGGTGGTGAACGCGAGGTGGGCGCCCGCGCGCACCTCCTCGGGGAGGTCGGCGAGGGACGCGAGCACGCTCTCGGCCATGGGCCGGACGAAGCCGGGGTGGTTGAAGTAGTGCCGCAGTTTGTCGACACGGGGCGGCTCCAGGCCCTCGTCCACGAGCGTGGCGAGCGCGTCCGCGAGGTTCTCGCGGTACTGGCGGCAGCCGGAGTAGGAGGCGTAGGCGCTGGTGGCCAGGACGGCGACGCGGCGCCTGCCGTCCCGGGTCATCTCCCGCAGGGTGTCGGTCAGATAGGGCGCCCAGTTGCGGTTGCCCCAGTAGACGGGCAGTTCCAGGCCGTTCTCGGCGAAGTCCGCGCGCAGGGCCGCCAGCAGGACGCGGTTCTGCTCGTTGATCGGGCTGACGCCGCCGAACAGGAAGTAGTGCTGCCCGACTTCCTTGAGCCGCTCCTCGGGGATGCCCCGGCCACGCGTCACGTTCCGCAGGAACGGAACCACGTCGTCCGGGCCTTCGGGACCGCCGAAGGACAGCAGGAGAAGGGCGTCGTAGGGAGAGGTCGCACGCTGTTCGGGCATGTCCCGATCCTGCCATCCACCGCTGGGCGGCGGTAAATCGCGACGCGCTCGGGCGCCGCCGGGCCGTAAGCTGTCCCGGCCTGTTCATTCCTTACCGCCAGTGGTCAGCGGCCGTACGCGCCGTCACTCGCGACAGCGCCCACCGGAGCGACCCGTGGCCAGTCCCTACCGCGCGATCTTCGCCGCGCCCGGCACCCTGGGATTCAGCGCGGCCGGCCTCGTCGGCCGGATGCCGCTGTCCATGATGGGCATCGGCGTCGTGACGATGGTCTCCCAGCTCACCGGCCGCTACGGGCTGGCGGGCGCGCTCGCGGCGACGCTGGCGCTGTCCGCCGCGTGCCTGGGTCCGCTGATCTCGCGGCTGGTCGACCGGCACGGTCAGCGGCGGGTGCTGCGGCCGGCCACGCTGACCGCCGTGACGGCGGTCGCCGGACTGCTGGTGTGCGCCCAGCGCTCGGCGCCCGAGTGGACGCTCTTCGTCTTCGCCGCCGGCGCGGGCTGTGTGCCGAGCGTGGGGTCGATGGTGCGGGCGCGCTGGGCGGAGATCTACCGGGGGTCGCCGCGCGAGCTGCACGCCGCGTACGCCTGGGAGTCGATCGTCGACGAGCTGTGCTTCATCTTCGGCCCGATCGTCGCGATCGGTCTGTCCACGGCCTGGTTCCCCGAGTCGGGGCCGCTGCTGGCCGCGCTCTTCCTGCTGGTGGGCGTCTTCTGGCTGACGGCGCAGCGCGCCACCGAGCCGGTGCCGCAGCCGCGCGAGCACCACACCGGGGACACCGCGCTGCGCTCCCCCGGTCTCCAGGTGCTGGTGGTCACGTTCGTGGCGACCGGCGCGATCTTCGGCGCCGTCGACGTGGTGACCGTGGCGTTCGCGGAGGAGCGGGGGAACAAGACGGCGGCGAGCCTCGTGCTGGCCGTGTACGCGCTCGGCTCCTGCCTCGCCGGCGCCGTCTTCGGGCTGCTGCACCCCCGGGGCAGCGCGTCCAGGAGGTGGCTGGTGGGAGTCTGCGCGATGGCCGTGAGTATGATCCCCCTCCAACTGGCCGGGACTCTGCCGATCCTGGCCGTGGCGCTCTTCGTCGCCGGCCTGTCGGTCGCGCCGACGATGGTGACGACGATGGCCCTCGTCGAGGCGCACGTACCTCGTACGAAGCTCACCGAGGGCATGACCTGGACCAGTACCGGACTCGCCGTCGGAGTGGCGCTCGGCTCGTCCGCGGGGGGCTGGGTCGTCGACGCGTCGGGAGCGCGGACGGGGTTCGCCGTGCCCGTCGCGGCGGGAGCCGTCGCGGCCGTGGTGGCGCTGCTGGGCCACCGCAGGCTGCTGGAGCGGTCAACGGACGGAGAGGGGCGCGGGGCTGATGACCAACACCGGTACGGGCGCGGCGGTGACGAGGAACGCGACAAGCACCTGGCGTAACTGGGCGGGGAACGTGAGCGCGCGGCCCGCCCGCACCGCCACCCCCGCCTCCGTGGCGGAGCTGGCCGAGGCGGTCGTCGCGGCCGCCGAGGACGGGCTGCGGGTCAAGGCGGTCGGTACGGGGCACTCGTTCACCTCCGCTGCGGCCACCGACGGCCTGCTGATACGGCCCGATCTGCTCACCGGCATCCGCGCCGTCGACCGGCGGGCCGGCACCGTCACCGTGGAGGCGGGCACCCCGCTCAGGCGGCTGAACGAGGCCCTGGCCAGGGAGGGCCTCTCCCTCACCAACATGGGCGACATCATGGACCAGACCGTCGCCGGCGCGACGTCCACGGGCACGCACGGCACCGGCCGCGAGTCGGCCTCGATCGCCGCGCAGATCCGGGCGCTCGAACTCGTCACGGCGGACGGGTCGGTGCTGACCTGCTCCCCGGACGAGAATCCGGATGTCTTCGCGAGCGCCAGGATCGGACTGGGCGCGCTGGGTGTCGTCTCCGCGATCACCTTCGCCGTCGAGCCGGTCTTCCTGCTGACGGCGCGCGAGGAGCCGATGCCGTTCGACCGCGTGACGTCGGAGTTCGACGCGCTCGTCGCCGAGAACGAGCACTTCGAGTTCTACTGGTTTCCGCACACCGGCAACTGCAACACCAAGCGCAACAACCGCAGTGCCGGACCGGCGGCCCCGGCCGGCCCGGTCCGCGGCTGGATCGAGGACGAACTCCTCTCCAACGGGTTGTTCCAGGTGGCCTGTTCGCTCGGCCGCGCGGTGCCGATGACCATCCCCGCGATCGCCCGTGTCTCCAGCCGCGCCCTCTCCGCCCGGCTGTACACGGACATTCCTTACAAGGTCTTCACGAGCCCGCGCCGCGTGCGCTTCGTGGAGATGGAGTACGCCCTGCCGCGCGAGGCCGCGGTGGGCGCGCTGCGCGAGGTCAAGGCCATGATCGAGCGGTCCCCCCTGCGGGTGAGTTTCCCGGTGGAGGTGCGCACCGCGCCCGCCGACGACATCCCGCTGTCGACGGCGTCGGGCCGTGAGACGGCGTACATCGCGGTGCATCTGTACCGGGGCACTCCCTACCGCTCGTACTTCACGGCGGTGGAACGGATCATGACCGCGCACGGCGGCAGGCCGCACTGGGGCAAGGTGCACACGCGGGACGCGGCGTATCTGGCCGGGGTCTATCCGCGCTTCGAGGAGTTCACGGCGGTACGCGACCGGCTGGACCCGGAGCGGCTGTTCGGCAATCCGTATCTGCGGCGGGTCATCGGCGCGTAGCGGCCGCGTGCGGGGCCCGTCCGGCGATCGAGGCGGGCCCTACGGCGACGGCGCGGGGGACGCCGGGGCCGTGGACTCGGGCGCCGGCGGCGAGACGCCCCCGCCCGGGTCGCCGGATCCGCCGTCCGGTCGCGAAGGCTCCGGGGCCGGGCTGGTCGAAGGGCCGCCGTTCCCGGGCGGTTCCGGAACCGCGCTCTGCCCGTCGCCGGGGACGGACGGCGTCGGGGGTTCGTGGGTCCCGTTTCCGTTGTCCCTGTCCGTCTCCGTACTGCCGCCGGAAGGGGCCGGTCCACCGTCCCTCGGCCCGGCGGGTCCGTCGGGCGCGGAGTCGCCGCCGCTGTCGCCACCCCGCACGACGGAGCTGAACGTCGTCCCCCTGCCGCCGCTCAGGTCCTGTCCGGCGGCCAGTTCGTACCCGGTGATCGCGAGCATCGCCAAGGCGAAGACGACCCCGGCCGCGACGACGGGCCGCTTCCAGCCGCGTACGCGCGTGCCGTACGTGGTGGCTCCCCCGAACTCGTCCCGGGCGGCGGCCTCCTGGAGAGACCGGCCGGGCGGCGACGGGGACGGCGCGGGGTCGGGAGGGGAGTCGTACACCTGGCGCGCCTTCGGCTTCACCTGGACCGAGACCTCACGTATCTGGTCGCCGGTGCGCCGGAAGAGATGCTGGAAGACCGTGCCACCGCAGGTCGCGATCACGCTCACCACTCCGGCGCCGATGATCGTGCCGTACACCCCGAGCTTGGAGGCGAACACCGCCGCCGCGATCGCCGCGAGCGCGCTGCCCGCGACCTGCGGCAGGCTCAATTCGAGCCGTTGCGTCGCCACCCCGTCACCGGTCCGGGTGTCCGGGTTCCGCCTCTGATTCATCTCCAACCTCTGCTCGCCCATCCGTGCCACCGTGCACCAGGAAGAGACCTCTGAGCGAATCAGATAGTTCCGCTTATGGAGATTGTGTGAATTGACACACGCACGAGGGATACGGACACCCCGTCAACTCCCCCGTCACCGGAGAACTTCGATGGCGTGGCAGTCCACCCCGATGGCCCGAATGGAGTACTGTGGCGAGCCCTGGGGCCGGACGCCTTCACAGATGTCCGGGCCTACGGGAAGGGGGCCGAAGCGGCACTCGATCCGGCGGCGCGATCGCACCGCACGGGCGCCTGCTACACAGCGTGACCGGGTCTGTCACTCTGAGTCGCAAACAGGCAACCGTGTCATGACGGCGTTCCAGGGCACATGCCCGACACGCCGGGCAACTCGGCAAGGTTGTGGCAGGCTGCACCCGGGCAAGTCACACTCGACCAGCGGAAGCAGCGACGCACGTGACGTCGGCAGGCACCACCCGGGAGGTCCCCATGGCCGAACTGCGTGTCGTGGCCGTCTCCAACGACGGCACACGACTGGTGCTCAAGGCTGCCGACAGCACGGAGTACACGCTCCCCATCGACGAGCGGCTGCGTGCCGCCGTGCGCAACGACCGCGCCCGCCTCGGCCAGATCGAGATCGAGGTGGAGAGCCACCTCAGGCCCCGTGACATCCAGGCGCGGATAAGGTCCGGAGCCTCCGCCGAGGAGGTCGCCCAGATGGCCGGAATCCCGGTCGACCGGGTCCGGCGCTTCGAGGGACCCGTGCTGGCCGAGCGCGCCTTCATGGCCGAGCGCGCCAGGAAGACGGCGGTACGGCGCCCCGGTGAGAACACCGGCCCCCAGCTCGGCGAGGCGGTCAACGAGCGGCTGCTGATGCGCGGCGCCGACAAGGAGACCGCGCAGTGGGACTCGTGGCGCCGCGACGACGGCACCTGGGAGGTGCTGCTCGTCTACCGGGTCGCGGGCGAACCGCACTCGGCGAGCTGGACCTACGACCCGCCCCGGCGGCTCGTCCAGGCGGTCGACGACGAGGCGCGCTCGCTGATCGGCGAGACGGACGACTCGCTCGCCGTCGGTACGAAGGAGCCGAGCTTTCCCTTCGTCCCGCGTATCGCGCGGCTGCCGAGGGACCGTGAGCGCCCGCTCGACCGCGCCATGGAACGGCAGATCGAGCGGTCGTCGGCGCCGGACCCGGACGAGGACACCAGCGAGCGCGACAGCCTGACCAGCCTGCTGGAGGCGGTGCCGAGCTTCCGCGGCGACATGGTCGTCCCGGAGCGCCCGTCACCGCCCGAGCCGCCGGCGATCGAGCCCGGTCAGGTGGACGACGAGGAGGAGCCGGTGGCACCGGCGGCCTCGGCGGGCGCCGGGTCCGCGTACGCGGATGTGCTGATGCCGCGTGCGGTGGCGGGCCACCGCGACCGGCTGACCGGTACGACGGACCGCCAGGCGGAGGCCGACGGCGTACGGCCCAACCGCCGTGCCGCGGTGCCGAGCTGGGACGAGATCGTCTTCGGCACACGCCGCAAGAAGCAGGACTGACCCGGGAACGCCCGGAGGCGACACCGGTGGGGGGGGGGGGGGGGGGGGGGGGGGGGGGGGGGGGGGGGGGGGGGGGGTGCGCCCCCCCCCGAGGGGTCTCTTTCTCTCCTTCTCTTGTTTTCTTCTCTCTCCGAAGAGGG
>NZ_JBVJNN010000072.1:14140-18616 GCF_055583685.1 Streptomyces sp. NPDC104581
ACCTTCATCGCCACCGCCGTGGTCCGCGCTGCGGTGCGCATCAGCCAGTCCAGCACCGTCGCGTAGGAGCGGCGGGGGGGGGGGGGGGGCCCGCCCCCCCCCCCCCCCCCCCCCCCCCCCCCCCCCCCGCCCCCTTTTCACGCCCTCGTCACACCCTCACGCCCGGGGCCGGTGTCATTCGGGGTCGGGGCCCGTCGCCACCGGGCGCGAGGTGTCCGCCGTCCACTCCGACCAGGAGCCGGCGTACAGCGCGGCGGGAATGCCCGCGATCTCCAGCGCCACCAGCTCGTGCGCCGCGGAGACCCCCGAGCCGCAGTACACCCCGACCTCGGGGCCGGTGGAGCCGGCCTTCGCGCCCAGCGCCCCGAACCGGGCCGCGAGCGTCCCGGCCGGCAGGAAACGGCCGTCCGCGCCGACGTTCTCCGAGGTGGGCGCCGACACCGCGCCCGGAATGTGCCCGCCGACGCGGTCCAGCGGTTCGACGTCGCCCCGGTAGCGCTCCGCCGCCCGCGCGTCCAGGAGCAGCCCGTCGCGGGCGAGCGCGGCGGCGCCGTCCGCGTCGAGCAGCGGTAGCGAATCCGGTACGGGGCGGAAGTCGCCCCCGTCCGGGGCCGGGATCTCGGTGGTCAACGGGCCTTCCCAGCAGGCGAGTCCGCCGTCCAGCACCGTCACGTCGCGATGGCCCGCCCAGCGCAGCATCCACCACGCGCGGGCCGCGGCCCAGCCCTGGCCCCCGTCGTAGACGACGACCGGGGTGCCGGCCGAGACGCCCGCGCGGCGCATCACCGCGCCGAACGACGCGACGTCCGGCAGCGGATGGCGGCCACCGGTGCCGGGCGGGCCGGACAGTTCCGCTTCGAGGTCGACGAACACGGCACCGGGCAGATGACCCGCCTCGTACTCCGGACGGCCGGGCGGGGAGCCGGGCGCGTAACGGACATCGAGCAGGACCGGCGGCCGGGGCCCGGCGAGCAGACCGGCGAGTTCGGACGCGGAGATGATGACTGTCATACGGCCATCCTCGCGCACCGGCAGGGGCGTTCGGCGTCAACGCGATGCGTGACGACACGGCGACGTTACGTGAAGGTCAAAACAGTCATCCTCTCGCTGGATCGCGCCAAAAGCGGCGCGGCCGGGGCCCGGCGCGCGGCGCGGAGTGGAACCATGCACGGGCAACCGGCCGCGCCCGAGGCGCGCGGCCCGTTCCGCGCCGACCCATCGCGATCACGGCCGTCCCCGAACGGTCCGAGGGGAGAGTGACGATGACAGAGGCAGCGATGCGGCACAGACCCGGCACACCGTGCTGGGTGAGTCTGATGGTGCACGACCTCGGCACGACGCAGGATTTCTACGGAGCGCTGTTCGGCTGGAAGTTCGTACAGGTGCCGGGGCCCGAGCCGTTGAGCGCGTACGTACGCGGGGTACTCGACGGGCGGGAAGTGGTGGGAATCGGCCAACTGCCGCCGGAGCGGCGGCTTCCGCTCGCCTGGACGACGTATCTGGCCACGGACGACGCCGACATGACGGCTGAGGCGATCAGGGGCTGTGGCGGCACGGTGGGCGTGGGGCCGCTCGACACCGGTGTGGACGGACGCGTCGCGATCGCGTCGGACCCGGCCGGCGCCGTCTTCGGAATCCGGCAGCCGAAGACGCGCACCGCCGGCGGCGGCACGGCGGGGACGGGGCAGGGAGAGGGGGCGGGCGGACACGGAACGCCCGTCCGGCACGAGTTGGTGACGCACGAGGCAGCATGGGTCTCCACGTTCTACCGGTCGGTCTTCGGCTACGACGTGGAGCCGACCGGCAGGGACGGGGCGGACGTGCTGACTCTGGGCGTCGACGGGCGCCCGGTGGCGACGCTGCACGGCGTGGGCGAGGGCCTGAGCCGGGTGCGCGGCTCGCACTGGATGACGTACTTCGAGGTGGACGACACGGACGGGGCGGTGCTGCGGGTCACCGAACTGGGCGGGCATGTGATCGACCGGCCGAGGGAGACGGCGGCGGGGCGGGCCGCGACGGTGACGGACCCCGGTGGCGCGGCCTTCGGCGTGGTGCGGTCGGCGGATCGCTGAGCGGCCGGACCGGACCGCCGGTCGGTCGGTCGCCGATCCGCGGCGGACGCGACCGCCCCTGCCCAGCAGGCGGTTGCCGTACCGTCCGCACCATGGAGATCTGGATCAATCCCGCGTGCTTGAAGTGCCGCGGCGCGCTGACACTGCTCGACGAGGAGGGCGCCTCGTACACCGTCCGCCGCTATCTGGAGGACGTGCCGTCGGAGGACGAGATCCGGTCCGTGCTCGACCGGCTCGGGCTCGAACCCTGGGAGATCACCCGGACCGGGGAGGCCGACGCGAAGGAGCTGGGCCTCAAGGAGTGGGCGCGGGACGCCGGTTCACGGGAACGGTGGATCTCGGCGCTGGCGGCGCGTCCGAAGCTGATCCAGCGGCCGATCATCACGGCGGACGACGGCACGGCCGTGGTGGCCCGCACGGACGAGGCGGTACGCGACGCCCTCGGCCGCTCGTCCTGAGAGGGGTGTCCCCGCGATCGGGCAGGACCGGGGAGCGCCCGGCGCGCCGCCGGTGTCAGCAGACCGGGCCGGGGCGGACCGCGGTGGCCTTGAGCAGGTCGCGGAGCAGGGTGAGGTCGACGCTTTCCGGGTCGCGGAACCGGAGACAGCCCTTGCCCATGTCCTGGCCGGCCAGCCGTTCCCCGAACGCCTCACGGACGTCACCGCGCATGAGGTAGAAGGAGATGTGCCGCTTCTGGCTCGCGAAGGCGATCTCACAGGCGCCGTCCCGCTCGTACGCGGGCATCCCGTACGCCATGACCTCGTCGAAGCCCGTCAGCTCCTCCCGGCACAGCTGCCGCAGCTGGGCGAGAACCGCCCTGCGTTCCTGAGGAACCTCGGTCAGATAGCCTTCGACATCGCTCGCCCCGCTCTGCATTCCGTGAGGATATGCCGGGTCCGAAGTCTTATCCAGCGGGGTCGGCCGACGACTGCGCCACGGGGAGTTCCACGCTCCGCATCGCCTTGCTGAACTCCCGGGGCGTGGACCGGCCGGTGAACAGCTTGCCCACCTCGGTGAGCAGCGGATCGCGCCAGGCCGGATGTACGGCTTTCTCCCAGCTGAGGGTGTACACCGGGGCATTCCGTACCAGGTCGTACTGGAACCGGGCGAACTCCGGGTGCGGCGCGCGGTTGAGCAGCTTCGCCGCGGTGGTCGTGGCGGGGACCTCCCCGGCTCGCAGGAGGGCCTGGCTGTGTGCCGTACCGGTGAACTCCTTGAGCAGGGCAACGGCGGCGAGTCTGTTCTCGGTGCGTGCGCTCATCGTCAGATAGCCGGCCGGGGTGCCGAGCAGACTCCCCGGCTTCCCCTTGCCGTCCTCGACCGCCGGGAACGGTACCCACCTCAGGTCCTTGTCGGTGAACGCCGGAAATCTCCGGGCGAGTTCCGCGTACTGCGCGGTTTCCGCCAGGAGCAGGCCGGCCCGGCCCCTGGCGAGCAGGGAGAGGGCCTGGCTGTCGGTGGCCGCCGCACCGCCGTCGACCCCGAACGCGCCGCTGTCGAGAAGGGAGACGATCTCCCGCGCCGCGTGCCGCACGGCGCGGTCGTTCCACGCGCTGTTGTCACCGGACCGGACACGATCGGCGACGTCAGGGCCGCCGATACGCTCCACCAGATACTCCAGCCATCTCGCCGCGGCGGCGGGATCGGCTCCGGCCAGCGCGACGGGTACGACGCCCGCGGTACGCAGCCGGGCCTCGGCCATCTTCAGATCCGCCCAGGTGGCGGGCGGCCTGAGGCCGAGATCCGCGAACAGGGCGCGGTGGTAGAACAGGACGACCGGCCGGGTGCCGCGAACGGGGATGCCGAAGGGGCGGTGATTGACGGCACAGCCGTTCAGGACACCCGGCAGCAGTTCCTCGCCGAACTCGGGGTACTCCTCGGTGAGGTTGTACAGGTCGACCAGCCGGTGCTCCTCGGCGGAGACGCGGACGGCTCCGGCGCTCCAGGTGAAGAGGAGGCCGGGGCCGCGGTCGCCGTCCAGTGCCGTCTCCAGCACGCGGGCGTACGACGACGTAGGTGCATCACGGAGTTCGGCGGTCCCCTCCGCCCGCGCCCCGGCGGGCGACGTGTTGAAGCGGCGGACCGTCGCAGCGTGGATTCGGGTGGTGTCGTCCTCGGGCACGAGGAGGCCCAGAGGCTCGGCGGCCGGGCCGCGGTCTGCGGCGCCCGAGTCGCACCCGGCCACACCGGCGGCGAGCACGGTGGAGGCTCCGGCACCGAGGAAGCACCGTCTGCTCATGGACACGATGGGGGCGTCTCTCTCGTCAACCGCGATGACGGTGCGGTGTTCGGGGTGGGAGCCGGAGCCGGGGGGGGGGGGGGGGGGGGGGGGGGGGGGGGAGGGGAGGGGGGGGGGGGGGGGGGGGGAGGTGGGGGGCCCCCAGGGACAGCCCCTCCCCCCCCA
>NZ_JBVJNN010000073.1:0-18577 GCF_055583685.1 Streptomyces sp. NPDC104581
CCCCCCCCCCCCCCCCCCCCCCCCCCCCCCCCCCCCCCCCCCCCCCCCCCCCCCCCCCCCCCCCCCCCCCCCCCCCCCCCCCCCCCCCCCGCCGGGGCCACAGGGGTGATCGGGGCGCCGGAGCGCCAGAGGTCTTGACAAGCTAATTGGTCTGGACCATGTTGTGCCCGGCTCGGTCACTCCATTCCGCCATGCCCGGAGGCAGTTGTGAGACGCAACAGACGACCTTCTCGGTACCCCAGACTCGTGGGCGCGCTCGCGGCTGTCGTACTCACCGCGGGGGGTCTCGTCGTGACCGCCGAGACGGCGCGCGCGGCCGACGCGGACGTCGCCACCAACGGCGGCTTCGAATCCGGCCTCACCGGCTGGAGTTGTACGGGCGGCAGCGGCGCGATCGTCAACACCCCCGTGCACGGTGGCACTTCGGCACTGAAGGCCACTCCGGCGGGCAGCGACAACGCGAAATGCACCCAGAAGGTCGCGGTACGGCCCGACTCCGCGTACACCCTGAGCGCCTGGGTCCAGGGGAGCTACGTCTACGTCGGAGCCGCGGGTACCGGAACCACGGACGTCTCAACCTGGACCCCGTCCGCGCCGAGTTGGCAGAAACTGACCACCTCGTTCCGCACCGGTCCGGCCACCACTTCCGTGACCCTCTACACGAACGGCTGGTACGGCACCCCCGCCTACCACGTCGACGACGTCAGCCTCGTCGGGCCCGGCGGGGAGACGGGGCAGCCGCCCGCCGTCCCCGCTGGGCTCAGGGCCGCCACCGTCACCGCGTCGTCGGTCGGTCTCGCCTGGTCCCCCGTCGCGGGCGCGACCGGCTACACGGTGCACCGTAACGGCGCCCCGGACGTGAATGTCACCGGTACGTCGACCACTGTCACCGGGCTCAGCCCGGCGACCGCGTACAGCTTCCAGGTCTCGGCGACCAACGCCGCCGGCCGCTCAGCGCGTTCCTCGGCGATCACGGCCACCACCCAGACCGGCGGCGGTGGCGGCGACGGTGCGGACCTCCCCGCCCACGCCCTCGTCGGCTACCTCCACTCCAGCTTCGCCAACGGCTCCGGCTACACCCGCGTGTCCGACGTGCCCGAGTCGTGGGACGTCATCAACCTCGCCTTCGGCGAACCGACATCGGTCACCTCGGGCGACATCCGCTTCAGCCTCTGCCCCGTCGCCGAATGCCCGAACGTCGAAACACCCGCCGAGTTCAAGGCCGCCATCAAGGCCAAGCAAGCCGCGGGCAAGAAGGTCCTGATCTCCATCGGCGGCCAGAACGGTCAGGTCCAGCTCGCCTCGACCGCCGCGCGCGACGCGTTCGTCAGCTCTGTTTCCAAGATCATCGACGAATACGGTCTCGACGGTCTCGACATCGACTTCGAGGGCCACTCGCTCTCCCTCAACAACGGCGACACCGACTTCCGTAACCCCACCAGCCCCGTCATCGTCAACCTGATCTCCGCCGTGAAGAGCCTCAAGGCCAAGTACGGGGCGGACTTCGTCCTCACGATGGCGCCCGAGACCTTCTTCGTGCAGCTCGGCTACCAGTTCTACGGATCCGGCCCCTGGGGCGGCCAGGACCCGCGCGCCGGCGCGTACCTCCCCGTCATCCACGCCCTGCGCGACGACCTCACCCTGCTGCACGTCCAGGACTACAACTCAGGGCCGATCATGGGGCTCGACAACCAGTACCACTCGATGGGCGGCGCCGACTTCCACATCGCGATGACCGACATGCTGCTCACCGGCTTCCCGGTGGCCGGTGACACCACCAAGGTCTTCCCGGCGCTGGACCCGGGCCAGGTGGCTATCGGACTCCCGGCGTCGACGCAGGCGGGGAACGGCCACACCACCCCGTCAGAGGTGAACAAGGCCCTGGACTGCCTGACGAAGAAGACCAACTGCGGCTCGTACCAGACGCACGGCACCTGGCCCGCACTGCGCGGGCTGATGACGTGGTCGATCAACTGGGACCGCTTCAACCAGTGGGAGTTCTCGCGGAACTTCGACGCCTACTTCGGAGGCTGAGCCGACCGAACCGTTCCGGTCGGGCACGCGCCGCCTACTCGTCGCCCGCCCCCGCGCCGGCGGCCCTGCGGTTGTCGATCCACCGCAGGGCCGCCACCAGCAGAACCAGCAGCATCCCGCAGAGCAGCCAGCTGCCGAGGACGTCCAGAGGCCAGTGGTAGCCCCGCAGCACCAGTCCGATGCCCGTCGCCGCACTGAGTACCACGGCGACGGGCATCGCCCACGCGCGCGCCGTACCGGGCCCCGTCAGGGGCCTCAGCAACAGGGCGGCTCCGCAGTAGGCGACCATCGCCGTCGCCGTGTGGCCGGAGGGGTAGTAGCCGGAGTCCACCGTGAGCGGCCCGGTGCGGTCGGTCCACAGCTTGAGCGGCACGACGAGCGACGGAACGGCGACCATGGCCACCGCGACCGCCACCGCACGGGCACGGTGCCCCCGCCAGGCCGCGTACCCGACCGCCACGGCCAGGACGGGCACGGCGACCGGCAGTCCGCCGAGATCGGCGAGAAGCTCCGTCAGCGGGCCGGGCCCGTGCCCGAAGGCCGTGCGTCCCAGGCGCTCGTCGGCGTCGCGGAGCGGGCCGCCGGCGACGACCTGCCAGGTGACGAGTGCGAAGAGAACGGCGCAGAGGGCGAACGTCCACAGAGGGAGGAGAGATCCGAAGGTGCCGGTGGAACCGAGCCGCCCGGAGAGGAAAGTCGGCCGCCCCGGAACAGGGGGGGTAGTTCCGAGACGGCCGACGGGACCGGGTCGCCGCGCGCCCCGGGGGGTTTGGGGCGGGCGGCCGTCCGATCGGTGAGGAATTCCGGAGCTGGATGCTCCAGCGCGCCCGAAGACGCGGCCAGGACGGTGCTGGGGACGCGCCGTCGTGGAGTCGCCCGCAGTCCCCTGCGAGCGGGGTGTTTCTTTCATCTGCCGAAACCGTACGTCAGGGCCGTGAGGTCCGACAGCGGGAGAATGAACCCGCCATCGGCCCCGCACAGCTTCTTCACAGGCCCCGCCCCGTGACCCGCACCGTACGGTGCGGCGGAGTCCTCCGTAGTGAGGCGGCTCCGGCAACGGGTCAGAGTCCGGCGAGCGCCTGCTCCAGAATGTCCAGGCCCTCCGTAAGGAGGTCCTCACCGATGACCAGCGGCGGCAGGAAGCGGAGCACGTTGCCGTACGTGCCGGTGGTGAGCACCAACAGTCCTTCCGCGTGGCACGCCTTGGCGAGCGCGGCCGTCGCCTCCGGGTTCGGTTCCTTGGTGTCCCGGTCCTTCACCAGTTCGAGGGCGAGCATCGCGCCACGGCCCCGTACGTCGCCGATGACGTGGAACTTCTCGGCCATCTCCTTGAGACGAGGCTTCATGACCTCCTCGATGCGCCTGGCCTTCGAGACCAGGTCCTGCTCGCGCATCGTCTCGATGGCACCGAGCGCGGCGGCGCAGGCCACCGGGTTTCCGCCGTACGTACCGCCGAGGCCGCCCGAGTGCGGTGCGTCCATGATCTCCGCGCGGCCCGTGACGGCGGCGAGCGGCAGGCCGCCCGCGATGCCCTTCGCCGTGGTGATCAGGTCCGGTACGACGCCCTCGTCCTCGCACGCGAACCACTGCCCCGTCCGGCAGAAACCGGACTGGATCTCGTCGGCCACGAAGACGATGCCGTTGTCCTTGGCGAACTTCGCGATCGCGGGCAGGAAGCCCTTCGCCGGCTCGATGAAGCCACCCTCGCCGAGGAGCGGCTCGATAACGATCGCCGCGACGTTGTCCGCGCCGACCTGCTTGCTGATCTCGTCGATGGCCTGGGCGGAGGCCTCTGCGCCCGCGTTCTCCGGGCCGGTCGGCCAGCGGTAGCCGTACGCCACGGGGACGCGGTAGATCTCCGGGGCGAACGGACCGAAGCCGTTCTTGTAGGGCATGTTCTTCGACGTCAGGGCCATGGTGAGGTTCGTACGGCCGTGGTAGCCGTGGTCGAAGACCACGACCGCCTGGCGCTTGGTGTACGAGCGGGCGATCTTCACGGCGTTCTCGACGGCCTCGGCGCCCGAGTTGAACAGCGCGGACTTCTTGGCGTGGTCGCCTGGGGTGAGCTCGGCGAGCTGCTCACAGACCTCCACGTAGCCCTCGTACGGCGTGACCATGAAACAGGTGTGGGTGAAGTCGGCGAGCTGGGCGGTGGCGCGGCGTACGACGGCCTCCGCCGAGGAACCGACGGACGTCACGGCGATGCCGGACCCGAAGTCGATGAAGCTGTTGCCGTCCACGTCCTCGACGACGCCGCCACTCGCGCGGGCGGCGAAGACGGGCATGACGGACCCCACGCCGGCGGCCACCGAGGCTGTACGGCGGTTCTGCAGCTCCAGCGACTTGGGGCCGGGGATCGCGGTGACGACGCGCCGCTCCTGCGGGATTGCGGTCATGAGGGGCTCCTGGGGGTGGTTCCGGACGCTACGTGTCTCGCGTTCTCGCATCTGCCTTCACTTCGCAGGCTAGGGGCGGAGGAGGGCGGCGGGCATGCGCCGTTCGGGAGTGTCGGGGGCGTGTCGTTGTCCGTCCCGGACATACGGGGCGGGTGGGCGGCCTCAGCACGCCGAAAGGCGGGCGATCAACACTCCGTAGGGCCGGAACGGTGAACTCCCCCTGCGTGGGCACTAGATTGAGGCGCGTACTGAGCGGACCTGGCTGGTCAGGGGACAGGGGTTCATGAACACCGACGGCACGCACGACTCACGCGGCACACGAGCCAATCCCGTGCCTCGTCCGGCAGGACCACCACCCCAGCCGTCCACACCTCCTTCGGCGCCGCCCCCCGCCGCCCCGTCGGCCTCTCCCGCCGTCCCGCCCTCGGCCTCCGCCCCGTCGGAGCACGCCGGACCTCCGGCTTCCCCGCCGCTGCCGCCCTCGCCTGCCCACGCCCCCGCTCCGGGCATCGGCGCGTCCGTGGCCGACTGGCTGCGGATCCCCCGGCCCCAGGCGGAGCCCGGCATCTGGCGCCTCGGCCACCGTCCGCGCCCGCCGGAGGAGCCCGAGCAGGTACCGGCCCGTCAGCTGTTCAGCGGCGCGCTCGTCGCCTACCTCTGCGGCTGGCTCGTCTGGTCACTGCTCTGGAACGGATATCTGGGCGGTTGGTGGATCTTCGGCGACCGGTGGTGGCTGCTGCCGATCCAGTGGCTGACCCCCGAGAGCTGGCGGTCGAGAGACAGCGAAAACGTCGAGCTGTACGTCATGGCCAGCTATCTGTACTACGCCCTCGTCATCAGTCTGCTCGCCGTCGGTTTCGGTAGGATCGGCAACTGGAACGAGGTCTGGCGGCGCTACGGGGTCCCGCTGTGGCCGCTCTTCGTACTGCTGCCGGGCTTCTGGCGCGAGATGCCGCGCACCGTCGACTGGCTCACCACGGTGTCGAACATCTACTACGTGCTGCTGTTCGCGGCCGTCGTCGCCGTCGTCGGTCGCGTCGGCACATGGTCTCCCGTACGGCGCCGTCTCGGGATGGCTCCCTCCGACGAGCCGCCCACCCCGCCGCCCGCCGAGGCCGACCCCGCCGACTGGCCCGAACTGCGCGCCGCCGGACTCACCGAGGCCGCCGCCAGGCTCGCCGAGGCCGTGCACCGAGGCACGCTCGGCGACGTCGACTACGCGCGCATCCGCCGCGCCTGGCAGGGCGTCCGTACCCGGCCGGAACGGCTGCCCGCCTTCACCGACACCGTCCGTGCCCACGGGGCGGGCGCCTGCGCCCATCCTTCGGGCGTACGTGACCTGCCGCTCCGTACGGCGAGCCACGACCTCGCCACGGGGCAGGTCAGGATCGGCACCGCCGCCGACCATCCGCGCAACCCCTACGCGCGGCGCACCACCGGCGTCGCCTTGGAACCCGGACTGCTCGGCACGTCGCTCCTCGCCGTCGGTCCCGCCGGCTCCGGCAAGACCGTCAGGCTGGTCCGCCCCGTCGTCGAGTCGCTCTGCCTCCAGGCGCTCGCCAACCGTGCCGCCGTCGTCGCTGTCACCGCCTACGGGGCGGCGCTCGCCCCCGACGACTCCTTCGACCTCGTGATCGCCGTCGGGCGCCCCGAGGCCACGCACGACCTCGACCTCTACGGAAGCGCCGACGACCCCGACGAGGCCGCCAGGACCCTGTCCGAGGCCCTCGTGGGGGACCTCGCCGCCGGTCTGCCCGGCGGCGACAGCCGCAGGGCCGCCACCGCGCTCGCGCAGCTCATCGGGCCGTACCGCAGCGTCCACGGGCGCTTCCCCGCCGTCCCGGAACTGCGGGAACTGATCGGCGGTTCCCCCGCTGCCGTCCAGGCGCTGCGGGCCGAGCTGGAGACGTCCGCCGACCCCGGTGCCGCCGCCCAGCTGCGCGAGCTCGACGCACGCGAGCGGCAGTCGGCGCGGGGCGACGACATCGGTGTGCTGCTGGCCGAACGTATCGCCTTCCTCGACCGGCCCGCCTTCGCCGGCTTCTTCCGTACGGACGGCGGCGGCCGGACCTTCTCGCTGCGGGCCATCGAGCATCCACTGAGGGTCAGGATCGACCTCCCCGAACGTGGCCACGCCGAGGCGTCACGCATCATCGCCCGGCTGCTCCTCGCCCAGTTCACGGACGCCGCGCTCGCCCGTGCGGACCGCTCCCTCTTCGCCTGTCTCGTCCTGGACGACGCGACGTACACCGTGACGGGGGACTCCGTACGCGGCGTCCAGCGGCTCCGTTCGGCGAACGCCGGAGTGGTCCTGGCGCTGCGCACCCTGGAGGACGTGCCGGACCCGCTGCGCGGCCCCCTCCTCGGCGCAGTGGGCTGCCGCATGGCGTTCTCCGGGCTCGGTCCGTGGGACGGCGGACGTTTCGCGGAGAGCTGGGGCACCGAGTGGGTCCAGACCCGCGACGTAACCAACCGGCAGATCATCTCCGACGAGCCGCTGACGAAGGCGGTGCACTTCATGCGGCGACTTGTGACCGGCAAGGCGGCCACCGCGGAGGCGGTGACGGTGCGGGAGGTGGAACGGGAACGCTGGTCGGCCTCCGAACTGGCCCATTCCGTGCCGGCGGGTCATGCCGTGCTGTCGCTGACCACGGTCGGCGGTGAGCACGTGCCGCCCATGCTGGTGGATCTCCGCACCTGACGGCACCGCGCGGTGCCGAGGCGGATGGGTCTTGGTACATAGGCGACGCCGGCGACCCTGCCGGGCGTGCCGTGCCGCGCACCGTTCGCCGCGAGCCGACTCGCACCCCTGTTCTCGTACACCCTGGCAGAATTGATGTAAGCCGTTCTACGAGACGGCGAAAACGTCCCTCGTCCTCTCTGTGAAGGTCCAACGGTCCGCCATGCCGCCCACCCTCGCCTCGCTCCTCCGGCTTTCGGCGCTCAAGCTCACCGTGCGCGCGGGGGAGGACCGGCTCGATACGCCGGTGCGGTGGGCCCATGTCAGTGAACTGGAAGACCCGGTGCCGTACATGGACGGGGGCGAGCTGCTGCTCGTCACCGCCGTCACGCTGCACGCCGAGGACCCCGACGCCATGCGGCGCTACGTACGGCGCCTCGTCGGCGCGGGCGTCGTAGGGCTCGGCTTCGCCGTCGGCGTGAACTACGAGGACATCCCGGACGCCCTCGTCGAAGCCGCACGCGCCGAAGGGCTGCCACTGCTCGCCGTACCGCGCCGTACCCCCTTCCTGGCCATCAGCAAGGCCGTCTCGGCGGCCATCGCGGCGGATCAGTACCGGTCGGTCACGGCGGGCTTCGAAGTCCAGCGGGAACTGACGCGCGCGGCCCTCTCCGAGGGCCCCGCAGCGCTGCTGGCCCGGCTCTCCGCGCACGTCGACGGCTGGGCCGCGCTCTACGACGCCACCGGCGCCGTGATCGCCGCCGCGCCCGACTGGGCCGCCCGTCGCGCCGCCCGCCTCACGCCCGAGGTGGAGCGGCTGCGCAGTCGCCCCGCGCCCGCCAGCGCCGTCGTCGGCGACACGGACGACCGGGTGGAACTGCAGTCACTGGGCAGCGGCAGACGCGTACGGGGCGCGCTCGCCGTCGGTACGGGGGCGGCGCTGGGCACCGCGGAGCGGTACGCCGTGCACTCGGCCGTCGCCCTGCTGACGCTCACCACCGAGCGGTCGCGCGCTCTCCAGGAGGCCGAGCAGCGACTCGGCTCCGCGGTGCTGCGGATGCTCCTGTCAGGACAGCCCGACCACGCGCGAGCGGTGGCGGGAGATCTGTACGGAGGGCTGCTGGACGCCCCGTTCCGGCTCCTCATCGCGGAGCCCGCCGAGTCCGCCGCGGAGCCCCGCGATCCGGCCACCCCCCATCCACTCCAGTCGCTGACCGACTCACTGGAGGCGTCGGCGGCGCACGGCGGGGAGGCGGTGCTCGCCGTGCCCGACGGGGAGCAACGGCTCGTCGTGCTCGCGGCGGACGCCGGCGCGGTCGCCGTCGCCTGCGAGTCGTACAAGGAGCAGGAGGCGGAGGAAGCCGGGGTCGTCATCGGTCTCTCGGCCCCGACGGGGCCGATCGCCGCCGCCGGGGCGTACAAGCAGGCCGAGCAGGCCCTGTCCGTCGCGCGGCGACGGGGCCGCGCGCTGGTGGAGCACGAGGAACTGGCGGACGGCTCGCTGCTGCCTCTCCTCGCCGACGACGCCGTGCGGGCCTTCGCCGACGGCATGCTGCGGGCGCTGTACGAACACGACGCCAAGGGGCGCGGCGACCTGGTGGAATCCCTCAGGGCCTGGCTCTCGCGGCACGGTCAGTGGGATGCGGCGGCGGCTGACCTCGGCGTCCACCGGCACACGCTGCGCTACCGCATGCGCCGAGTGGAGGAGATCCTGGGCCGCACGCTGGACGACCCGGACGTCCGGATGGAGCTCTGGCTGGCGCTGAAGGCCACCTCGGCGAGGTCCCCCTCGACGCCCTGAGGTACTGCGCCTCCAACCCGGCTCACCCGGTCGCCGGGCCGATAACGGCGTCCTCCGGTGATGGGGTGCCGCGCGATCCCGCTGGCGCTCGCGGGTGCCGGGCTCGTCGGCCCCAACTGCCGCGACGTCTTCGGCACTTGTGGCGAACAGCCTCCGGGAAACGGCGCGTGCTTCGGCCACTCCGGGGGCCGCCGAAGCCCTTCGGCCGGCAGCTGAGGCGCCGCCCCGACCACGCGTACGACAAACCGTCGCAGCCAGGACCCACCACCCCTCCACCCCGGACAAATCATCTCCGCGCCCCGTGCCCCTAGGGTGGTGGGAGAACTCCCCCACTTCGGAAGGGCCGGGACTCGCAATGCCGAACGAAACTGTGGCACCCACGCATGCCTTCTGGCTCGCCGGACGCCAGGCCACCGGAGAGGAGACCGTCGACGTCACGTCCCCGTGGGACGGCCGGCTCGTCGGCAGGGTCGCCGTCCCGACGGAGGCCCAGGTCGAGGAGGCCGTCGCCACCGCGTACGCCGTGCGCGACGAGTTCGCCGCGACACCGGCACATGTCAGGGCGGCAGCGCTCGACCACGTCTCGCGCCGTCTGGTCGAACGCACCGAGGAGATCGCCCGCCTGATCTCCGCGGAGAACGGCAAGCCCATGAAGTGGGCGCGCGGCGAGGTGGGACGCGCCGTCTCGGTCTTCCGCTTCGCGGCGGAGGAGTCCCGCCGGTTCAACGGCGGCGAGGCCCAGCGACTCGACACCGACGCGGGCGGCACCGGCCGCCTCGCGCTGACCCGGCGCTTCCCGCGCGGCGTCGTCCTCGGTATCGCGCCGTTCAACTTTCCGCTCAATCTGTGCGCCCACAAGATCGCCCCGGCCATCGCCGTCGGCGCTCCCATCATCCTCAAGCCCGCCCCGGCGACACCGCTCTCCGGCCTGCTCATCGGCGAGCTGCTCGCCGAGACCGAGCTGCCGGCCGGAGCCTGGTCGGTGCTGCCCGTCGCCAACGACCGGATGCCCGCCCTCGTACAGGACGAGCGGCTGCCGGTGATCTCCTTCACCGGCTCCGACAAGGTCGGCTTCGCCATCATGGACTCGGTGCCGCGCAAGCACTGCACCCTCGAACTCGGCGGCAACGGTGCGGCAGTTGTCCTTGCCGACTACGCGAGCGAGAAGGACCTCGACTGGGCGGCGACCCGGATCGGTACCTTCGCCAACTACCAGGGCGGCCAGTCCTGCATCTCGGTACAGCGCGTCGTCGCGGACGCCTCGCTGTACGAGCGGCTCGTGCCGAAGATCGTCGCCGCCGTCGAGGCTCAGGTCACCGGCGACCCGTCCGACGACGCCACGGATGTCGGCCCCCTCGTCAGCGAGGACGCCGCCAAGCGCGTCGAGGCCTGGGTGGACGAGGCCGTACGGGCGGGAGCGCGCCTCCTGGCGGGCGGCAAGCGCGACGGCGCGTCGTACGCGCCCACCGTCCTCGCCGATGTCCCGGCGGACGTCGCCATCTCCTGCGAGGAGGTCTTCGGCCCCGTCCTGACCCTCACCCGGGCCGAGGGCGAGGAGGCGGCGTTCGAGACGGTGAACGACTCCAAGTACGGCCTCCAGGCGGGCGTGTTCACCCACGATGTGCAAGCCGCCTTCCGTGCCCACCGGGCGCTCGAGGTCGGCGGCGTGATCGTCGGCGACGTCCCCTCCTACCGCGCCGACCAGATGCCGTACGGCGGTGTGAAGCAGTCCGGCGTCGGCCGCGAGGGCGTCAAGTACGCGATGGACGACTACACCTACGAGCGCGTGATGGTCTTCACCGGCCTCGCCCTCTGAGGAACTCGCCCTCCAAAGAAGCCGGCGAAGTACGAGGAAGGCCGGGACCGCCGCACGGCGGTCCCGGCCTTCCTCGTGTAGTCCGCACGGGACCTCTCTGCGCGCCCCGACGGTGCGTGCCATGACTGGCTACGCCCTTCGTATTGGGGTAGATACGGACGAGTAGTACCGGCCGGTACCTTTCCCACCAGGGCGCCGTGACAACGCCCTGGCCGGTCGGGCCCATCGACCCGACGTTCGCGGCGAGGTGAGTTCCCGATGTCCGCTCCATCCGATTCTTTCGACACGGCCCAGGTCCCGGAGCCCAAGGTCTCCGAGCGGGAAGCGCGACGGGTGGCCGAGGCCGCCCGCGAGCAGGGCTGGCGCAAGCCGAGCTTCGCCAAGGAGCTGTTCCTCGGCCGTTTCAGGCTCGATCTCATCCACCCCCACCCCGCACCCCCGACGGAGGACGTACGGCGCGGAGAGGCCTTCCTGGCCACGCTGCGCGACTTCTGCGAGGCGAAGATCGACGGTGCGCGGATCGAGCGCGAGGCGCGGATCCCCGACGAGGTCGTCAACGGCCTCAAGGAACTCGGCGCCCTCGGTATGAAGATCGACAGGAAATACGGCGGCCTCGGCCTCACCCAGGTGTACTACAACAAGGCACTCGCCGTGGTCGGCATGGCGAACGCGTCGATCGGCGCGCTGCTCTCCGCGCATCAGTCGATCGGCGTACCGCAGCCGCTCAAAATGTTCGGCACCCAGGAGCAGAAGGACACGTTCCTGCCGCGCCTCGCCCGCACCGACATCTCCGCCTTCCTGCTGACCGAGCCCGACGTCGGCTCCGATCCCGCGCGGCTCGCCACCACGGCGGTGCGTGACGGTGACGACTACGTCCTGGACGGCGTCAAGCTGTGGACGACCAACGGCGTCGTCGCCGATCTCCTCGTCGTCATGGCCCGCGTCCCCAAGTCGGAGGGGCACAAAGGCGGCATCACCGCCTTCGTGGTGGAGGCGGACTCGCCGGGCATCACCGTGGAGAACCGCAACGCCTTCATGGGCCTGCGCGGCCTGGAGAACGGCGTCACCCGCTTCCACCAGGTACGGGTCCCGGCGGCGAACCGTATCGGCCCCGAGGGGGCGGGTCTCAAGATCGCCCTCACCACTCTCAACACCGGCCGCCTGTCACTGCCCGCGATGTGCGTCGGCGCCGGGAAGTGGTGTCTGAAGATCGCCCGCGAGTGGACGGCGGCGCGCGAGCAGTGGGGCAAGCCCGTCGCGCACCACGAGGCGGTGGGGGAGAAGATCTCGTTCATCGCGGCCACGACGTTCGCCCTGGAGGCCGTGGTCGACCTGTCGTCCCAGATGGCCGACGAGGACCGCAACGACATCCGTATCGAGGCGGCGCTGGCCAAGCTGTACGGCTCCGAGATGGGTTGGCTGATGGCCGACGAACTGGTCCAGATCCGCGGCGGACGGGGCTTCGAGACAGCCGACTCCCTGGCGGCCCGCGGTGAACGCGCCGTCCCCGCCGAGCAGGTCCTGCGCGACATGCGGATCAACCGGATCTTCGAGGGCTCAACGGAGATCATGCACCTGCTGATCGCCCGTGAGGCGGTCGACGCGCACCTGGCGGTGGCCGGCGACATCATCGACCCCGAGAAGACGCTGTCCGACAAGGCGAGGGCCGGGGCCCAGGCGGGCGCCTTCTACGCGCGCTGGCTGCCGAAACTGGTCGCCGGTCCCGGCCAACTGCCGAATTCCTACGCCGAGTTCCACCCGAAGGGCCATCTGGATCTCGCCGCGCACCTGCGCTACGTGGAGCGGACGTCGCGCAAGCTCGCGCGCTCGACCTTCTACGCCATGTCGCGCTGGCAGGGCGGGATGGAGACCAAGCAGGGCTTCCTCGGCCGCATCGTGGACATCGGCGCCGAACTGTTCGCGATGAGCGCGGCGTGCGTCCGCGCCGAGATGCTCCGCTCCGCCGGAGAGCACGGCCGCGAGGCGTACCAGCTGGCCGACGTCTTCTGCCGGCAGTCCCGGATCCGCGTCGAGGAACTGTTCACACGACTCTGGTCCAACACCGACGACGTCGACCGCAAGGTCGTGAACGGTGTGCTGGCCGGCACGTACACGTGGCTGGAGGAGGGCATCGTCGACCCGAGCGGCGACGGTCCCTGGATCGCCGACGCCACGCCGGGGCCCTCCCAGCGGGACAACGTCCACCGTCCGATCCACTGACCGGGGGGTAAGGGAGACGACCGCGGGCGCGAGCCGAGTCGGTCCGGCGCCCCGACGGGGCGGTGGTCACCGGCCCGGCTCGCGGCCACGAAGAACCACCGGGCCGCGTCCTCCATACGGAAGACGCGGCCCGAGGTTCAGCGGCCGGCCGGGAGCCGGTTCAGCCGGCCGTGCGACGGCTCAGGACTTCAATTGAACGGGTCGAGCGTGAGGAACGCCTGTCGCGGGTCGCCGTCGTGCACCAGCGACTCGTGGGCCCCGACATCGTCGAACGCGAAGGCGTACGCCTTGCCGTCGGCCATCTGCGAGTGGATGATCCGGGCGTAGTGGTTGGTGACGGCGTCCTTGTAGAAGGCCGCCGAGCCTGCGTCCGGCTGGTTCGGGTTGCTCAGGAGCGTGGAGCGGTTGAACCCCGCGCACAGGGTGCGCGAAATCGGGCCCCGTACTTGGTCGTTGGGGGCGTCGAGCAGCTTGTAGCAGCCGAAGATGCTGTCGGCGTCGGGCTTCTGGAACGAAGTGACCACCGCACCCGAGGTGTTGGTGAAGTTCATGGTGTTGCCGGAGACCCGGCCGGTGTACTTGACCGCCGGCTGGTTCGCGAACGGGGTCACCGTGAGCGGGGAGTTGGCGTACTTGGCCCACACCCGGTTTATGTAGTCGTTCAGGACACCGGCAGGCAGCGCGCCGGACGCGATGCCGTGACCCGGCGCGAGAGCCCGCAGAACGGTGCCGTCCGAGCGGGTCTGGATCAGCCCCGCCCAACCGCCCGGCTGAGCCCTGAGAGCGTTGAAGACGCCGTTGTAGCCACCCGGCTTCAGATGCCCCGTGGTCTTGGTGGTGCCGTTGGGCACCTTCACGCCGACCGCGTACGGCGCCGAGAACATGTCGACCTGGGTGCTGTTGATCCACAGACCGGAGTCGTTGAGCGTGTACTCCGACCAGTTGAAGAGGATGTTCCTGTTCGGGTCGCTCGGGTTCTGCACGGCGGGCTGGACCAGGCCGCCGGTCGCCAGCTTGAAGACGAGCTTCTGACCGTAGGAGAAGTAGACCCGTCCGGAGAACTTCGGCAGTTGGATCGTCTTGCTCTGGCCGGGAGGCGGGCCCGCGATCGAGGCGTCCGGCGCCGGGGTGGGCGGGTTGCCGCCGCCGGGCCAGGGGTGGAAGGTGCCGTTGGCGTCGGCCCAGCCCTGCCGGCCGGACGACAGCTCCGTACCGAGGTTGTAGATGTAGACCGGCTCACCGCGGCCGGAGTTGTTGGTGATGGTGAACGGAATGGTGTTGGGGACCGCGGCCTCGGCCGGGGTCACGGTGCCGAAGGCCGTGAATCCGGTGGCGAAGACCACCGCGGCGGCCAGGGAAGCCAGCAACTTGCGCAACGCAGGCACTCGATCTTCCTCCTCGTCAGGGGAGTTCCCAGTGGGGACGGTGGGGGGCGGAATCTGACGTACGGACGCCGCCGGTGAGGCGGGTGTGCCTGAAGGGCCGACGGCCCGGGGCCGGGAGCGGGGAAGGGGAAACCGGAAGGGAGCGGGCCTTCAGGTACAGACCTTTCTGAGAGCGCTCTCAGAATTGCGCCGCTCGTGAAGCGTGTCAATGCGCGTGCCACAACTCGCAGAAGTTGTCCTGACTCGATCGCAGCGGACGGACGGAGCGGCCGCGCCGTCGCCCCGTTCGGTACCCGTGTGACCCGGCCCGCCCGCATGCAGCACAATCGGCCCTCGGTAAGGCCGAACGGGGCGCGAGGCCGCGCGACGGACCGGCGAAGACGCGATCAACCGACGATTGGGGCAGGCATGTTCGGGGCGGGGAACGACGGCGGGCGGCCCGGCGGCCGACGCGCACGGCTGCGCCGCGCGGCGGCGCTCGCGCTCGTCGGCACCGTACTGACCACGGTGGCCGCCTGTGGCGGCGACGAGCAGGGCGACGGCGACAAGGGCGGCCGGGAGGCAGGAGCGGGCGGCGGCACGGCCGCCTCCAGCCCCGCCGCGGAGCCCGGCGACCCGGGCGGCACGGATGACCAGGCCGACGCGGGCGGCACCGGCGGCACCGGGGCGCTCAGCCGGCGCGACCTCACGGCCCTCGCCTTCACCGACGGCGAGAAGATCGGCAAGTACACCGCCGGCGAGTTCACCCTCGGGGCACCGCTCGGCGAGGACTACACGGCCGACCCCGCCACCTGCCAGCCCCTAGTCAGCCTCGCGAAGGGCGCCACCGCCTTCGATCCGGCCTCCGAGGTCCACCGCAACGTGGACGTCGCGGAGGAGATGCTCGGCACGACCGTCGCCGTGCAGCTCCGCTCCTACAACGGTGACGGCGCGGCGGGCGTCATGAAGGCCCTCGCCACGGCCGGCAAGGAGTGCGCGGGCGGCTTCGTCGAGAACCGCGCCGTCGCCAAGGGGCAGTACCTGAAGGTCGAGCCGGTCGAGGCGCCCGACCACGGCGACGAGGCGCAGGCGTACCGCTTCACGATCCTCGATGTGAAGGGCACGCTGAAGCTCTACGAGTACCTCACCGTCGTACGCTCCGGCACCACCACCCTCTCCTTCCGCGCCGACATCACGGACACGAAGGACATCGGCAAGGTGCCGGACGAGGTCATCGCGGCGCAGTGGAAGAAGTTCGAGGCGGGCTCGACGGGCTGAGGAGGCCGTTCGGTGCCCGCCCCGGTGACCCGCCCCGTGCCCCGTTTTCCTCACGCGCTGTCCGCGACGCGCCCGGATGCGGCAAGAATGGGGCCATGAGCGACAGCCCAGCCCCTCTCGCCGACCCCCATATCGCCTTCGACGTGTCCGAAGGCCGCCGGGACATCGTCGTCCTCGGCTCCACCGGGTCCATCGGCACGCAGGCGATCGACCTCGTCCTGCGCAATCCCGACCGCTTCCGTGTCACCGCGCTGTCCGCCGCCGGCGGGCGGGTCGGACTGCTCGCCGAACAGGCGCGACAGCTCCGGGTCCGCACCGTCGCGGTCGCCCGTGAGGACACCGTGCCCGCGCTGCGCGAGGCGCTGGGTGCGGAGTACGGCTCCGAGCCGCTCCCCGAGATCCTCGCGGGGCCGGACGCCGCCACCGACGTCGCGACGTCGCAGTGCCACACGGTGCTCAACGGCATCACCGGATCCATCGGCCTCGCGCCGACCCTCGCCGCACTGGAAGCCGGCCGTACGCTCGCCCTCGCCAACAAGGAGTCGCTGATCGTCGGCGGCCCGCTGGTCAAGGCGCTCGCCAAACCGGGGCAGATCATCCCGGTCGACTCCGAGCACGCGGCCCTCTTCCAGGCCCTCGCGGCCGGCACCCGGGCCGATGTGCGCAAGCTGGTCGTCACGGCCTCCGGAGGCCCCTTCCGCGGCCGCACGAGGGCCGAGCTGGCGCATGTGACCCCCGACGCCGCCCTGGCCCATCCCACCTGGGCCATGGGCCCCGTGATCACGATCAACTCCGCGACCCTCGTCAACAAGGGCCTGGAGGTCATCGAGGCACATCTGCTGTACGACATCCCGTTCGAACGCATCGAGGTCGTCGTCCACCCGCAGTCGTACGTCCACTCCATGGTGGAGTTCACCGACGGTTCGACGCTGGCGCAGGCCACGCCGCCCGACATGAGCGGTCCGATCGCCGTCGGTATCGGCTGGCCGGTACGGGTGCCGGACGCCGCGCCCGCGTTCGACTGGTCCACGGCGTCGACCTGGGAGTTCTTCCCGCTCGACACCGAGGCCTTCCCGTCGGTGGGACTCGCCCGGCACGTCGGTTCGCTGGGCGGCACGGCTCCGGCGGTGTTCAATGCCGCCAACGAAGAGTGTGTGGACGCGTTTCTCGCCGGGCGGCTGCCGTTCAACGGCATCATGGACACCGTCACCGAAGTCGTCGCCGAGCACGGGCGGCCCGCCAAGGGAACCTCGCTCACCGTGGCCGACGTCCTCGAAGCGGAGACCTGGGCGCGCGCCCGGGCCCGTGAAATGGCCGAGAAATTCGGCGAAGAGAAGCCTGCGGAGGCTCGCGCATGACGATCCTGTTGACGGTCCTCGGCATAGTGATCTTCGCCGTGGGGCTGCTCTTCTCCATCGCGTGGCACGAATTGGGACACCTGTCGACGGCCAAGTACTTCGGTATCCGCGTGCCGCAGTACATGGTCGGCTTCGGCCCCACCATCTGGTCGCGCAGGAAGGGCGAAACCGAGTACGGCATCAAGGCGATCCCGCTCGGTGGCTACATCCGCATGATCGGGATGTTCCCGCCCGGTGCCGACGGGCGTATCGAGGCGCGGTCGACCTCACCCTGGCGCGGCATGATCGAGGACGCCCGCTCGGCGGCCTTCGAGGAGCTCAAGGAGGGCGACGAGACCCGCCTCTTCTACACGCGCAAGCCGTGGAAGCGCATGATCGTGATGTTCGCGGGACCGTTCATGAACCTGGTTCTCGCCGTCGTGATCTTCATGGGCGTCGCGATGAGTTTCGGCTTCCAGACCCAGACCACCGAGGTGGCCGGCGTCCAGAAGTGCGTCATCTCCCAGGACGTCGCGCGGGAGAAGTGCGCGGCGGGCGATCCGGTGTCGCCGGCCCGCGCCGCCGGTCTCAAGGAGGGCGACAAGATCGTCGCCTTCAACGGACAGCGCGTCGAGGACTGGTCCGTGCTGTCGAACCTCATCCGGGAGACGATCGGCCCCGCCAGCATCACGGTGGAGCGTGACGGCAAGGAGCAGGTGCTCCAGGCGACGCTCGCGAAGAACATGGTGGCGCAGAAGAACTCCGACGGTGAGGTCGTCCCCGACAAGTTCGTGCCCGCCGGCTACCTGGGCTTCGCCGCGGCGACCGAGATCATCCCGCTCTCCTTCGGGGAATCCGTCGACCGCATGGGCGACATGATCGTGACCGGTGTCGAGTCGATCATCGCCCTGCCCTCCAAGATCCCCGATCTCTGGAACGCCGCCTTCTCCGACGGCGACCGCAAGGACGACTCGCCGGTGGGCGTCGTCGGCGCGGCGCGGATCGGCGGCGAGGTGATGACGCTGGACGTCCCGGCGCAGAACCAGGTGGCGATGATGCTGTTCCTGCTCGCCGGATTCAATCTCTCGCTGTTCCTCTTCAACATGCTGCCGCTGCTGCCGCTCGACGGTGGGCACATGGCCGGGGCGCTGTGGGAGTCCGTACGGAGCAAACTCGCCCGCGTCTTCAGGAGGCCGGACCCGGGACCGTTCGACGTGGCGAAGCTCATGCCCGTCGCGTACGTCGTGGCCGGGATCTTCATCTGCTTCACCCTGCTGGTCCTGATCGCCGACGTGGTGAACCCCGTCAAGATCATGTAGTTCCTCGGGCCCGTCCCGACCTCGGGCTTCGCGTGATCGGGGAACACACCGTGCCGCCCGGGCGGACACGCGTTTACGGCCGGGTGTCACTTCGCACCCGGCCGTACGCCTTTGGGGGGTTTGCGGGTAGCGATGTGCTCGTACGACGGGTTGGTGGCGTAATCTCGATGACCGGAGCCCGCCGAACTCGGGACCACGATCCACACCTTGGGGTTGCACAGCAGATGACTGCGATTTCTCTCGGAATGCCGGATGTTCCGGTGAAGCTCGCCGACCGGAGGGTCAGTCGGCAGATCCAGGTCGGTTCGGTGGCTGTCGGTGGGGACGCGCCG
>NZ_JBVJNN010000074.1:0-13762 GCF_055583685.1 Streptomyces sp. NPDC104581
TCGTACCGGGCGTACTCGGCCGAGTCCGGCAACGCGGCGAGGTGCCGTACCAGGCGCCGCGGGCCAGGCGGGATTTGTCAGACACGGCCTAGCGGCAGTTGTGCGTGACGGGCGGGTCCGGTGGGTCCGCCGCTTCGGCCGTGTCGGGTGCCTCGGGTGGGGAGAGCGTCCGTGCCAACAGCCCGGCGAGTTCGACCAGGTCCGTACCCGCGAGGCGGGGCAGCGCGCAGCCCGCCAGGGTGCGGCAGGCGTCGCGCCAGGTCGGGGGCACGGCGGCGCCCCCGCCGAGCGCGCCGGTCAGCGCGCCGGCGAGCGCCGGGGCGGAGTCCGCGACCCGGGAGAGGCACGCGGCGGCGGGTACGGCGGCGGCGACGTTCCCGCCGGACGCGACGGTCAGGGCGAGGGCGACCGGGACCGTTTCGGCGGCGGCGATGCCGTAGCTGTAGACGTGGTCGACGATCTGATGCTCCAGCAGTGGGACGAGCCCGAAAGCGCCGGCGGGCTCGTGGGCGAAGTCCCGGGCCAGTTCGACCGCGTGGCGCGCGTTGCGGCCGATCTCCGTGCGGTGGGGGAGTTGTTCGAGCGCGGCGTCGACGGCCGTCGCGGCGTCGGCACCGCCGAGCGCAGACGCGACGGCGGCGGCCATCGCGCGGGCGCCGTGCACTCCGTCGCCGTCCTGTGTGTAGCGGGCGTCGAACTCGGCGAGTTCGGCGGCGGCGGCCGGCCGTCCCGGGTGAACGGCCGCCAGCACCACGGCCCGTACACAGGCCGCGTCGTCGAAGTAGTGCGGGTTGTCGTGGCCGGTCGCGGGCGGGCACAGACCGGTGGCGAGATTGCCGAGCCCGGCGCGTACGGAGATCCGGGCGCGGAGCGGCAGTACGGCCGACTCGACCTCGGGCGCCCGGTCCGCGGCGGCGGCGATCTCGCCGGCGAGGGTGTTCCAGGCGAGGTCGACGGCGGCGCGCATGCGCCGGTCGGCGGAGAGGCCGGAGAGGCCGGGGAAGCCGGGGGCGCCGGTCACGCGATCACCGAACGCGGCGAGCACGGTCTCGGCGGCGAAGACGGCCCACTCGGCGTCGTCGGAGGGTCCGAGCCGCAGCGGCTCGGGCGGCTGGTTGAGGGCGATGGGGACGGGGAGGGTGGTGGTCGCGTTCTGCTCGGCGAAGGTGTCGAGCTCGCGGGTGAGACGGCGGGTCCACTCGGGCATCCGCGCGGCACGGTGCCGCGCGGCGGGCCACCCGGCGGCGTCACCGGCGGCGAGCCCGAGCAGCAGCCCTTCCACCCGGTGGCGCGGGAGGCCCCTGTGGGGCGCGCGCCGGGAGCGCGGGGCGAGGTGTTCGCACCGGTGGGCGTCACCGACGGCCGCCCCGCGCCCGCCGACGACCGGCCCACGCCCGCCGACGGGCGGGTCGTCAATCGCCGGACGGGCCGGGTCCCGGGCGCCGGCGGGCCGGTCTCCGAGTGCGGGTCCGGCTGGTGTACGGCCGGTCGCCGGCCCGGCCACAGGCGCCGGCCGGGGCGGAGGCCCGCCCGTGGCCGTCTCGCCACGGAGCACCGGAGGGGCCGGAAGCCGGGTGGCAGTGGATTCGCCGTGAAGTGCCGGGGCGGTCGAACTCCGCGCGGCCGTCGCCCCCTCCTCCCGTGCCGGACGGGCACGGTCCCGGGCGCCGGCGGGCCGGTCTCCGAGTGCGGGTCCGGCTGGTGTACGGCCGGTCGCCGGCCCGGCCACAGGCGCCGGCCGGGGCGGAGGCCCACCCGTGGCCGTCTCACCACGGAGCACCGGAGGCGCTGGAAACGGGGCGGCAGTGGATTCGCCGTGAAGTGCCGGGGCCGTCGAACTCCGCGCGGCCGTCGCCCCCTCCTCCCGTGCCGGACGGGCCGGCGGCCCGTCCGGAGGCGCGGGCGTCGCGGGTGTCGTGCTCGTTCCCTCCCGCATCGGCAGGCGCCCGCTCATCGTGCCGCCGGAGTGTCGTCGTCCGGTGTCAGCAGGTCCGCGATGTCCAGGACGTGGTAGCCGCGCATCGACGGCAGGCAGCTGCCCCGTACCGGTCCGATCGCCGAGGCCCACTCCTCGGGGACGGCGCCCGAGCCCGACACCGCTCCCGCCAGCGCGCCCGCGACCGCCGCCGTGGTGTCGGCGTCGCGGCCCATGTTCACGGCCGTCAGGACCGACGTACGGAAGTCCCCCCGCGCCGCCGCGAACGCGCCGAACGCCAGGCCCACCGCCTCCGGCGCCAGGTCCGTCCACGGGTAGCCGCCGATGACGACGGCCGAGCGGACCGCCCGTTCCCTCGTCAGCGTGTCGGGGTACTCACGGCCGGCCGCGACCACCGCGCGGCGCAGAGAGCGCGCCGTCCAGGAGTCCATCGGGATCACGGAGAGCGCGGCGGCGACCACGGATGCGGGCCCCGCGCCCGTCATGGCGGCGGCGACCCCGGCCGCGACCGCCCGGCCGCCGTAGATGCCCTCGCCCTCGTGGCTGACGGTCCCGTCGACCGCGACGAGTCTGGCCGCCTCCGCCGGGCGGCCCGCCGCGAAGACGCCGAACGGCGCCGCCCGCATCGCGAGCCCGTCGCTCCAGGCGTGCCGGTGCTGGGCCGTGATCGGGGCGGCGAGGCCCCTGCGCAGGTTCTCCAGGGTGCCGCGCTCGCTGAACCCCGCTCCCCGGAAGGGCCCCTCGTCGAGGTCGGCCAGCCAGTGGTGCCAGGCGTTCTCGACATGGGTGACGGTCAGCGCCGAACCGTGTCTGGCCAGCAGGAGCCCGGAGAAGATCGCGTACTCGGTGTCGTCGGTGCCCGCCGGGTCGTCGGTGACGAAACCCTCGATACGGCCCCAGCGGCGGCGGATCTCGGAGGGGCGCATGTTCTCGGCGGGGGCGCCGAGCGCGTCGCCGACGGCGAGGCCGAGCAGCGCGCCGCGTGCCCGCGCCCGCAGCGTGGCGACGTCGGCATCGAGGCTGAGCGCGACGTCGGGTTCGGCACCGAGGTCATCGGGGTCATCGGGGTCGAGGGTCGGAACCGCGTCCGGACCGAGGTCCGGACCGACGCCGGGTCCGCAGGCAGTCAACTCCATCGCGGGGCCTTTCGCACGCATCGGGCCCAGTCGCGGCCCTCGGTTCCTCCCATACGTGCCACGCCGCGCCTCGCGGGAGTCGGGTGAGCGCCGCTGTCACCCGGCTGGTGCCCCGGTAAGCATGGCCTTCCGTGCTGGCGAGGGCCTTGTTTCGTGCGTAGTTTCGAAGCCGTGGCGGGGTGTCCCGTCACCGGACGACAGCGGGACCAGCGCGGGAAGGGGACAGCCGTGTCCGTCATGGACAACGAGGCGCCGCTCCACGGATCACACCGTGACAATCACACGCACCGTGATGTGAACGGCGGCTGGCTGCGTCCCGCGGTGTTCGGCGCGATGGACGGACTCGTCTCGAACCTCGCCCTGATGACCGGTGTGGCGGGCGGCGCCGTCGACCGGCAGACGATCGTGATCACCGGGCTCGCGGGCCTGGCGGCCGGCGCCTTCTCGATGGCGGCGGGGGAGTACACCTCCGTGGCGTCCCAGCGCGAGCTGGTCCAGGCCGAGCTGGAGGTGGAACGGCGCGAGCTGCGCAAGTTCCCCAAGGACGAGATGGCGGAGCTGGCCGATCTGTACGTGTCACGCGGCGTCGCCCCGGATCTGGCGCGCGAGGTCGCGGCGCAGCTCTCGAAGGACCCCGAACAGGCGCTGGAGATCCACGCACGCGAGGAGCTGGGGGTCGACCCGGACGGCCTGCCGTCGCCCACGGTCGCCGCGGTGTCCTCCTTCGGCTCCTTCGCGCTCGGCGCCCTGCTGCCCGTCCTGCCGTATCTGCTGGGCGCGACGGTCCTGTGGCCCGCCGTGCTCGTGGCACTGCTCGGCCTCTTCGCCTGCGGCGCGCTGGTGGCCCGGGTGACCGCGCGCACGTGGTGGTACAGCGGTCTGCGCCAGCTGCTCCTGGGTGGTACGGCGGCGGCCCTCACGTACGGACTGGGCACGATCTTCGGCGCGACGGTCTGACGCGTCAGGCCCACGATCCGTCCGGCGCGGTACGTCCGGTCCCGCCGACCCCGACCACGGCCCCGGCGCACGCCTCGGCCCCGGCCCGGACCCCGGCGCACGCCCCTGTCTCCCGGCCCCCGCACCCCGCGCGCCCCGGACGGCCCGTCACGGCGTACGACATATTGCGCGGTCGGGGCGGCGGCGTCACTGTGGTGACGAACATCCCTCTTCCGTCTCCCGGCGGTTCCCCCACACGGGTGGGACACTATGCATGGCGTCACATATCCAGCCGTTACCCGGTTGTTTCGAACGCTTGAACTCCGGGCATGACCCGTAGGCGCTGCGGGCAAAGAAGCCCGCTCCGCCGTGGTCCGGTGTCCGGCGGTCCGTCGCCTTTGATCACCTCAGACCCACTTCGCCGCCACGAGCGGCGTCCACATGCTGGAATCAGCTTTCCGCTTCCTGAGCAGCCGACCCATCATGTAACCTGCACGAAATTTTGCCCAGGGCCAACGTCGTCCCTCGGTTCATCGCAAACGCCACGACGACGACGGGAGAGCCGATGCGTTTCGACGCCTGGTCGCCCATGGATGGCCGCCCCGCTGCGCAGGGCATGTATGACCCCCGTAACGAGCACGACGCCTGTGGCGTCGGGTTCGTGGCCACCCTGACCGGTGTGCCCGGCCACGAGATGGTCGAGCAGGCGCTGACCGTACTGCGCAATCTCGAACACCGCGGCGCCACCGGCTCCGAGCCCGACTCGGGTGACGGCGCGGGCATCCTGCTCCAGATCCCGGACGCGTTCCTGCGCGAGGTCGCCGGTTTCGAGCTGCCCGAGTCCGGTTCGTACGCCGTCGGCATCGCCTTCCTGCCCGCCGGGAACCCGGACGAGGCCGTCTCACGGATCGAGACGATCGCCGCCGAGGAAGGCGTCGACGTCCTCGGCTGGCGCGAGGTACCGGTTGCCCCCCAGATGCTCGGTGCCATCGCCCGCTCCACGATGCCGGTCTTCCGCCAGCTCTTCGTCGCCGCCGGTACCCGCTCGGGCATCGCCCTCGACCGCAAGGCGTTCGTCCTGCGCAAGCGCGCCGAGCGCGAGGCCGGCGTCTACTTCCCCTCGCTCTCCGCCCGGACGATCGTCTACAAGGGCATGCTGACCACCGGCCAGCTGGAGCCCTTCTTCCCCGACCTCTCCGACCGCCGCTTCGCCACCGCCGTCGCCCTGGTCCACTCGCGCTTCTCCACCAACACCTTCCCGAGCTGGCCGCTCGCCCACCCGTACCGTTTCGTCGCGCACAACGGCGAGATCAACACGGTCAAGGGCAACCGCAACTGGATGAGGGCCCGCGAGTCCCAGCTGGTCTCCGACGTGTTCGGTGACGACCCCCGGACACTGGAGCGGACCTTCCCGGTCTGCACCCCCGACGCCTCCGACTCGGCGTCCTTCGACGAGGTCCTGGAACTGCTCCACCTCGGCGGCCGGTCGCTGCCGCACTCCGTACTGATGATGGTCCCCGAGGCGTGGGAGAACCACGACTCCATGGACCCCGCCCGGCGCGCCTTCTACCAGTACCACTCCACGATGATGGAGCCCTGGGACGGCCCCGCCTGCGTCACCTTCACCGACGGCGTCCAGGTCGGCGCGGTCCTCGACCGCAACGGACTGCGCCCCGGCCGCTACTGGGTCACCGACGACGGCCTCGTCGTCCTCTCCTCCGAGGTCGGCGTCCTCGACATCGACCCCGCCAAGGTCGTCCGCAAGGGCCGCCTCCAGCCCGGCCGGATGTTCCTCGTCGACACCGCCGAGCACCGCATCATCGAGGACGACGAGATCAAGGCGGGCCTCGCCGCCGAGAACCCGTACCAGGAGTGGCTGGAAGCCGGCGAGATCGAGCTGGAGGACCTGCCCGAGCGCGAGCACATCGTGCACACGCACGCCTCCGTCACCCGCCGCCAGCAGACCTTCGGCTACACCGAGGAGGAGCTGCGGATCATCCTCGCCCCGATGGCCCGCACCGGCGGCGAACCGCTCGGCTCCATGGGCACCGACAGCCCGATCGCCGCGCTCTCCGCACGCCCCCGGCTGCTGTTCGACTACTTCACCCAGCTGTTCGCGCAGGTCACCAACCCGCCGCTGGACGCCATCCGCGAGGAGCTCGTCACCTCGCTGCGCTCCTCCCTCGGCCCCCAGGGCAACCTCCTGGAGCCGACCGCCGCGTCCTGCCGCAGCGTCACGCTGCCCTTCCCGGTGATCGACAACGACGAGCTGGCCAAGCTCATACACGTCAACGCCGACGGCGACATGCCCGGTATGACCGCCGCCACCCTCTCCGGCCTCTACCGCGTCAGCGGCGGCGGCCAGGCCCTCGCCGCCCGGATCGAGGAGGTCTGCGCCGAGACCGACGCCGCGCTCGAAGGCGGCGCGCGCCTCATCGTGCTCTCCGACCGGCACTCCGACGCCGAGCACGCGCCCATCCCGTCGCTGCTGCTCACCGCCGCCGTGCACCACCACCTCATCCGCACCAAGCAGCGCACCCAGGTGGGACTGCTGGTCGAGGCCGGCGACGTACGCGAGGTGCACCACGTCGCGCTGCTCATCGGCTACGGCGCCGCCGCCGTCAACCCGTACCTCGCGATGGAGTCCGTGGAGGACCTCGTCCGCGCGGGCACCTTCATCGAGGGACTGGAGCCCGAGCACGCCCTGCGCAACCTGATCCACGCGCTCGGCAAGGGCGTCCTGAAGGTCATGTCCAAGATGGGCATCTCCACCGTCGCCTCCTACCGGGGCGCGCAGGTCTTCGAGGCCGTCGGTCTCGACGACGCCTTCGTGGCGGAGTACTTCAGCGGTACGGCCACCAAGATCGGCGGCGCCGGTCTCGACGTCGTCGCCCAGGAGGTCGCCGCCCGCCACGCCAAGGCGTACCCGGCATCCGGCATCTCCGCGTCGCACCGCGCGCTGGACATCGGCGGCGAGTACCAGTGGCGCCGCGAGGGGGAGCCGCACCTCTTCGACCCGGACACCGTCTTCCGCCTCCAGCACGCCACCCGCAACCGCCGCTACGACATCTTCAAGCAGTACACGGACCGGGTGAACGAACAGTCCGAGCGCCTCATGACGCTGCGCGGACTCTTCAACTTCGACTCCGGCCGCGAGCCGGTCGCCCTGGACGAGGTCGAGCCCGCCTCCGAGATCGTCAAGCGCTTCTCCACCGGCGCCATGTCCTACGGCTCCATCTCCAAGGAGGCGCACGAGACCCTCGCCATCGCGATGAACCGCCTCGGCGGCAAGTCCAACACCGGCGAGGGCGGTGAGGACGCCGACCGGCTGCACGACCCCGAGCGCCGCTCCTCCATCAAGCAGGTCGCCTCCGGCCGCTTCGGCGTCACCAGCGAGTACCTGGTCAACGCCGACGACATCCAGATCAAGATGGCGCAGGGCGCCAAGCCCGGCGAGGGCGGCCAGCTCCCCGGCCACAAGGTCTACCCGTGGGTCGCCAAGACCCGGCACTCCACGCCCGGCGTCGGCCTCATCTCGCCGCCGCCGCACCACGACATCTACTCCATCGAAGACCTCGCCCAGCTCATCCACGACCTGAAGAACGCCAACCCGGCCGCCCGCATCCACGTGAAGCTGGTCTCCGAGGTCGGCGTCGGCACGGTCGCCGCCGGTGTCTCCAAGGCGCACGCCGACGTCGTCCTGATCTCGGGCCACGACGGCGGTACGGGCGCGTCCCCGCTCACCTCGCTCAAGCACGCGGGCGGCCCCTGGGAGCTGGGTCTCGCCGAGACCCAGCAGACCCTGCTGCTCAACGGGCTGCGCGACCGCATCGTCGTGCAGACCGACGGCCAGCTCAAGACCGGCAGGGACGTCGTCGTCGCCGCGCTCCTCGGCGCCGAGGAGTTCGGCTTCGCCACCGCCCCGCTCGTCGTCTCCGGCTGCGTCATGATGCGCGTCTGCCACCTCGACACCTGCCCGGTGGGCATCGCCACCCAGAACCCCGTGCTGCGCGAGCGCTTTTCCGGCAAGGCCGAGTACGTCGTCAACTTCTTCGAGTTCATCGCCGAGGAAGTCCGTGAGATCCTGGCCGAGCTGGGCTTCCGCACCCTTGAGGAGGCCGTCGGCCACGCCGAACTGCTGGACACCGAGCGGGCCGTGAACCACTGGAAGGCGCAGGGTCTGGACCTCCAGCCGCTGTTCCACGTGCCGGACCTGCCCGACGGCGCCGTACGCCACCGGATCGTCGAGCAGGACCACGGCCTCGCCAAGGCGCTCGACAACCAGCTGATCAAGCTCGCCGCCGACGCGCTCGGCGCGGAGAGCGCCGAGGCCGCCCAGCCGGTCCGCGCGCAGATCGCGATCCGCAACATCAACCGCACCGTCGGCACCATGCTCGGGCACGAGGTGACCAAGAGGTTCGGCGGCGCGGGCCTGCCCGACGACACCGTCGACATCACCTTCACCGGCTCGGCGGGCCAGTCCTTCGGTGCCTTCCTGCCCCGCGGCGTCACGCTGCGCCTGGAGGGCGACGCCAACGACTACGTCGGCAAGGGCCTCTCCGGCGGCCGGGTCGTCGTCCGCCCCGACCGGGGCGCCGACCACCTCGCCGAGTACTCGACCATCGCGGGCAACACCATCGCCTACGGCGCGACCGGCGGCGAGCTGTTCCTGCGCGGACGCACCGGCGAACGCTTCTGCGTCCGCAACTCCGGTGCCACGGTGGTCTCCGAGGGCGTCGGCGACCACGGCTGCGAGTACATGACCGGCGGGCACGCCGTCGTACTCGGCGAGACGGGGCGCAACTTCGCGGCCGGCATGTCCGGCGGGATCGCCTACGTCATCGACCTCGACGCGGACAACGTCAACGCCGGCAACCTCGGCGCTGTCGAGACCGACCTCACCGACACCGACAAGGAGTGGCTGCACGACGTCGTGCGCCGTCACCACGAGGAGACCGGCTCCACCGTCGCCGAGAAGCTGCTGACCGACTGGGACACCTCGGTGACCCGCTTCAGCAAGATCATTCCTTCCACCTACAAGGCAGTGCTCGCCGCCAAGGACGCCGCTGAGCTCGCCGGTCTCTCCGAGCAGGAGACCACCGAGAAGATGATGGAGGCGGCGACCAATGGCTGACCCCAAGGGCTTCCTGACCACCGGGCGCGAGACGGCCGAGTCCCGCCCCGTGGAGGAGCGCAAGAAGGACTGGAACGAGGTCTACGTTCCGGGCTCGCTGCTCCCGATCATCAGCAAGCAGGCCGGACGCTGCATGGACTGCGGCATCCCCTTCTGCCACAACGGCTGTCCGCTCGGCAATCTCATCCCCGAGTGGAACGACTACGCGTACCGCGAGGACTGGACGGCGGCGAGCGAACGCCTGCACGCCACCAACAACTTCCCCGAGTTCACCGGCCGGCTCTGCCCCGCGCCGTGCGAGTCCGCGTGCGTGCTGGCCATCAACCAGCCCGCCGTGACGATCAAGAACGTCGAGGTCTCCATCATCGACAAGGCGTGGGACAACGGTGACGTCGTCCCACGGCCCCCGGAGCGGCTCTCCGGCAAGACCGTCGCCGTCATCGGCTCCGGCCCCGCGGGACTGGCCGCCGCCCAGCAGCTCACCCGGGCCGGCCACACGGTCGCCGTGTACGAGCGCGCCGACCGCATCGGCGGCCTGCTGCGCTACGGCATCCCCGAGTTCAAGATGGAGAAGTCCCACATCAACCGCCGTATCGAGCAGATGCGCGCGGAGGGCACCAAGTTCCGTACGGAGACGGAGATCGGCCGCGACGTCGACGCGGCGAAGCTCCGCAGGCGCCACGACGCCGTGGTCATCGCGGCCGGCGCCACCGTCTCGCGCGATCTGCCGGTGCCCGGCCGCGACCTCAAGGGCATCCACTTCGCGATGGAGTACCTGCCGCTGGCCAACAAGGTGCAGGAGGGCGACCTGACGGTCTCCCCGATCACCGCCGAGGGCAAGCACGTCGTGGTCATCGGCGGCGGCGACACCGGCGCGGACTGTGTCGGTACGGCGCACCGCCAGGGCGCGGCGTCCGTCACCCAGCTGGAGATCATGCCCCGGCCGGGCGAGGACCGGACCCCGAACCAGCCGTGGCCGACGTTCCCGATGCTCTACAAGGTCACCTCCGCGCACGAGGAGGGCGGCGAGCGGGTCTACTCCGTCTCCACCACCCACTTCGAGGGCGACGAGGACGGCAACGTGCGCTCGCTGCACCTCACCGAGGTCGAGTTCACCGACGGCCGCCCCGTGCCGAAGGCGGGCACCGAGCGGACGATCCCCGCCGAGCTGGTCACCCTCGCGATGGGCTTCACCGGCACCGACCGGGAGAACGGCCTCGTCGACCAGTTCGGACTCGAACTGGACGAGCGGGGCAACATCGCACGGGACGCCGAGTACGCGACCAATGTCGACGGCGTGTACGTTGCCGGGGACGCGGGCCGCGGCCAGTCCCTGATCGTGTGGGCCATCGCCGAGGGCCGCTCGGCGGCGCGCGGCGTCGACCGCTATCTGACCGGGGCGAGCGATCTGCACGCCCCGATCCGCCCGACGGACCGTTCGCTCACGGTCTGACGGCCGATTGACGTCCCGTACAACGGCGTACGGGCGGTGACGGCCCGGGGGACGTCCCCTGGACCCTCCGCAAGACACGGCGCCCGCCAGTCCCCGACCGGACACCGGCGGGCGCCGTGACATGTGTTTCCGGTGCTGTGTAACCTCGACGCACCCCCCGCGCACCGCCGAGTGAACGGCAGCACGCATGACCACAGCGTCCTCCGCGGGAGGCCCCGCGATCAGCCTCGTCAAGATCGAGGAGACCGCTCCCGCGCTCCTCGGGCACTACCGGGCGGCGGGCGTGTCACTGCGCAAGCACGGGATGAGCGGTCAGCGCGCGGCCGTCTACCTCGTCCTCGACTACTCGGGGTCGATGCGCGAGTACTACCGGGACGGCGGCATGCAGGCATTCGCCGACCGGGTCCTCGGTCTCTCGGCGAACCTCGACGACGACGGCGTCGTCCCCGTCGTGTTCTTCTCCACGGACGTCGACTGCGAGACGGACATCTCACTCGCGGACCACCGGGGCCGTATCGACCGGATCGTGGCCGGACTCGGGCACATGGGCAAGACCAGCTACCACCTCGCCATGGACGCGGTGATCGACCACTATCTGGACAGCGGGTCCACGGCGCCCGCCCTGGTGGTCTTCCAGACCGACGGCGGGCCCGTCAACCGGCTCGCCGCCGAGCGGTATCTCTGCAAGGCGGCCGAACTCCCGCTGTTCTGGCAGTTCGTGGGCTTCGGCAACAAGCGAAGTTCGCAGTTCGACTTCCTCCGGAAACTCGACGAGTTGCCCGTCCCGCAGAAGCGGTCCGTGGACAACGCGGGCTTCTTCCACGCCGGCCCCGACCCGCGAGAGGTGCCGGACGACGTGCTGTACGACCGGCTCGTCGCGGAATTCCCGCTGTGGCTCGCGGCGGCCCGCGCGCGGGGCATCGTGCCGGGCTGAACCGCCGTGACCGGCCACGACACCCGTCCGAGGGGTTCCGGCGCGTCGGATCCGCGCCGGCGCCGGGGGCGTGCTAGGCTACATGCGTTGCAGTTTTGGTACCCATGAACTTTATGTGCGCCTGACGGGAATGTTCCTCAGGCGCATTTTAATGTTTTCGCCGGCTTCTCCGGATGGGGCTCAATGCGGCGACGAGGAATCCGTGAAGTGCGGATTCGTCTCTGCACCTGTTTTAGGAGAATGACATGGCTACTGGAACCGTGAAGTGGTTCAACTCGGAAAAGGGCTTCGGCTTCATCGAGCAGGACGGCGGCGGCGCCGACGTCTTCGCCCACTACTCCAACATCGCCACCTCGGGCTTCCGTGAGCTCCAGGAGGGCCAGAAGGTCTCGTTCGACGTCACGCAGGGCCAGAAGGGCCCGCAGGCGGAGAACATCGTCCCGGCCTAGTTTCCGGACGCGTACCTCGCAGCCGGGGCCCGCACCTGCACGGTGCGGGTCCCGGCTTGTGCTGTCCACAGGTCCAGGAAGGCGCATCAACCGTATGACTCGCTCCGAACGCCCGGCCCGCGCTCCCCGCCCGGCCGGCAAGCGCCCGGCCAACTCCCGTGCCAAGGGCCCCGCGAAGGGCTCGGCGAAGGCGCCGGCCCGCCGTGCCGCCCGCCCGCAGGAGTTCACGCTGCCGGAAACCATCACCCCCGCGCTGCCCGCCGTCGAGGCGTTCGACGAGCTCGACATGCCCGCGGGCCTGCTCAAGACCCTCAACTCCCTCGGTGTGACCGAGCCCTTCCCGATCCAGGGCGCCACCCTGCCGAACTCCCTGGCGGGCCGCGACATCCTCGGCCGGGGCCGCACCGGATCCGGCAAGACCCTCGCCTTCGGCCTCGCGATGCTCGCCCGTCTCGCCGGCCGCCGCGCCGAGCCGCGCGCCCCGTACGCGATGGTGCTGGTGCCCACGCGCGAGCTGGCCCAGCAGGTCACGGACGCGCTCACCCCGTACGCCACCGCGGTGAACCTGCGCGTGGCCACCGTCGTCGGCGGCCTGTCGATCAGCAAGCAGGCCGCGCAGCTGCGCCGCGGCGCCGAAGTGCTCGTGGCGACGCCCGGACGGCTCAAGGATCTCATCGAGCGCGGCGACTGCCGACTCGACCAGGTCACCGTCACGGTCCTCGACGAGGCCGACCAGATGGCCGACATGGGGTTCATGCCGCAGGTCACCGCCCTCCTCGAACAGGTGAAGCCGGACGGGCAGCGGATGCTCTTCTCCGCGACGCTGGACAAGAACATCGACCGGCTCGTACGGCGGTACCTGACCGATCCCGTCGTCCACTCCGTCGACCCCTCCCAGGGCGCGGTCACGACGATGGAGCACCACGTCCTGTACGTCATGGACGAGACCGACAAGAAGGCCGTCACGATGCGCATCGCGGCGCGCGAGGGCCGGGTGCTGCTGTTCCTGGACACCAAGCGGGCCGTGGACCGGCTGGTCAAGCGGCTGCTGGCCAGCGGCGTACGGGCCTCGGGCCTGCACGGCGGGCGGTCCCAGCCGCAGCGCAACCGCACGCTCGACCAGTTCAAGACCGGCCTGGTCACCGTGCTCGTCGCGACCAACGTCGCGGCTCGCGGCATCCATGTCGACGACCTCGACCTGGTCGTCAACGTCGACCCGCCCGTCGACCACAAGGACTACCTGCACCGCGGCGGACGCACGGCGCGCGCGGGTGAGTCCGGCAGCGTCGTGACGCTCGTCCTGCCCGAGCAGAAGAGGGACATGACGCGGCTGATGTCGGACGCGGGCATCGCGCCCCGCTCCGCCAGCGTCAAGTCGACCGACGAGGAACTGTCCCGGCTCACCGGCGCGCGGGAGCCCTCCGGGGTCGCGGTCACCATCGAGGTGCCGCAGCAGCCCGCCGAGCGGAAGCCGCAGAAGGCGCGCGCGTCCCGGCCGGCCCGGCGCGGCGGCGGCCCGGGTTCGGGCGGAGGCGGCGGGGCCAGGCTCGGCGCGCCCGGCGGGTCCGGACGCGGCGGGCGGGGCGGCCGTCGTGGCCGCCCGCCGGAGCGCGGCACCGACGGCGGGCGCCGTACGGCCGCGTAGGCCTTGGCCCCGAAGGGGCGCCCCGCGTTGCCGGGTCGAGCGGTACCGGGGGGGGGGGGGGGGGGGGGGGGGGGGGGGGGGGGGGGGGGGGGGGGGGGGGGGGGGGGGGGGGGGGGGGGGGGGGGGGGGGGGGGGGGGG
>NZ_JBVJNN010000075.1:0-13744 GCF_055583685.1 Streptomyces sp. NPDC104581
GGGGGTGTGGGAGGAGGGGGGGGGGGGGGGGGGGAGGGGGGGAAGGCTCTTTGGGGAGGCGTTGGGGGGGGGGTGGGGGAGATCCTCGGCGGGGTCCCCCCCCCGCTTCTGTCTGCTCCCACGGCCCGTCAGAGCAGGACGCGCTCCGCCGGAGTCTCCCGGTGGGCCCGCGACTTGCGCAGGTCCCGGGTGACGACCGCCTTCTTGAGCCAGCGGTCCGTTCCGTCGAACCGGGCCTTGAACGCGCTCCTGCCGTGCACCGCCCGGTAGTTGTCGATCACCAGCAGGTCACCGGGGGCCAACGCGACCTCGGTCAGGTTCCGTTGCAGTTCCCCGGTCAGCGCGTTCAGCGCCGCCGCGGCCTCCTGATCACCCGACAGCGGCGACATGAACGCCGGGTCGATCCGCAGGTACGGCCGGTCCGGATGCCCGAACAGCACGGCAACCGGCTCCGGTTCGTCCTGCATCCGCTGCACCGCGTGCATGCTGCCCTTGCTCTGGGTCAGCTTCCGCGCGTGCTTGAGGTGCTCGGTGTCCGGAAGGATCAGGAACCGGGGCTGGCTCAGCACCTCCCGCTGCTCGTCCGTCAGCGACACCTCGTCCACCCCGGCCACCACCGTCGGCACCGCGTCATGGTTCCGCAGCCCCAGCAGCAGCAGATAGTCGCAGCGGAACGGGTGGAAGCCGTCCTCGGTGTGCCAGGCCAGCTCCACCGTGCCGTGACCGCTCTGGTCGTTCTCGTGCGCGGGGACCGGCAGCACGTCGTGCACCAGCCGCCCGTTCTGAAGGGTCGACCAGCCGAACAGGTCCCCGAGGTGAGCGGTCGCCAGCATGAGCGCCACCTCATGCACCCCCGACTCCGGTTCCCTGGGCGGCTCCCGCCAGTCCAGCGGGGTCGGTCCCAGCCGGCCGTCGTCCACCGGAAGGCCCCGTACGACCAGGCAGGAGGCCGTCTCCGCGTGCCGGAAATCCCGCAGCTCCCGGATCAGCCGCGGTGGCAGCCGGTGCGCCTGCACGGACAGGTCGTCCAGCAGGGCCGGGGCGCTGCTCGTACCGTGGTCCCGCAGGACCGAGCGAGTGAGCGTGTCCAGAGCGGCCCCTTCGGCCGCGTCGAGGTCCAGGTATCGGATCATCGGCGGTCAGCTCCCCCGAGATCCGAAGGGAAGCGTCCTCGTGTATTCACGAGTTCTCCTTGTCCTGACGATCAGTTGACGGTGTCCTGCTTCGCGACGAACGTCTCGGGATCGGGCAGGTAACCGCCGTCCACCAGGAACCGGAAGCAGGAGTGCGCCCACTCCTCGGCCACCGGCGGGCAGCTGATGCCCGAGCCTTCGAGTGCTTCGGTCAGCACCCGGCACTCGTCCATCGGGTTGATCTGCTTCTGGAGCTCCGGGTCGAGCGCGGCGTGGCGCATCGTGGCGACCCGCAGCAGCGGGGTCATCGGGAACAGGATGTGGTCCTCGCCCACGTCCAGCGCCCGCTGCCTGGCGTCCTCCTCGTCGATGACGTCGAGGTTGTAGCCGAACGACCGCAGCCACTGGTAGCACTGCTGCATCGTGGTGGGCGCCGGGTTGGTGATGTTGAAGTTCTTCCCGAAGTTCTCCTCGCGGAGCGAGGTGTAGACGACGGCCTGCGCCGTGAAGTCCACCGGCACCGCGTTGATGACGTCGTTGTAGAGCGGCAGCACACCGAGGTCGAGGAAGCCCCGCAGATACACGTACAGGTAGTCGGTGTGGTGCGAGGCGCCGGTCTCGGCGTGGCCGGTGATCATCCACGGGCGCTGGACGGTCACCGGGATGCCCCGGTCCCGCGCGATGTACATGATCTTCTCGGCCAGCCACTTGCTGCGCGGGTAGCCGGTCGGAATCCGGATCGGGCCGCTGTCCAGGTCCTCCTCGGTGAACGGCCGCTCCGCCCCGCTGCCCATGAACACGTCGACGCTGGAGATGAAGTGGACCGACTTCAGCGTCTCCGTCGTCGCCAGCCGCAGCACCTCCTTGGTGCCCTCGACGTTGGCCGGGCGGGCCGCCTCGTACGGGTAGGTGAAGTTGACCACCGCGCCGCTGTGGTAGATCACGTCGATCCGCGACGCGCAGGCCGTGAACTCCTCCGGGCTCAGGCCGAGCCGCGGCTTGGCCAGGTCACCGATGACCATGCGCATCCGGGAGCGGTACGACTCGTCCCACGCGTGGTAGGTGCGCAGGGTCTGCTCCATGCGCTCCCACGCCGCGTCCTCGCTCTCCGCCCGGACCAGGCAGTGCACGAGGGCCTCGGTGCTCTTGATCAGCTCCACCACGAGGAAAGCGCCCAGATAACCGGTGGCACCGGTGACCAGCGCGTGCTGCGGGTTGAACCACTCGGAGTGCGGCAGGTCCCCGGGGGTGATCTCCTCGGGCAGCCGGACCTCCTCGTGCAGCTCCTCCAGCTGCTGCGCGTACAGGACCTCGCTGTCCACGTTGTCGCGCTGCCGCCGGTCCTCCTCGATCGCCGCGGCGACGCCGGCCACCGTGGGCACCCGGAAGATCTGCTCCACCGGCAGTGTCACGTCGTGCGTCCGGGCCAGCTGCGCGGTCAGCCGCGCCACCAGCAGGGAGTTGCCGCCGAGTTCGAAGAAGTCGGCCACCGCGCTGACCGCGGGCACGCCCAGCAGCGAGCAGAAGGTCTCCGCGATCTCCGCCTCGAGCTGGGTCCCGGGCTCCACGAAGTCCTCGATACCGAGGTCGGGCGCGGGAAGTGACGCGGTGTCCACCTTTCCGTTCGGGGTGAGCGGTATCCGCTCCAGCGTCACGAACGCGCCCGGCACCATGTAGTCGGGCACCTGCGCCAGTACGTGCTTGATCAGCGCTTCCTTGGTCAGCACCCGGCCGACGACCGGTACCACGTACGCCACCAGGCGCTGCACGCCCGGCTGGTCCTCCCGCGCGATGACCGCCGTCTCGGCGACCAGCGGGTGCCGGCGCAGCACGTTCTCGATCTCGGTCAGCTCGATCCGGAAACCGCGGATCTTGATCTGGGTGTCCGCGCGTCCCAGGAACTCGACGCTGCCGTCCTGCCGGTAGCGGGCCAGGTCACCGGTCCGGTACAGCCGGGCCCCCGGCTCGTCGGAGAACGGGTCGGGCAGGAAGCTGCCCGCCGTCATCCCCGGACGGCTGACATAACCGCGGACCACACCGCCGCCGCCGATGTACAGCTCACCGGGCACGCCGGGCGGCACCGGGCTCAGCCGCTTGTCCAGCAGGTGCAGACGGGTGTTGGGGATCGGGTGGCCGATCGGCACCCGGCCGGCCGCCGCGTCCTGCGCGGTCACCGTGTGCACCGACGCCCAGACGGTCGCCTCGGTCGGACCGTACTCGTTGAACAGCGCCACCTGCGGCGAGCGCCGGTTGTGCGCCTCGACCAGGTTGGGCGGCAGGACCTCACCGGCCAGCACGGTCGTCCGCACGGAGGGGAACGCCTCCGGCTCGGCCTCCAGCAGCACCGCGTACTGCGAGGGCACGCCGTCGACGTGGGTGACCTCCTTGTCCCGGATCAGCGCGCCGAGCAGCCGCGGGTCCAGGACCTCCCGCTCGTCGGGCACGACGACCGTGCCGCCGCGGCGCAGCGTCCAGTACAGACCACCGCCCGAGGCGTCGAAGGTGAACGGGGCCAGCACCAGATAGCGCTCCGGCAGACCCGGCGCCTCGATGACCGAACGGGCCAGCGTGGAGTGCACGATCTGCCGGTGCTCCACCGCCACGCCCTTCGGGCGGCCGGTGGACCCGGAGGTGTAGATGACGTACGCCAGGCTGTCCGGCCCGACCGCCACGGAGGGCCGGGTCACCGGGCCCTCGGGATCTGCGGTCGGCACCGCCACCCCCTCCAGCCCCGGCAGTTTGCCGGCGAACCCGTCCAGCGCCGACTGGGCGCCGACGACCAGGGAGATCCCGGCGTCCTGGGCGATCGACGCGATACGGTCCGCCGGGTACGACGGGTCCAGCGGCACGTACGCGCCGCCCGACTTCAGCACGCCCAGCAGCGCGACCATGGTGTGCACCGACCGGTCGGCCAGAACACCCACGAGGGTCTCCGGGCCCGCGCCGAGACCGGCGAGCCGTTCGGCCAGCGCGTCGGCCCGCAGCTCCAGCGAGGCGTACGTCAGCTCCGCCGTGCTGGAGGTCAGCGCCAGGGTGTCCGGGTTGGCCGCGGCGGCCTCCCCGACCAGCTCGTGCAGCAGACGCGGCCCGGCGTGCTCGGTGCCGGTCGCGTTCCACGCGGTGAGCCGCTCCTGGTCCGGGCCGGAGAGCAGCGAGAAGTCCGCAAGCGCACGGTCCGGTTCGGCGACCGCGGACTTCAGGAGCAGCAGCAGCCGGTCCAGCAGCCGCTCGGCCGTGTCGCGGTCGAACAGCGCCGTGTTGAACTGCGCGCGCAGCGACAGCTCCCCGTCACGGCGCACCGCGAACAGGTCGAGGTCGTGCGGGGTCCAGGTGACCGGCAGGTTCACCGGACTGGCGACGGCGCCCGGCAGCTCGCGGCTGCTCCACTCCTCCTCGAAGCCGAACAGGGCCTGGAACAGCGGGGTGTGGCTGAGGTCGCGGGCGGGCTGCGCCGCCTCCACGATCTGCTCGAACGGCAGCCGGCCGTGCGCCAGCGCCTCGTCCAGGGACGAGTCGGTCCGCCGCAGCAGCCCGGTCAGCGTCTCGCCGGACTCCAGGTCGAAGCGCACCGGCAGGGTGTTCTCCAGCGGGCCGACGAGATCACCGGCGCCGTCCTGCCAGGACGGCGGGACGGGCACGCCGACCGCGAACCCCTGCTGCTGGGCGTGCCGGGACAGCACCGCGGTGTACCCGGCGAGCAGCACGCGCGACAGGCGGTGCCCGGTGCCGGCCGTGAACGCGTCGAGCTCGGCGCGCAGTTCCGTCGGCACCGGCACCGTCACCACGTCGGCGTCGATGGTCTTCACGGGCGGCCGGGGCCGGTCCGTGGGCAGCTCCAGAGTGCTGAGGCCCGCCGTACGGCCGCGCCAGTACTCGATGTCCTTCTCGGCGTCGTCACCTGCCAGCCAGGCGCGCTGGGCGGCGGCGAGGGCCTGCGGCTCGGCGGCGACCGCGGTGACCTCCGCGCTCCCGCCGAGCAGGTTCGCGTACCCGGAGAGGACCTCGTCGGTGAGCAGCCGCACCGAGCGCCGGTCGGCGACGAGCTGATGCACCGTCAACAGCAGTACATGGTCCTCCTCGCCCAGCCGAAGCAGGCTCGCCCGCACCAGCGGACCCTGCGCCAGATCGAACCGGCGGCGGGTCTCGGAGGCCGCGATCCGGGCCAGTTCGGCGTCGAGGCGGTCCGGGTCCACCTGGACCACCGGCAGCCGCAGTGAAGCCACCGGCCGTACGGTGGCCAGCGGGTGGCCGTCCACCGTACGGAAGGTGGTACGCAGCACCTCGTGGCGCTGCACACTCGCCGACAGTGCCTGCTGGAGCACGGCCGGGTCTGTCCGGCCGGTCAGCCGGACGGCGACGCTGGTCTGCCAGGGCCGCTTCTCGTCCAGCTGGATCAGCAGCCACAGTCGGCGCTGTTCCAGGGTCAGGTTGCTGGTGACGTTGGCTGACGCGTCCAGGAGGCCCGCCAGGAGCGCGCGCTTCTCGTCGGACGTCAGGGAACTGATCTCTTGCTGCCCGCTCATTCGGTGGACTCCCGTCCTAGCTGTCGGATGCGGTCAGGCGGAGCGTTCGCGGACCGAACGGGGACGCATGTCGGTCCACACCCGCTCGATGTGCTTGAGGCACTCCTGCTTGGTGCCGGCCGGACCGTTCGCGGCCCAGCCCGCGGGCACCGCCCGGTCGGCGAACCAGATCGAGTACTGGTCCTGCTCGTTGGTGACGACCTGGAAGACGGTGTCGGCGTCGTCGATACCCATGAGGGCTCCTCGTGGTGTGTCGGGTGATCGGTCGGTACGGATGTCCCGCGGTCAGTTCAGATGGCGCAGGAGCTGGTCGATCTCGTCGTCGGACATCCCGGCGAGCTGGGCGAGCAGCGCCTCGTCGGACGTGGGCCTGCGGTCGCGGGCCCGTTCGAGTTCCTCGATGGCCTCCGCGAGTCCGGCCGGGGTCGGCAGCCGGAAGAAGTCGCGCACCGGAACCTGGAGGCCGAACTCGGCCCGGACGCGGCTCAGCAGTTTCGCGGCGAGCAGGGAGTGGCCGCCGAGCCCGAAGAAGTCGGAGTGCACCCCGACCACCGACAGGCCCAGGACGTTCTGGAAGATCGCCAGCACGCGGCGCTCCACCCCGTTGCGGGGCGGCACCTCCGCCACCACCTCACGCGGCGCCTGCTCCGGCGCCGCGGGCAGCGCCCCCCGGTCCGGCTCGCCACCGGGCCCCAGAGGCAGTTCGTCCAGCACCCCGAAGACCGCCGGGACCCGGTAGCCGGGCAGCGCGGAGCGGGCCCGGCCGCGGATGTCCGCGGCCAGCGCCTCACGCTCCCCCACGGTGCCGGCCGCGACGGTGCCGTCCGGCACCAGCCAGGCGATCAGACGGTTCCCGCCCGCGTCCGTGGTCACCGCGGCGGCGCCCACCCCCGGGAAACCGGCGAGCACCCCCTCGACGGCCGCCGCAGGTACGGCGCGGTCCCCGACGAACAGCCGGCCCTCGCCGGGCCCGACCGCCTCCAGAGCCCCGTCCCGGGCCCGCCGGGCCCGCAGCCCCACCGGTACGGCGGTGCCCGTCTCGTCGGCCACGTACAACTCGCCCACCAGACCGGCGGGAACCGGCGCGCCCCGAACGTCCAGCAGGCTCCGCACCACCCCGGCCGGCGGCGGTCCCAGCCGCCGCGCCCGCCGCTCGTCCAGCGGCGCCAGCGCGGCCGGCACCGCCATCGGCTGCGGGCCCGGACGGCCCAGGAACACCGTGTCGCCGGTCCGCGTCAGCATGCCCACCAGATCGGGGGCGAGCACCTCGCCGACACACACCAGCCGTGCCCCGGGCGGCGGTTCCCAGCCCTCGGTCAGCACCCGCCGCCAGGTCGGCGGATCGGCCAGTACGAAAGCTGCGGGCGGCCCGGCCGGTGCCACCTGCGCCCCCGACAGCATCAGGCTGCGGGCATGGGCCAGCGGCATCAGCAGGTCCACCAGGGAGGGCGGGGCGCCGCCGTCGAGCAGCAGGACATCGTCCTCCGCCGACACCGACAGCCGCTCCGCGACGCTCGCCAGCGCGGCGGCCAGCGCCCCGTGCGACAGCGTCGCCCCGGACCCGCCTCCGTCACCGGACCACCAGGCGGGCGCGTCAGGACCCGGCGGGCCCGCGTCCGCCACCGGGTCGAACCGCGGCCCGGTGGTGATCAGCCAGCCACCCGGCTCGTCCTCGGCCCGCCGGACGAACGCACCCGCCCGGTCGTGCCGCTGCCCGTACGCCGGCACCGCGCCGACCTCGAACGCCGCCAGCAGTACCGCGATCAGCGCCGCCGAAGGCACCGGGGGAGTGGTCACCCGCATACCGGGCCCCGCGATCCCCTCCGCCCGCAGCCGGCCGGCCAGATCCGCCGACCACTCGCGCAACTCACCCAAGGTCAGTACGGCATCGGCCGACGACAGCACCATGTCGTCCGCGCCGCGCCCGGCCAGCAGCCCCGGCACGGTGAGCGCGGCCGGCACGGTCGCCTCCGGCCCCGTCTCCGAGGTGACCGCGGCCGTGTCCGCCGCCAGGGGCAGCGCACCCACCGGGACCGCCGGGTCCCGCAGCGCGTCCGCCAGCACCAGCCGGTGCAGCTCCACGATCCGCGCCGCCGTCGCCTCGTCGTACAGGCCCCGGTCGTAGTCCAGCTGGAGCCGCAGTCCGTCCCCATCCGGCAGCACCGTCAGCCACAGGTCGAACTTGGCCGCCGTACCGGTCAGTTCCACCGGTGCCATGGTCAGACCGGGCAGCCGCACCTCGGCCGCGGGCGTGTTCGGCATCGAGAACATCACGTCGAACAGCGGATTGCGGTCCAGCGCCCGGGTCTGCCCGACCTCCTGCACGAGCCGGTCGAACGGCATCCGGTCGTGCGAGAACGCGCCCAGACAGGCATCGCGCACCACCCCGGCCGCCGAATCGAACCCACCGCGCAGCGGCAACCGGGCCCGCAGCACCAGGGTGTTCGCGAAGAACCCCACCAGCCGCTCCGAGTCCGGATGGTGCCGGCCCGCCACCGGCGTGCCCACCACCACGTCCTCCTGGCCCGTCACGCGCGCCAGCGTCGCCATGAAACCGGTGAGCAGCACCATGAACAGCGTCCCGCCGGACCGCTTGGCCAGCTCCTCCAGCGCGGCGGTCGCCGGACCGTCCAGCCGCTCCTCCACCCGGCCGCCGTCCCCGCCGCGCCCCTGGTCCCGCGGGCGGTCCACCGGCAGCTCCAGCGGTGACGTACCCGCCAGCGCCTCCTGCCAATGGGCGACCATCCGGTCCATCCGCTCACCGGCCAACTGCTCGTCCAGCCAGCCGACATAGTCGGCGTACTGCACCGGCAGCTCGCCGAAACCGGCCCGGCCGCGCTCCCGCAACCCCCGGTAGGCGTCCGCGAGATCGCCGTAGAACACATCCATCGACCAGCTGTCGCAGACCAGGTGATGGATCGTCACGATCATGGTGTGCCGGCGCGGTGCCTCGCGCACCAGCACCAGCCGCAGCAGCGGCGGCGCGTCCAGCGCGAACGGCAGCGCCGCCTGCTCCCTGGCCAGCCGCTGCACCCGCTCCCCGGCCGCCTCGGGCGACAGGTCGGAACAGTCGACCACCGGCAGCGACACCAGCGCCTCCGGCAGCACCAACTGGTGCGGATCGCCGTCGACCAGGCCCACTCCGGTGCGCAGGCTCTCGTGCCGCGCCACCACCGCGTTGACCGCCTGCTGGAGCAGTACGACGTCCAGATCACCGGTCAGCCGCACCGCGCTCACCACGTTGTACGCGGCATTGCTCGGCGGGTTCAACTGGCAGACGAACCAGAGGCTCCGCTGCGCCGGCGCGGCCGGCAGCACGAAGTAGTCGCTGTAGTCGCGGGACTCGCCGCTGCCGACACCACCCGCGTACGACGAACTGCTCACTGGGTCCCCGCCTCCCTCGCGGCTGAGGCACCGAGTGCCGACTCGATGAAGGTCACGACGCTCCTCTCGTGGTCCTGCACGAAGAAATGACCTCCGTCGAAGTCCTGCACCGAACAGTCCTCGGAGGTCTGCCGGGCCCAGCCCGCGTCCCCGGGCCGCACCAGCGGGTCCCGGTTACCGCGCAGTACTCGCACCGGCACCGGCAGCGGAGGGCCCGGCACGTACCCGTAGGTCTCCGCCAGGGTCAGATCGGCCCGGATGGTCGGCAGCATCAGCGCCACCAACTCCTCGTACTGCGACAGCTCCTGGGGCTCCATCCCCTCCCAGGCCCGCAGCCGGTCCAGCAGTTCCGCGTCCGGCAGATGGTGCACCTGCTCCTGGTCCGCGTACTGCGGGGCGTCCCGCCCCGACACGAACAACGCGACGGGCAGCGGCAGTTCCAGCTCAACGAACCGCCGAAGCACCTCGAAGGCGACCAGCGCCCCCATGCTGTGCCCGTAGAACGCGTACGGCCTGCGGGTCAGCGGCCTCAGCGCGGGCGCCAGCGCGTCGACGAGCGCGCTCATCTCCTGGAACGGCGGCTCCCCGAGCCGCACCTCCCGGCCCGGCAGCTGCACCGCGGTGACCTTCAGCGCCGAGGTGTGACGGTGCCAGCCGCGGAACTCCGCGGAACTGCCCCCGGCATGCGGAAAGCACACCACCTCGCTGACCGGATCGGCCACTTCACCGAATGATCTGAACCAACGGGAACTCAGTCGGGTCGGGCGCACATCTACCTCCATCGGAGATGGCGAACGTAGAACACGAGAATGTGCTGGAACGGCACCACCGGATCAGGGATTCACCGACCGGATCGCAGTGCGGAATCCTATCCCTACCAGTTTCATCCGACGCCGCTCAATGACCTCGTACCGGCCTGAGAGGCGAGCGATAAGGAACTGAGAGCCGAGTGAGAGACAGCACGCTTTTAATTGCATCGGCGCCGACGTGTGTCACCTTCACGCCGCACCGCCGAAGATCCCCGCACTCTCCCCGATACGTCGATCCGACACCGGGCCGCCCGCGGCCGAGGGAATGGAGTCCGCCGATGCCGAGCCCCGTTCGCCCCACACTCGTGCACACCCTCGTCGGGCACGCCGCGACCCGCGGCGAGCAGATGGCATACGAGTACCTGCACGACGACGGGCGAGTGGACAGCCTCACCTACGGGGAGCTGCTCGACCGTGCCACCCGGACCGCGGCGCGACTGCGCGCGGACGGCGGACAGAACGGCCCCGCGCTGCTGCTCTACCCGCCCGGCCTGGACTTCGTCGTCGCCGTCTGGGCCTGCCTGCTCGCCGGCGTTCCCGCAGTTCCCGCCTATCCGCCGCTGTTCGGCTCCACCGACCGCATCACGGCCCGCTTCCTGCGGATCCTCGAGGACTCGCGGGCCACCACGCTGCTGGCCGACCCGCTGGTGCTCGGACTGTTCACCTCGGGCCTCGGCGCCGAGGACCTGCCGCGGGTGCTCACTCTCGACGACGCCGCCCAGGACGCCACCCACGAGCACGGCGCCGGCGAGAACGGCCCCGGGACCGCCGGACCGACGGGGTCCACCGCCGCCGATCCCGACGTCCTGGCCGAGCTGTTGCGCACCGCCGCGGCCCCCGAGGACACCGCTCTCATCCAGTACACCTCCGGCAGCACCGGACAGCCGAAAGGCGTTGTCCTGCAACACCGGAATCTTCTCGCCAACATCAAGGCGATAACCGAGGTGTTCCAACTCGACGAAACCGCGCGAGTCGTGTCCTGGCTGCCGCCCTATCACGACATGGGGCTCATCGGATTCATACTCACGCCCGTCCACGGGGCATTTCCGGTCCGCCTGATGTCACCCGTGCATTTCCTCAAGAGCCCGCTCTCCTGGCTGCGGCAGATCAGCGAACTCGGCATCACCCACACCGGCGGTCCGAATTTCGCCTACGACCTCTGCGACCGGCGCGCCGCCACCGGCGACCTCACCGGAATCGACCTGAGCACCTGGCGGCTCGCGTTCAACGGCGCCGAACCGATCCGGCCCGCGACGCTCCACCGGTTCACCGAGCGCTTCGCCGCCCACGGCTTCCGCCCCGAGGCGTTCCTGCCCTGCTACGGACTGGCCGAGGCCACCCTCATTGTCACCGGACGCCACTGGACCGCCCACGACAGCGTGGACGAGGACGGCCGTGTCGACTGCGGACCCGTCATCGACGGACACAACCTCGCCCTGGTCGACCCCGACACCGGCACACCCGCCCCCGAAGGCGCCGAGGGCGAGATCTGGATCAGCGGCCCCAGCATCAGCGACGGCTACTGGAACAGCACCGGCACCCCCGACAGCGAACTCTTCGGCCTCCTCGACGGCACCCGCCACCTGCGCACCGGCGACCTCGGCCGGCTGCGCGCCGGACACCTCACCGTCACCGGCCGCCGCAAGGACGTCATCATCCAGAACGGGGTCAACCACCACGCGCACGACCTCTGTTCGGCCGCCGCCGAGGACAACCCCGCCGTACGGCCCACCGCCGCCGCCTTCAGCGGCCCGGACGAAGAGGTCGTCATCGCCGTCGAGGTCGCCGGCAAGGACCACGACCCGGCGGCCGTCGCCGCCGACATCCGTACCCGGGTCCTCACCGCCACCGGAGTCCGCGTGCACACCGTGGTCCTCTGCCCGCCCCGCAGCATCCCCCGCACCACCAGCGGGAAGATCCAGCACTCCCTGGCCCGCACCCGCCACCTCGCGGGCGAACTCGGCGACACCACCGTCACCGCCACACCGGCCACCGCCACCGCGGAGGAGGCGGAACTCCTCACCCTCTTCCTCTCCTCCATCTTCGCCGCCGTCTGCCAGGTCCCCTCCTGCGGACCCGACGAGACCCTCAGCGCCATGGGCGGAGACTCCCTGCGCGCGGCGGAGATCGCCGCGGTCGTCGAGGACGCCCTCACCCTCCCCGTACGCGTCGAGGACGTGCTCCGCGCCCAGTCGCCCCGCGAACTCACCGCACGCCTCGCCCAGCGCTGGGCCGACGACGGAGTACCTCCCGCCGACGCACTGCAACGGGTCAAGACCCTGATGTCCCAGGAGTGAGGCCGACACCCGAACCCGGCAAACCAAGCGGAGGACACGTCCGGTGACGAAACGGAGGACGACGCCTGTGTCAGACAACGTTCAGGTACCCGCCGCCCTTGGCCGCGACCTCCTCGCCCGCTGGCGTGCCCGCACACCGGAAGCCACCGCACCCGCCGACCCCCGGGTCAGCCCCATCCAGCTCGGCCTGCGCCTCTTCGAGGAGATCCACCCCGGCACGGCCGCCAACATCCTGCGCTTCGACGCCGAAGTGGCGGGCCCCGTCGACACCGGCCGCCTCGCCGGAGCACTCCGCACACTCGCCGGGCGGCACGCCGTGCTGCGCACCACGTTCCCCCAGGGGGACCGCACCGCCTGCGCCGTCACCCCCGAAGCCGACGCCGCACCCGACCTGACCGTCACCGACCTCGGCCACCTCGGCCCCGACGCCGGCCGCGGGAGCGCACGCGCCGCCGCGGACCTCCGAGCCGCCGAACCCGTGGACCTCGCGACGGGCCCGCTGTGGCGCGTGGCCGTCTGGACACTCGCGGACGGCACCGCCCACCTCCAGCTGCTCGCCCACCACATCGTGGCCGACGGCTGGTCACTGGGTGTGTTCCTCGCCGAACTCGGCGCCCTTTACACGGGTTCGCCCCTCGGCCCCGCCACCCCGCTGCCCCCGGTCCCGGCCACCCCCGACCCGGCCGCACTCGCCGCCTGGCGGGACCGGCTGGCCGGCGCCCGCCCGCTGGCCCTGCCCACCGACCGGCCCCGACCGGGCACCCGACGGTTCCGCTCCGACCACGTCGACATCTCCATCGACCCCCAACTGCTGCGCCGCGTTGAGGACTTGGCCGACAGCACGGGCATGACCCCCTTCATGGTGCTGCTCGCCGCCTTCCACCTGACCCTGGCACGCACGGCGGGCCACGCCGACATCACGGTCGGATCGCCCATCGCGACCCGCGAACGCCACCGGGCCCCGGGCGCCGTCGGCCCGCTGGCGACCATGCTCGCGCTGCGCACCGACACCACCGACGCCCTGACCGGGCGTGACGTGCTGCACGCCGTCCGGGACACCTGCCTGGACGCCTACGGCGGTGCCGACGTGCCCTTCGAGACGGTGGCCGAACAGGTAGGACAGCGCGGCACCTCGCTGTTCGACGTGCTGTTCGTGCTCCAGCCGCAGCTGCCCGACCTCCACCTGGGCGAGCTGCCCGTCCGGCCGATGGTGATGGCGCCCACCACCATCCGCAACGACTGCGAGCTGTACCTGTGGCAGGGCGAGGACGGCATCACCGGCTTCCTCGGCTACGACACCGACCTGTTCGCCGCCGACACCGCGACCCTCCTCGCGGGCCGCTTCCACACCGCACTCACCGCGCTTGTCGATGCTCCTGACCGGGAGTTGGCGGAGTTGGATGTGCGGTCGGTGGGGGAGCGGGAGCGCGCGGATTCGCTCTCTGCGGGCACTGCGCTGTCCGGTGTGACGGTGGGTGGCCGGGTCGAGCACATGGTGGAGGTGGTGGTTGATCGGTCTGGTGGTGGGGGTGTGGCGGTTGTTGGTGTGGGTGGGTCGTTGTCGTATGGGGAGTTGGAGGAGCGGTCGAATCGTCTGG
>NZ_JBVJNN010000076.1:0-13234 GCF_055583685.1 Streptomyces sp. NPDC104581
TTTTTCTCCCCCCCCCCCCCCCCCCCTCCCCCCACCCCCCCCCCCCACCACCCCCCCCCCCCCCCCCTCCCCCCCCCCCCCTCCCCCTCCCCCCCCCCCCCCCCCCCCCCCCCCCCCACCCGCCCCCCCCCCCCCCCCCCCCCCCCCCCCCCCCCCCCCCCCGCTCCGTGCCGCACGGCGCCCCTCCGTCCCGGCGCCGCCGGCCGCGCGCCGACACCCGGCATCCGCCGTCGAGTACGGGTACGGCACTGCCCACCCCGGAGGGCTCCGCACCCTCGCCGACGTGCCACACTTCGCCCATGCGCGTCTATCTCGGCTCCGACCATGCCGGCTTCGAACTCAAGAACCACCTCGTCGAATGGCTCACGGCCCACGGCCACGAGCCCGTCGACTGCGGCCCGCACATCTACGACGCCCAGGACGACTATCCGCCGTTCTGCCTCCGCGCCGCGGAGCGGACCGCGGCCGACCCCGACTCCCTCGGCATCGTGATCGGCGGCTCCGGCAACGGCGAGCAGATGGCCGCGAACAAGGTGAAGGGCGTGCGCGCCGCGCTCGTGTGGAACGAGCAGACCGCCGCGCTCAGCCGCGAGCACAACAACGCCAACGTGATCTCCGTCGGCGGCCGGATGCACACCCAGGACGAGTCGACCAAGTTCGTCGAGATCTTCCTCGCCACCGCGTACACGGGCGAGGAGCGCCACGCGCGCCGCATCGAGATGCTCGCGGCCTACGAGCGGACCGGGGAGGTGCCGCCGATCCCGGCGCACCACCCGAAGCAGGACTGAACCCGCCCCGCGACAGCGAACGGTGCCGCCGGGCCCGCGCCCGGCGGCACCGCCGTGTCACCCCCCACGCACCGAGGAGACCCCGTGCCCGAGGGGCATACGATCCACCGCCTCGCCCAGGACCTCAACGACCGCTTCGCCGCGGAGCCGGTACGCGTCGCCAGCCCCCAGGGCCGCTTCGCCGAGAGCGCGGCGCTCCTCGACGGCCGGGTGACCCAGGGGGCGAGCGCCCACGGGAAGCACCTCTTCGTCGGCTTCGGCGACAGCGGCTGGATCCATGTCCACCTCGGCCTGTTCGGCAAGGTCGCGCTCGGCGACACCCCCGAACCGCCGCCCACCGACACCGTCCGGCTGCGCCTGCTGAACGACACGTCGTACATGGAACTGCGCGGTCCCACCACCTGCGCGCTGATCACCGAACCGGAGAAACAGGCGATACACGACCGGCTCGGACCCGACCCGCTGCGCCCGACCGGCGCGCCGGGCAACGACCCGGAGCGCGCGTGGGCACGGATCTCCCGCTCCCGCACCACCGTCGCCGCCCTGCTGATGGACCAGAAGGTCATCGCCGGCGTCGGCAACGTCTACCGGGCCGAAGTCCTCTTCCGGCACGGCATCGACCCCTACCGGATCGGCCGTGACCTCACCCGCGCCGAGTGGGACGCCATCTGGGCGGACCTCGGCGAGCTGATGCGCGAGGGCGTACGGCTGGGCCGCATCGACACCGTACGGCCCGAGCACCTGCCCGAGGCGATGGGCCGAGCGCCGCGCGTGGACGACCACGGCGGCGAGGTGTACGTCTACCGGCGCGCGACGATGCCGTGCCATCTGTGCGGCACCGAGATCCGTACGACCCCGCTCGCCTCCCGCAACCTCTTCTGGTGCCCGGCCTGCCAGCACGCCTAGGTCGTGTCTTCTAAGTAGCGCCGTCCGCCCGCAGGCCGGGCGGGAGTCTGAAGACACGACCCAGGCCAAGTCCGCGACGTCCCGCCCTGCCCGGCGCGGCCGCACCGCCCCGCCCCGCCCGCGGAGCTCAGAAGCCGTGCGGCAGCCAGGGTGCCACCGGGGACGCGAAGGCGATCGACGTCTCCGTCAGCGCGCCGGGACGCAGTTCGCGCACGAGACCCGCCCGTGCCAGCGCGGCCGGTGTGGTGTCGCCCAGATACATCGTGGCCAACTCCCGCACGGAGAGCGACAGATCCGCCGCCTCCGCCGTCCGCTCGCAGGACGCGCCCTTCTCGTCGGCGGTCAGCCGCCAACGGCCCTCGTTCCAGGGGCAGAAGGCGTCGTCCACCTCGAACACCACGTTCACCGGCGCCTGATAGCCGCGCGCCGCAAGCGCCGCGCCGACCTCCACCAGCCGTACGTGGAGCGAGTCCCGCACCCCGATACCGGCACGGCGCACGTCGGAGACCAGGAACTGGATCGGATCGTCCACGGGCAGGTTCGGCGCGCTCACCGTCGACGTCAGATCGATGTCACCCAGGAAGCGCCACAGCGTGGCGTATGTCACGGGGTCCAGCCCCGCCAGCTGATCGACCACGACCGTGCCCCTCGGGCCGGCCGAATCCCAGGACGGCTTGATGCGGTAGAGCGCGTACCCCACCGTCTCGGCGTCGTCGCCCGCGCCGCGCCGCGCGAGCACGCACTGGAGCGCGGACGCGCCCTCGCGCGTCTCCGGCGGGTCGATCAGCAGCTTCCGGTCCCAGCCGGGCCGGCGCTCCAGCATTCCGGGGCGGCTCGCGACCAGCCGCGCGTACACCGACTCGATCGCCCCCCGCGCGTCGTCGGGCGCCACGTAGCGCAGCAGCGGCCCGCTCTCCCCTCCGTCGCCCGGAGCGGCGGGCACCTTGATCGAGACACGTGAGGTGTCGATCTCGGCCCTCAACTGCCGCGCCCCGACGCCGTATCCGAACCGGCCGTAGATCTCCGGCTCCGAGGCGGTCAGCAGCGCGACCGACTGGCCCCAGGCACGGATGTCGTCCAACTGCCGCCGCATCATGGAGGTGAGGATTCCGCGCCGCCGGTGCGTGGCCGCGACGCTCACCATCGTGACCCCGGCGGCGGAGACCACACCGCCGCCGGGCACCGAGAGCCCGAAGGTGTAGGCCCCCGCCGTCCCCACGCATTCGTCGCCGTCCCAGACCCCGATGGAGCGCTCGTGCTCCGTCACGGAGCGCCATGTCTCACGCTGCTCGGCGGAGCCGACGAGCGCCCCGCCGAAGGCTCTCTCCAGTGTCCCGAACCAGCGGTCCCAGTCGGAGGCTTCGAGTACTCGCAAGTCTGTGGTCATATGCCATCAGTACCAGGGAGCGGAGGGTCGAGGCGACCCGATATCGAACGCAATGTCACCGGGGTCCCCCTGCACGGCGGGCCCGCAGATGGATAGGGTCCAACCACGATGACCGGTGGAGCGAAGGCGGATTCGTACACGGCCCGGATGCGCAAGTCGCTGCACCGGGCCCGCAACGCCGTGCGCAAATCCGGTGTCGACTACTTCCGGGGCGACGGCTCGGACTGGATCGCCCTCGTCGGGCTGATGCTGACCGTCCCGGGAATCGCCTTCGCCACCATGGCGGTCCCCGTCTGGTTCGCGCCCTCCGCGCTGGTCCTGCCGATCGTCGCCGGGGGACTGCTGCTGCGGCCCTCCAGCCTGCTCGGCCTGTACGCCGTCGCCGCCGTCGCCCTGATCGTCGAGTCGCTCGTCCTCGGCCCGTACCACCAGGGGCCCGCCACGGTGACGCCGGGCACCGTCCTGGTGGTCGCGGCCTGCGGTCTCTTCGGACTGCTCATAGCCCAGTTCAGGGCCCGCGTCGGGGTGCCGTGGCGGCGCGGCGGCACCATGCTCTTCGACCTGCGCGAACGCATCCGCGTCCAGAGCGCCCTGCCGCCGCTGCCCAAGGGCTGGCACCGGGAGATGGCGCTGCGGCCGGCCGGCGGCCAGTCCTTCTCCGGCGACTTCGTCGTCGCGGCCCGTACCAACGGGGGCCGCACGCTCGAAGTCGTCCTCACGGACGTCTCGGGCAAGGGCATGGACGCGGGCTCCCGCGCGCTGCTGCTCTCCGGCGCGTTCGGCGGGCTGCTCGGCTCGCTCCCGCCCCACGACTTCCTGCCGGCCGCCAACGGCTATCTGCTCCGCCAGGACTGGGACGAGGGCTTCGCGACCTCCATCCATCTCGTCCTGGACCTCGAATCCGGTGCGTACGAACTGCTCTCCGCGGGCCATCTGCCCGCGCTCCAGCTCCACGCGGGCAGTGGCCGCTGGGAGGAGATGACGGGCGAGGGCCCGCTGCTCGGCGTCTACGACCGCGCGCAGTTCGACCCGGTGAAGGGGGCCCTGCTGCCGGGCGACGTGCTGATGCTGTTCACGGACGGCCTGGTCGAGGCGTCGGGCCGCGATCTGAGCGAGGGCATGGACCGCCTGTCGGGCGAGGCGGACCGCTATGTCGCGGCGGGCTTCGAGGGAGCGGCCTGGCATCTGATCGAGGCGGTGGCCAAGAACGTGAACGACGACCGGGCGCTGCTGCTGATCTGTCGCGAGGGCTGAGGGCCGGCACCTGTCGGCACCGGCCCTCCGTCACGCGTCAGGCTCCCGACGCCTTCGCCAGCGTCAGATCGCCGTCCGAGGTGTCGTCACCGGACGGACCGCTGCCCTCGCCGCCGCCTCCTCCGTCACCGCCACCGCGCCCGCCGCCCGGCAGCACCCGCGCCAGCCAGTGCGACTTGGCCGCGGCCAGGGGACCGAGGACCGCGAGGATCAGCACGTAGCCCGCGATGAACGGGGCCAGGCGCGCGTCCAGTGCCGCGCCCGCCGCCATCGTCGCCAGGATCAGGGCGAACTCGCCGCGTGCGACCAGCGTCGTGGCGACGTTCGCCGCGGGGCCGGACCCGAAGTGGTAGATACGGGCGGCCACCAGCCCGGCCAGGATGTTCATCGTCAGCGTCAGGGCGACGGCTGCCAGGACCGGCCACAGCACCTTCGGCAGGTCGCCCGGATTGATGGACAGTCCGAAGGCGAAGAAGAAGATCGCGCCGAACGCGTCCCGCAGCGGGTGCACGAGGGTGCGGATCCGGTCGCCGGAGCTCGTGTTGCCCAGCATCAGACCGACCATGAACGCGCCGATCGCGTCCGCTACGCCGAACCACTCCGAGACCCCGGCCACGAAGACCGCGATGCCGAGGAAGGAGATGACGAGCAGTTCGTCGTCCTTCGTGTTGATGAGGCGGCCGATGACCTTCTTGCCGAAGCGCGCGGCGAGCGCCAGCAGCAGCAGGAACCCGAACGCCTTCCCGCCGTCGCTGAGCGCGGCCGAGAGGCTGTCGGCGCCGGACAGGATGGGCTGGAGCGCGGCCAGGTAGAGCGCCAGGAAGATGTCCTCGACGACGATGATCCCGAGGATCGGCTTCGTCTCCGGATTCCCGATACGGCCCAGGTCGACCAGGATCTTCGTGACGATCGCGGACGAGGAGATACCGAGCACACCGGCCAGCACCAGCGCCTCGGAGGTGCCCCAGCCCAGTGCGAAGCCGAAACCGAGTCCGGCGCCCACGTTCAGCGCGAGATAGGCGCCGCCGGCGAGGGCCATCTTGCGGCCGCCCGCCTTGAGATCGTCCAGATGGAATTCGAGGCCGAGGTAGAAGAGCAGCAGTACGAGGCCGAGGGCCGAGAGCATCTCCAGCTCGTGCGGGTCGGAGACGAGCACGATGCCGGGTGTGTGCGGGCCGAGCAGGATTCCGGCCAGGATGAACAGGGGGATCGTCGGCAGCTCGATCCGGCTGCCGAGACGGGCGAGGAGAGCGGCAGCAAGGAAGGCGCCGCCCATGGCTATGAGCGTGTCTGCGTGTCCGATGGGACCGTTCCTCCATCAAGTCAAAGGCGCGTCAAGGAAGCGTCAGTAATTAGTTTACCAAACGATTTACTCTGCAAGTTTTGACCCACTATGGAGTTCGCCACATGACGTATCTCAGCCTGGCCGAGGTGGAGTTGATCGCCCGCGAGGCGCACGAGGGCCAGCGGGACAAGGCCGGCCGGCCGTACGCGGAGCACCTTCGGGCGGTGGCCGACGGTGTCAGGGCGCGGGGCGGCTCGGAGGAGCAGATCGCCGCCGCCTGGCTGCACGACTCGGTCGAGGACGACGCGCTGTCCCGCGCGTGGCTCGACGCCGCGGCGCTGCCGCCGTCGGTCAAGGAGATGGTCCTCGCCGTGACGAAGGTCAGGGGCGAGGACACCGTCACCTACACGCGCCGCATCCTCGCCACTCCGGGCGCGCTGCTCGTCAAGGAGTCCGATCTGGCGCACAACGCGGATCCGGGCCGCCTCGCCGTACTGGACGAGGCGACCCGGACCCGGCTCACCGTGAAATACGCGGAGGTGAGGCGGCTACTCGGCCTTCCCCGCCCGTGACTTGGCGTCCTGCGCGGGGTCGCGCCGGAAGGCCCACTTCATCTCCGGCTCCGTCACGCAGCGGAAGATCCGGCGTACCGGCGGTGTGCAGAGCAGAGTCATCGCGACACCGGCGAGCAGGGTGAGGAAGACGCGTCCGGCCGGTTCGGCCAGCCAGACGTTCGTGTCGAAGATCCCGCTGTACACCGCGCCCTTGACCAGGAAGCCGTGCAGCAGATACCCGCAGATGGTGCCGGCGCCGAGCGCCGTGAACCACATCCTGCGGCGCGGCACCCAGGACAGGAACGCGGCGGTCAGCACCACCGAGCAGCCGAACAGCGCGAAGGTCATGACGATGCCGATCCACCACGGCGCCCCCTGATCCTGGGCCGCGGTGTTGTGGTAGAACCACGCGTTCTGCATCCGGACGGCCGCCCAGTAGGCGAAGACGATCGCACCGGCGAAGACGGGTACGGCCAGCAGCCGCACCTCGCGGCGGCGGACCAGCTGGAAGTGCTCGGGCTTGAGGATGAGACCCAGCACGAAGAGCGGCAGGAACTGGAGTACGCGCTGGAGGTTGAGGTCCTCGCCGATGTTCGGCGTGAAGGAGGCGAGCGCGGCGATACCGAGGGCGACCGGCAGGGGATGGCGCAGCGACAGCCAGATGGGGGTGGTCAGCCGCCAGATGAACAACGCGGCCAGGAACCAGGTGAGATACCAGGGGTCGAGCAGACTGATCGGGTGGCCGGGGTCGTTCGTGACCCGCTTGAACAGCGAGTACGCCACCTCGAAGACGATGTAGGGGACCGCGATCCCGGTCAGGAGACGTCTGATCTGGTGCGGGCGGCCGGTGTAACTCCGTGAGAAATAGCCGGAGATGATGATGAAGGCCGGCATGTGGAACGAGTAGACGATCATGTAGAGCGCCTTCGTCGCCCGGCTGCCCTCCATCACCGGTTCCCAGGCGTGGCCGATGGCCACCAGCACGATGGCCAGGTACTTCGCGTTGTCGAAGAACGCGTCTCGCTTCGTGGACGACTTGGGCGTGGGGGGCGCCGACTTCGCGGAATCCTGAGGGGTCCGAACAGGGGTTTCGGCCACAGCGGCCGACGCGGTCTGCGCTGTCGGGGGGACGGGATCCAGCTCCTGCGTGCCGGGGAGCCGGGTCCTCTCATATCCGTGCGGAGCGTGGGGCATCTGATTAACCCTATCCGCACAATGCGATGAGTAAAACTTCCCGCGCAAAGAGGGGTGTTCGACACCGAAAGAACCGCCCACCGGTAGATATGCCCCTGTTAATCCCCCTTAAATGGGGCATATCACCAAGGTTTTGGCCTCGGTGTGACTCCCAGTGAATTCACCGGGTGCGGCGTCAGGGGATCACCTCGCCATTTTCCTGTGAGGGAGCTGTGTGTGTCGAGGAAATGACGGCGCCGCATTGCCGAATAGATGCCCCTCATATCCGCCCGCCCCGGCGGATCCGGTCGCCCGCCGGCCGCGCCCGCCGGCCGATTGGCGTGATCCTTACCTCGATGATTCGTCACGGACCCACACCTGAGGGGCGGTTGGTGGCACGATGGAGGCAGCGGGATGAGTGCGAGGCCGTGAGCTCCCGCGGCCGGCAAGGCGGACCGACCGAGGGTGTGATCAGTTGTGGCCATTTCACTGTCTGTGGTGCTGCTGTTGGCGATCGTCCTCGTGGTTCTGATCCGCGGCGGCTCCCTGAAGGGCGGCCCCGCCGTGGTCGCGATCCTGTTCGGCTTCTTCCTGGCGTCCACGGACATGGCGCCGTCGGTGAACAGGTTCCTGGACTCGATAGCGGACACCATCAACCAGATCAGCTTCTAGCGCCCCGCCGCACCCCGCCCCCGGGCGGGCCCGGCAACGACCGAGGGCCGGGCCGGAGAATCACTCTCCGGCCCGGCCCTCGGTCGTGTGGAGCGGGCGACGGGAATCGAACCCGCGTAGCTAGTTTGGAAGACTAGGGCTCTACCATTGAGCTACGCCCGCACGCGCCGCAGGTGATCAGGACCGCGGCACGGGAGACATCGTAGCGGGTCGGTGGCCCCCGGCGCACACCGCTTCCTCCCCCGTCGCCGCTCCCGTCAAATCGTCCGGCGCACCTGGCGCGGGCATGTACCCTACGTGTCGCACCGACGGGGTGTGGCGCAGCTTGGTAGCGCGTCCGCTTTGGGAGCGGAAGGTCGTCGGTTCGAATCCGGCCACCCCGACCATCTGTCCACGTGACTGTTCATGATCGCGTTGTGGGCCTCATCCTGCTTGCGGCTACTATGCAAGCTGCGTGCCCGTGTGTCTGAAGAGACCGTGAGGAACCGGGCCGAATCCGCTGGTCCGCCGGAGTCACGGCGGGCACGGCAGACCCCAGAATCAGCCACCAAGGAGACCGAACCGTGAAGAGCGCCGTGGAGACCCTGAACCCGACCCGGGTTCGGCTCACTGTCGAGGTGCCCTTCGAGGAGCTCAAGGACAGCCTCGACGCGGCGTACAAGAAGATCAACGACCAGGTCACGGTGAAGGGCTTCCGCAAGGGCAAGATCCCGGCCCGCGTCATCGACCAGCGGTTCGGCCGTGGAGCTGTGCTGGAGGAGGCCGTCAACGACGCCCTTCCGAAGTTCTACACGGAGGCCGTCAACGAGGGTGAGCTCAACGTCCTCGGACAGCCCGAGGTCGACATCAAGGAGCTGAAGGACGGCGAGCTGCTGTCGTTCACCGCCGAGGTCGACATCCGTCCCGTCATCGAGATCCCGGACTACACCGGTATCGAGGTCACCGTCGACGCGGTCGAGGTGTCCGACGACGACGTCGACAAGTCCGTCGAGGAGCTGCGCGAGCGCTTCGCCTCCACCAACCCCGTGGAGCGCGCCGCCGCCGAGGGCGACGTCGTGACGATCGACCTTGAGGCCAAGGTCGACGGTGAGGTCCTGGAGGACGGCGTCGCCGGCGACGTGCAGTACACCATCGGCTCCGGCGAGCTGCTCGACGGCATCGACGAGGCCGTGACCGGCCTGGAGGCCGGCGGTGAGGCCACCTTTACCTCCCAGCTCAAGGGCGGCACCGCCGAGGGCAAGGACGCCGAGGTCTCCGTCAAGGTCACCCAGGTCGCCGCGCGCGAGCTGCCCGACCTGGACGACGAGTTCGCGCAGATGGCGAGCGAGTTCGACACCCTCGACGAGCTGAAGGCCGACAGCCGCAAGCGCCTCGGCAGCATGAAGCAGTACGACCAGGCCACCCAGGCCCAGGAGCGCGTCCTCGACGAGCTGCTGAAGCTGGCCGAGGTGCCGATCCCCGAGAAGCTCCTCGAGGACGAGATCAAGACCCGCAAGCACAACCTGGAGCACCACCAGCTCGGTCAGATGGGGCTCGACCTCCAGAAGTACCTGGAGATCCAGGGCAAGACGGAGGAAGAGTTCGACGAGGAGACCAAGGAGCAGGCGGTCAAGGGCATCAAGACCCAGTTCATCCTCGACGAGCTGGTCAACAAGGAGAAGCTGAACGTGAACCAGGAGGAGCTCACCGAGCACCTCATGCGCCGCGCGCAGTCCTCCGGCATGTCGCCCGACCAGTTCGCGCAGGCCGTCGTCGAGGGCGGCCAGGTGCCGATGCTCGTCGGCGAGGTCGCCCGCGGCAAGGCGCTCGCCGTGGTCGTCGAGGCCGCCAAGGTCGTCGACACCAACGGTGAGGTCGTCGACCTGGAGGACGAGGAGGACACGACCGCCGAGACGGTCGAGGCGTCCTCCGACGAGGCCGACGCCCCCGCGGACGCCGCGGCGGACACCAAGTCCGACGACAAGGCCGAAGCGAAGAACGAGGGCTGAGCGCCCTCGCTCGACCGGATCTCCGGGCCCCGGGACGCGACGCGCGCCCGGGGCCCGCTCCGTTCCCCCGGTCCTGCGACGACCCAACTACCTTGCGCTGCCAGCGAACAGTCCGGGAAGCGGGATGGCGCCCGCCGACCAGCGCGTTAGGGTCCATGAATACGAGGGCAGGGGTCTACCCCCGTCCCCCGGAACGAAAGACGCTGAGACGGCCGGAGCCGTCAGAGACGAGCAGGTGGATACGTGACGAATCTGATGCCTTACGCCGCCGGTGAGCCGTCCCTCGGTGGTGGCCTCGGCGACCAGGTCTACAGCCGACTGCTCGGTGAGCGGATCATCTTCCTCGGCCAGCAGGTCGACGACGACATCGCCAACAAGATCACCGCGCAGCTCCTTCTCCTCGCGGCCGAGCCCGAGAAGGACATCTACCTCTACATCAACAGCCCCGGTGGTTCCGTCACGGCGGGCATGGCGGTCTACGACACCATGCAGTACATCCCGAACGACGTGGTGACCATCGGTATGGGCATGGCGGCCTCCATGGGCCAGTTCCTGCTGACCGGCGGCACCGCCGGCAAGCGCTTCGCGCTGCCCAACACCGACATCCTCATGCACCAGGGCTCCGCGGGCCTCGGCGGCACCGCCTCGGACATCAAGATCCAGGCCGAGCAGCTGCTCCGTACGAAGAAGCGCATGGCCGAGATCACCGCGCGCCACACGGGTCAGACCGAGGAGACCATCATCCGCGACGGTGACCGCGACCGCTGGTTCACCGCCGAGGAGGCCGTGTCCTACGGCATCATCGACGAGATCATCTCCGCTGCTTCGGGTGTTCCGGGCGGCGGCGGCACCGGCGCCTGAGCCGTGTTGTGGAAGTAGCGCCGTCCGCCGGACGCCGCGGGGCAGGCGGGACTTCCAGAACCCGGCCCAGGCGGGAGTCACGCCCCGGACCGGCCACGTCAGCCCCATCAGAAGCCACCAGGATGGTGAACACCCTTATGAACAACTACCCCGGCGCCTCCGCGAGCGGCCTCTACACCGGCCCCCAGGTGGACAACCGCTACGTCGTCCCGCGCTTCGTGGAGCGCACGTCGCAGGGCGTGCGCGAGTACGACCCGTACGCGAAGCTGTTCGAGGAGCGCGTGATCTTCCTCGGTGTCCAGATCGACGACGCGTCGGCCAACGACGTCATGGCCCAGCTGCTGTGCCTGGAGTCCATGGACCCCGACCGTGACATCTCGATCTACATCAACAGCCCCGGCGGCTCCATGACGGCGCTCACGGCCATCTACGACACGATGCAGTTCGTGAAGCCGGACATCCAGACGGTCTGCATGGGACAGGCCGCCTCCGCGGCCGCCGTCCTGCTCGCGGCCGGCACGGCGGGCAAGCGCCTGGCCCTGCCGAACGCCCGCGTGCTGATCCACCAGCCGTCCAGCCAGACCGGCCGCGAGCAGCTCTCCGACCTGGAGATCGCGGCCAACGAGATCCTGCGCATGCGCGCGCAGCTCGAGGAGATGCTGGCCAAGCACTCGACGACGCCGATCGAGAAGGTCCGCGACGACATCGAGCGCGACAAGATCCTGACCGCCGAGGACGCTCTGGCGTACGGTCTGGTCGACCAGATCGTCTCGACCCGTAAGACCACGGCGGCGGCAGCGGCCTGACCCGTCCGGTGCCCTTGGCGCGGCCCGGGTGGTCGCACGTACACCTGAACCGCGCCAAGGGGGGCCCGAACGGGGGGCCAGGCAAGGTACCGTCGGGTATGAGGCACAGGAGCCGCTGAACCAGGCTGCTCCCAGGCGAAGGGGAAGCACCTCGTGGCACGCATCGGTGATGGCGGCGACTTGCTCAAGTGCTCGTTCTGCGGGAAGAGCCAGAAGCAGGTGAAGAAGCTCATCGCAGGTCCCGGGGTCTATATCTGCGACGAGTGCATCGACCTCTGCAACGAGATCATCGAGGAGGAGCTCGCCGAGACCTCCGAGGTGCGTTGGGAGGAACTGCCCAAGCCGCGGGAGATCTACGAGTTCCTGGAGGGGTACGTCGTCGGGCAGGCGCCCGCGAAGAAGGCCCTCTCGGTAGCGGTGTACAACCACTACAAGCGCGTGCAGGCCGGTGAGAACGGCGGCGCGGGCAGCCGTGACGACGCGATCGAGCTCGCGAAGTCCAACATCCTGCTGCTGGGCCCCACGGGCTCCGGCAAGACGCTCCTCGCGCAGACGCTGGCCCGGATGCTGAACGTACCGTTCGCGATCGCGGACGCTACGGCGCTCACCGAGGCCGGCTATGTCGGCGAGGACGTCGAGAACATCCTGCTGAAGCTGATCCAGGCGGCGGACTACGACGTCAAGAAGGCCGAGACCGGGATCATCTACATCGACGAGATCGACAAGGTCGCCCGCAAGAGCGAGAACCCGTCGATCACCCGCGATGTCTCCGGCGAGGGCGTCCAGCAGGCCCTGCTGAAGATCCTGGAGGGGACGACGGCCTCGGTCCCGCCGCAGGGCGGCCGTAAGCACCCGCACCAGGAGTTCATCCAGATCGACACGACGAACGTGCTGTTCATCGTGGGCGGCGCCTTCGCGGGCCTGGAGAAGATCATCGAGTCACGGGCCGGCGCCAAGGGCATCGGCTTCGGAGCCACGATCCGCTCCAAGCGCGAGATCGAGGAGAGCGACCAGTTCCAGGAGGTCATGCCGGAGGACCTGGTGAAGTTCGGGATGATCCCCGAGTTCATCGGCCGTCTGCCGGTCCTGACCTCGGTGCACAACCTGGACCGTGAGGCGCTCCTCAAGATCCTGGTCGAGCCGCGCAACGCGCTGGTGAAGCAGTACCAGCGCCTCTTCGAACTCGACGGCGTGGAGCTGGACTTCGACCTCCCGGCGCTCGAAGCCATCGCCGACCAGGCGATCCTGCGCGGCACCGGAGCGCGCGGTCTGCGCGCGATCCTCGAAGAGGTCCTCCAGTCGGTGATGTACGAGGTCCCCTCGCGCAAGGACGTGGCCCGTGTGGTCATCACGGCGGACGTCGTCCGCAACAACGTGAACCCGACGCTGGTCCCGCGCGAGCCGCGGATCGTGAAGAACGACGGCCGCCACGAGAAGTCGGCGTAGCGCCGCTCACCCACGAAGAGGGGCGGGGGGGGGGGGGGGGGGGGGGGGGGGGGGGGGGGGGGGGGGGGGGGGGGGGGGGGGGGGGGGGGGGGGGGGGGGGGGGGGGGGGGGGGG
>NZ_JBVJNN010000077.1:0-12611 GCF_055583685.1 Streptomyces sp. NPDC104581
CCCCCCCCCCCCCCCCCCCCCCCCCCCCCCCCCCCCCCCCCCCCCCCCCCCCCCCCCCCCCCCCCCCCCCCCCCCCCCCCCCCCCCCCCCCGGCGCGTGTCGGGGAAGACTTATGAGGATTGTGTGGCCCTCCGCGCAACCAATGGCGCGGAAACGAAGTCTCACTGTCCGGGAAGCGCCGACAACTCGGGGGCGCGCACCGGGTAGTGAGCGTAGGTTCGGATCATGCTGATGACTCTGGGGACCCCGCCGTCGGAGGCGGAGACAGACGCCTGGCATGACGTGATCGCCGCTGCCCATCTCCAGGACGTGCCCGCATCCGTCCCGGAACCCGGCCGCACCGAGACCGCCGGGAAGCTGCGTGTGCGGTCGCCCGACGCGCGGATGGTCCATCTGGTGTCGGCCGCTCCCGACGGGTCGTACGACGGCGTCGCGGCGCTGCTGCTGTTCACCGAGGAGAGCGAGCGCCGCACCGCCTTCCTCGACGCCCTGGTCGTCCGCCCCGAGGCCAGACGGCGGGGCGTGGGCGCCGCGCTGTGGGGCGCGATACGGGCCGAACTCACCGCCGACGGGCGCAGTTCGGTCTCCACCATGCTCGAAGTGGGCGGCGCCGGTGAGGCGTTCGTCGACGGGCTGGGCTTCGGCAAGGTGCTGCCCCTGGCCTGGTACGTGCAGCGGGTCCGCGAGGCGGACGCCGCGCTGCCCGGGGCGCGGCTGCCCGACGGCTACCGCTTCGCGGAGTGGGACGGTGTCGTACCGGACGCGCTGGCGGACGAGTTCGCGCGGGCCCACGACGTGCTGCGCGACGCCTCCGCCGCCGGGGCGGACGAGCGGACGCCGAGGTGGGACGCGGAGCGCGTACGCGGCGCCGCCCGGCTCGTCGACGACCGGGGCGGCATCCTCCTGACCTCGGTGGTGCTGGCTGAGGGCAGGGACGGGGGCGCCGAGCGCATCGCCGCGTACAGCGAACTCGTCCTGCGCGACCCGTCCCACACCCGGGCGCTCCAGTACGACACGGTGGTCGTCCCGGAGCACCGCGGACGCGGACTCGGCCGGGCGGTCAAGCGCCATCTGCTGGGCAGGCTCGCCGAACGCCACCCCGGAGTACGGGAGATCAGCACCAGCGTCGCCGACGACAACGCCCCGATGCTGGCCGTGAACGCGGCGCTCGGCTACCGGCGCGAGAGGCCGGCCGGAATCTTCCAGGCCAAGCTCTAGGGGATCCCCCAGCCTTCCGGGACCACCCTTCCCGCGCGCAACTCCAGCCGCTCGCCCACGAACTCGCTCCGGAAACGGCGGTCGTGCGAGACCACGACCACCGCGCCCCCGTACGAGGCGAGGGCGCGCTCCAGCTCCTCCACCAGGCTCAGCGCCACATGGTTCGTCGGCTCGTCCAGGATCAGCAGATCGGCGGGGACCGTCAGCAGCCGCGCCAGTTCGAGCCGGCGCCGCTGCCCCACCGAGAGCCCGGCCACCGGCACCGTCAGATCCTCCTCGCGGAACAGCCCCAGAGCCAGCAGCTCGTCGGTGTGCTCGTCGGGCAGCCCCCGGCGGCCCGCCGCGAACGCCCCCAGCAGCGAGAGCCGCGACGCCGTCCCCGCCATGGCCGACTCCTGCGCCAGATAGCCCACTTGGGCCGTACGGTGGGCACTGCCCGCGTCCGGCGCGAGATCCCCTGCCAGCACCCGCAGCAGCGTCGTCTTGCCCGCGCCGTTGGGCCCGTCGACCAGCAGCCGGGCCCCGGCCTCCACCCGGAGCGCGTCCACCCGCAGCCGGTCCCCGACCACGACGCCGGACAGCTCCGCCGGCACGCCCCGCGCCCCGGTGGTGGCCGGGTCGGCCGCGAACACGAGCGGACGCGGAGGCGCGGGCACCGGCTCCCGTTCCAGCCGCTCCAGCCGCACCCGCGCCGCCCTGACCCGGCCGGACAGCTTCGCCTCGTGCGAGCGGCGGTGCTTGCCGAAGCCCTGTCCCGGATCCTTCCCGGTGGCGGCGAGCCGCTGCCCGGCCGCGGCCACCAGCTCCCGCGTGCGGGCCAGGTCCGCCAGATACTCCTGGTGGTCCTGCTCCCAGCGGTGGCGGGCCGCGGCCCTGGCCGTGCGGTAGCCGCTCCAGCCGTCGCCGTACCGCGTCACCGCGCGGGTGTCCCGGTCGACCTCCAGGATCGTCGTCGCGATCCGCTCCAGGAACGCCCGGTCGTGGGTGACGGCGACCACCGTGCCCCGGTGCGCCCTGAGCCGGTCCTCCAGATAGGTGGTGGCCCGGAGATCGAGATGGTTGGTCGGCTCGTCGAGCAGCAGCAGTTCGGGCGCGGAGGCCAGCACGCAGGCCAGCGCCACCCGGGACTGCTCGCCGCCGGAGAGCGACCCGAGCGGGCGGTCGCGGCCGACACGGGCGAGCCCGAGCCCGTGCATGGCGGCGTCGACGCGGGCGTCCGCCTCGTAGCCGCCGCGGTCCTCGTAGGCGGTCAGCAGATCGCCGTACGCGGCCAGTTCGTCCTGCGTGGCACCGGTCAGCGACGCCTCGGCGGCGGCGATCCGGCGTTCCAGCTCCCGCAGATCCGCGAGGGCCGCGTCGACGGCGTCCCGGACGGACCGGCGGGGGTCGAGTCCGAGTGTCTGGGAGAGGTACCCGACCCCGCCGGGGAACAGGACGGTGACCTCACCGCCGTCCGGCCGCTCGGCCCCGGCCAGCAGCCGCAGCAGGGTGGACTTCCCGGAGCCGTTCTCCCCGATGACACCGGCCCTCTCACCGGGCCGCACGGACAGTGACACCTGATCGAGGACGGTCCGGTCGCCGTACGACTTCGAGACGTCCCTCATCGACAATTGGGCGCGTTCGCGCATGTTCTTTCCCTGGGTACGAGTTACCTGCGTCGGGCGGGGACACGGGGACGCCCGCGGTCCGTGACAGGACTCGCGCCGGGGCGTCCGCGCCCGGAATCAGAGAAAGAAGTAGTACGCGTACATACCCATGGCGGCGAGTCTAACGAGGGCCACCGGACGGCGCCCCCGGATTTACCCGCCGCCCACCCGGGGAGCACGTTCCCCAGGGCCTGCCGTGTGGATCAGGCCCGTGATCAACACCTACAGCTTCGCCGCCAGTTCGAAGGCGTGGGCCGACACCCAGGTGTACGCGGCCCGGACGTCGTCCACCACGCCCCGCTCGCGCAGCGCGGCCATCGCCGGATCGCCGCGGTCGGCGGACTCGTCGATGCCGCGCCAACAGCGGTCCTGCCACCACAGGATCGAGCGGACGATGCCGTCCCGGTCGTCCAGACCGTAGGCGTCGCAGACCAGGGTGATCCGGCGGGCGGCGTCGGCCACGTCCGGCACGCGGGGGCCGAGGTCCAGGAACTGCCAGCAGACGTGGGCGACATCGTGGACACGGTCACCGGGGGCGGCCAGGTCCCAGTCGACGAAGGCCACGGGCAGCCCGTCGGCGCAGACCGTGTTCCGGGGCGACAGATCGTTGTGGCACACGACCTCACGCCCCTCGGCGAGCACCGAACCGGCCGTCAGGTCATGGAACTCCCGCACCAGCTCCGCGACCCGCGCCAGCCGCGCGTCCGACAACGGCGCGGACACCTCCCCCTCGACGTACTCCAGTACCTGGCGCCCCCGCTCGTCCACCCCCCGGTACCGGGGCGCCCCGCCCCAGCCCCGCTCCTCGAAGTGCTCCAGCAACTTCCTTGTGTACGCCGCCTGTCGGGCCGGCGGCCCGGAGCGCCGCACGGTGTCGCCGACCCGTACGACCTGATTGATGAACCCGCCCGGCAGAGGAGTCTCGTCCATGCCCTCCACGATGCCAGGGCCCCCGGCGCGTCACACGCACCGGCGGATACGGGCGCGGGCCTCCGCGCCGCGTACCGCCTTCGTGCGGATCGCCGTGAAGAACGCCGCCGGGTCCCGGCGGGTGCGCCAGGGCAGCGCGTTCACATGGCCGTCGACCAGCCGGAACTGGTCCAGGGCCTCGTCGTGCCGGGTCTGCCTCGTCAGGAAGTACGCCAGCAGATGCCGCACCTCCGGCAGCCGGGGATGGTCCGAAGGCGCCTGCGCCACGTCCGCGAGGGCCGCGTCGACCAGCGCCGTCAGGGCCGGGTCCGTGTAGTCGCGGGAGCCCGCCGCGGCGTCGTGGTGGTCGTACCAGGCGATCAGCGGGAGCGCCCTCATCAGCGTGCCCAGGGGCGCGTCGGCCGTGGCCTGGGCGGCGAACTCGCGGGCCAGCTCCGCCGAGCCGTGCCACCGCGCGCTCCAGTACTGGATCGCGGCCTCGTGCGCCCCGTACAGCGGCGCCGACGTGGGGTGCGGGGTACGGGCCGTGATCTCCGCCCACAGCTGACGCATCCGGTCCTGGCCGTAGCCGACGCCGAGCGCCGTCCGGATCTCCACGATGTACGGCGTCGGGTCGTCCGGGCCCAGCTCCGCCGCGCGGGCCGTCTCGTCGCGCACCTTCGGCAGCAGTTCGTGGAAGCCGTCCGCCTGCTCGGGCGTGGTGTGCTCGGCGTACGGCGAGCCCCGCAGCAGCCACGCGCGCGCGACCGTCGCGGACGCCCGGACCAGCTCCGTGTCCGCGTCGGGCCCGGCCGCGCGCCACGACCGCAGCCAGGAGTCCTCGCGGGCCGCCGCCTCGCCCAGTACACGCGCGTAGAGCGCGCGGCGCTCCCAGTCCCGCTCCTTGCCGGTCGACGCCAGCAGCCCCGCCGCCGCCTCCCAGCGGCCCGCGCGCGCCTCGTCCAGGGCCCGCTCCAGCGCGGGGTCCGGGCCGGCCAGCTCCGCGTTCTGCGCGTCCCTGGGGAGCAGCCCCAGCTCCGCCTCCGTACCGACCAGCGAGGACACGCTCCGGCGTGCCTTCAGCCAGAACCAGACGCCGAACGCGAAGAGGACGAAGGGCAGAACGCGTGCCATCGGATGACCCCCCAGGGTTACGGAGAACAGGTGAAGAGAACGTGTGGGGGATCTGCGGAGTATGCACCACCGCAGGTCAGCGCGGCAATGGCGCCTCGGCGGCCGGCGGCCGGCCGGATGCCGCTACCTGGGCAGCGTCGCCGGGCTGCCGCCGTTCGCCTCGTAACCCGCCACCGCCAGCGCCCGGTACAGCGTGTACATCGCCGCCGGGTCCTCGCTGTGCGTCCACGGCATCGCGCCGACGTGGCCGTCCACCCGCACGAACTGGTTCATCGCCTCCGACCACCGCTCCGCCCGCACCAGGAAGACGATCAGCAGATGCCGTACGTGCGCGAGCATCGGATCGTCGGGGCGCGCCGCGTGCACCGCGAACATCGCGCCCTCCATCGCCTTCGACACCACCGCGCTGCGGTAGAAGTCCCGCACCAGCGCGATCTCCGGCAGATGTTCGTACACCGCGAACAGCGGCAGCGCCGCCAGCAGCGAACCCTGCGGGGCCCGCGCCGCCGACGCCGTCGCGAACCGGTCCGCGTCCTCGCGCGAGCCGTGCCACTTCTCGCACCAGTAGTGCAGCGCCGCGATGTGCGCGCCCATGTGGTCCGGCGCCCGGTCGATGACCTTCGCCCACAGCTGGTCGAACCGCTCGTGCGGATAACCCAGCCCGCGGGCCACGGCCAGCTCGATGACGTACGGCACGGGATCGCCCGGCGCCAGCAGGGCGGCGTCGCCGCAGACCGAGCGGGCCTCCTCCAGGATGATCCGGAAGTCGTCCGTGCCGACCGCCGACGAGCGCCAGGCCTGCTGCACCAGGAACTCCGCGTGCACCTGCGCGCCGCCCGCGTCCTTCGGCGACTCCGACCGCCACGCCCGCAGCCACGCGCCGCCCACCCCGGGCCTCTCCTGGAGCTCCAGCGCCGCCGCGCCCGCGAACGCCTGGACGCGCTGCCAGCGCACCTCGCCCTCCTTGGCCGTCCCGGCCAGCAGCTGCGCCGCCGCCCGCCAGTCCTGGGTGCGCTGGACGACGTCGAGTACGTCGAGGAGATCCTGGTCCGGCCCCGGGAGCCGGATGTCCAGCTCCTCCTGCCGCACGAAGTCGTACGAGTCCGGGTCGGCCGCGTCGGGCGCGCCGGGCTCGACCAGGCGGATGCCACCGCGGCGGCGCCGTATGTACGGGCCGACGACGGCCGCGACCAAGCCCATCGCGATCAGGAACCAGAGAATCTCCATGCGTTCCATTGTCCCGGACGCGGACAGCTCTCTGAGCCGGGTCCGATCCGGCTACCCTCGGGCCTCATGAGCGACGAGCACAGCTTCGAGACGATCGCGATCCACGCGGGGAACACTGCCGATCCCCTCACCGGCGCGGTCGTTCCCCCCATCTATCAGGTGTCCACGTACAAGCAGGACGGCGTGGGCGGACTGCGCGGCGGCTACGAGTACAGCCGCAGCGCCAACCCCACGCGCTCCGCGCTGGAGGAGAATCTGGCGGCCCTGGAGGGCGGCCGGCGCGGACTCGCCTTCGCGTCCGGCCTCGCCGCCGAGGACTGCCTCCTCCGTACGCTGCTGTCGCCGGGCGATCACGTCGTGATCCCCAACGACGCGTACGGCGGCACCTACCGGCTCTTCGCGAAGGTCGTCTCGCGCTGGGGCGTGGAGTGGTCGGTGGCCGACACCTCCGACCCGGCGTCGGTACGGGCCGCCCTGCGGCCCCGTACGAAGGCGATCTGGGTGGAGACCCCGTCGAACCCGCTCCTGGGCATCAGCGACATCACGGCCCTCGCCGAGGTCGCCCGCACCGCGGGCGCCAGGCTCGTCGTGGACAACACCTTCGCGAGCCCCTACCTCCAGCAGCCGCTCGCCCTGGGTGCCGATGTCGTCGTGCACTCGACCACCAAGTACATGGGCGGTCACTCGGACGTCGTCGGCGGTGCGCTGATCACCGAGGACACCGCGCTCGGCGACGAACTCGCCTACCACCAGAACGCGATGGGCGCGATCTCCGGCCCGTTCGACGCGTGGCTGGTGCTGCGCGGTGTGAAGACCCTCGCCGTCCGGATGGACCGGCACAGCGAGAACGCGACGCGTGTCGCCGAGATGCTGGCCCGGCACCCGAAGGTCGCGAAGGTCTACTACCCGGGTCTGCCCGAGCACCCCGGGCACGAGATCGCGGCCAAGCAGATGAAGTCCTTCGGCGGCATGGTGTCCTTCCAGGTCGCCGGCGGCGAGCAGGCGGCCATCGAGGTCTGCGGCCGGGCGAAGGTCTTCACGCTGGGCGAGTCCCTCGGCGGTGTCGAGTCGCTGATCGAGCACCCGGGACGGATGACCCACGCCTCGGCGGCGGGCTCACCGCTGGAGGTGCCGGACGACCTGATCCGGCTGTCGGTGGGCATCGAGTCCGCCGACGATCTGCTGACGGACCTTCAGCAGGCGCTGGCCTGACGGGAGCCGGGCGCCGGCGCCCGGTCCCTACCAGCCCTCCAGCGGCGGTGTCTTCTCGGACGGCGGGAGCGACCACGGCTCCACGACCGCCGCCCAGACCGTGAAGGCGATGACGGCCACCGTCACCAGCAGCCAGAACAGCAGGCGCCAGGTGCGCCTGCGGTTCAGGACTCGGGTGCCGAGGGCGGTCGCCCGGGCCGTCAGGTCGGCGGGGACCGGCGGATGCCGTACGTCGAGCATCCGGCGGACCTCGTCCTCCTTACGGCTCTGGCCGCTCACCGCGTCACCTGCCGGTGGAGCACCGACAGCGGCCAGTGGGGCGCCGGGCGGCGGGCCGGTTCGGGCTGCCGCATCGTGACGACCGCCCGCGCGTAGATCGCGCGCACCCGGTCGGCCGGCAGCCCGATCAGCGCGGCCGTCTGCTCCTCGGCGACCCCCTCGTACAGCCGCAGGACGAGGATCAGCCGCTCCTGCGGGCCGAGCCGGCCGAGCAGGCCCTGCCCGGTGCGGGGGTGGTGCCGCCAGGCGCCGCGCGCGTAACGGGCGGCGAGCTCCTGGCGGGCGCGGTCGTACGGGTCGTCGCCGCGCAGCCGGTCCCAGTCCGCGTACGTACGGGCCAGGGCGGCCGTCAGCAGGCGCTCGGCGCGCGGCTTGGTGTCGGCGGGCTCACCCGTCAGCAGCGTGGCGGCATGCAGCAGTCGGCCTGCCGCGCCCGCGACGAAAGCCTCGAACTCCCGGGCGCGACGACGATCCGCACCCGTCTGCTGTCGCTGTCGCACACCTCATATGAGGACAGACCCCGGCCGGGGTCAAGAGGCCGGCGGTGGCTCCGTGCCGACGCGTTCGTCCACCGGGGTCCGGTTCGCGGCCGGTTCGGCCGGCGCGGGGCCCGACTGCCGTGCGGACAAGGCGGAGTTGAACCGGGTGAGGAGCGTGCAGAACGAATCCCGCTCCTCCTCCGTCCAGCCGTGCGTGACCTGTGACATCAGTTCGCGGCGCGAGGAGCGGACCTCTTCGAGGCGGCTGAGCCCGCGCACCGAGAGTTCCAGGACGACGGCACGGCCGTCCTCCGGGTGGGACGTGCGCTTGACCAGGCCGGTGTCGACGAGGGGCGCGACCTGGCGGGTGACGGTGGAGGAGTCGATCCCCATCCCCGCGGCCAGCGCCTTGACGCCCATCGGGCCTTCCAGATCGAGGCGGTTGAGCAGGAGGTAGGCGGCGCGGTCCATGGAGTTGCGCACCTGGCCGACGCCGCCGAGGCGGGTCTGCTCCGCCCGCCGGGCGAACACGGCCACCTGGTGCTGGAGTGCGTCGAGAAGGGGGGCGTCATCGGTGCGGGCGCCGGTGGGGGCGTCGCCCGTGGCGACGGATTCGGTACCGACGGAAGGTGCCGGTGCGGCCTCTAAAGGTGCGGAGCCGGAGGGGTCGGAACCTGCGGGTTCGGAGCCGGAGCCCGGGGAGGCCGACACAGCGGAAGTCATGTCCTGAGTAGGGGGCATGGCTGGGGCTCTCTCGTGCGGTGGTCGGTTGGTGGGGGACAGAGTACGCGGCCCCGCCGCCGCCCGTACCGGCCCCGCGCAAACCGGTGGACGGCCCCTCGTCCCGGGCGGCCGACCGGCGGATGAGCTGCGAGACTGGCGGTCATGACCTTCGGTACGTCGCGTCCCTCCGGATCATTCACTTCCACTTCCGCGCGCGGCTCCGCGCCCGCGGTGATCCTCGACGACGTCCGCGGGGCGCAGAAGATGCTGACCGGTGTGGCGCGGATGACCGCGATGGAGGGCAGCAGGCATCTGACCCGCCTGGTCGGCGCACCGGTCCATCTGAAGTGCGAGAACCTCCAGCGCACCGGCTCGTTCAAGCTGCGCGGCGCGTACGTGCGGATCGCCGGTCTCTCGCCCGAGGAGCGCGCGGCCGGCGTGGTCGCCGCCAGCGCGGGCAACCACGCGCAGGGCGTCGCGCTCGCCTCGACCCTGCTCGGGGTGCGTTCCACCGTGTTCATGCCGCTCGCGGCGCCGCTGCCCAAGGTGGCCGCGACCCGTGAGTACGGCGCGGAGGTACGGCTGCACGGCCAGGTCGTCGACGAGACCCTGGCCGCCGCGCAGGAGTACGCGCGGGAGACCGGCGCGGTCTTCATCCACCCCTTCGACCACCCGGACATCATCGCCGGACAGGGGACGGTGGGCCTGGAGATCCTGGAGCAGTGCCCCGAGGTGCGGACGATCCTCGTCGGTCTCGGCGGCGGCGGTCTCGCCGCGGGCATCGCGCTGGCGGTGAAGGCGGTGCGGCCGGATGTCGCGGTGATCGGTGTGCAGGCGGAGGGCGCCGCCGCGTACCCGCCGTCGCTGCGGGCCGGGCGGCCGATGTCGATCGGCGAGCAGCAGACGATGGCGGACGGCATCAAGGTGGGCCGGCCGGGCGAGATCACGTTCTCGATGGTCAGGGACCTGGTCGACGAGGTGCGGACGGTGTCGGAGGACGAGCTGTCCAGCGCGCTGCTGCTCTGTCTGGAGCGGGCGAAGCTCGTCGTGGAGCCGGCCGGGGCGAGCACGGTCGCCGCGCTGCTGAGCACCCCGAAGGCGTTCCGGGGGCCGGTGGTCGCCGTGCTGTCGGGCGGCAACGTGGACCCCCTGCTGATGCAGCGGATCCTGCGCCACGGGATGGCGGCGGCCGGGCGCTATCTGGGGCTGCGGCTGCGGATCACCGACCGGCCGGGGGCGCTCGCGACGCTGCTCGGGGTGCTCTCGGTGGCCGACGCCAACGTCCTGGACGTGGGGCACGTACGGACCGACCCGCGGCTGGGGCTGACGGAGGCGGACGTGGAGCTGCGTCTGGAGACGAAGGGGCCGGAGCACTGCGCGGACGTGGAGGCGGCGCTGCGGGAGGCGGGCTACACGATCCTGGGCTGAGCGCCTGAGCGCCTGAGCGCCTGAGCGCCTGAGCGCCTGAGCGGCGGCACGTGCCCGGTCGCACCTTTACGCAGACCTGACTTAATCCTCTTGTCCAATCGCGATGTATCGCGTTAGCGTCACACCCTGCCGCCGGTCGGCTTATGCTGTCGTCGGCATGGATCGCACCATTTGTACGAATCTGACACAGAGCTGGGAGTACCCCTATGCCAGGCGCCATCTACGCCGAAGGCCTGGTCAAGACGTTCGGCGACGTACGAGCACTGGACGGCGTCGATCTCGATGTCCCCGAAGGCACGGTCCTGGGCCTGCTCGGCCCCAACGGCGCGGGCAAGACCACCGCGGTCCGTGTGCTGACCACCCTCCTCCAGCCCGACAGCGGCAAGGCCGTCGTCGCCGGTATCGACGTGCTCAAGCACCCCAACGAGGTCCGCAGGAACATCGGGCTCTCCGGTCAGTTCGCCGCGGTCGACGAGTATCTGACCGGCCGCGAGAACCTCCAGATGGTCGGCCGGCTCTACCAGCAGAGCGCCCGTGCCGCGAAGGCCAGGGCCGCCGAACTGCTGGAGCGCTTCAACCTCGGCGACGCCGCCGACCGCACCGCCAAGACCTACTCCGGCGGTATGCGCAGGCGACTGGACCTCGCGGCGGCGCTCGTCGTCTCCCCGCCGGTGATGTTCATGGACGAGCCGACGACCGGCCTCGACCCCCGCAACCGTCAGCAACTGTGGGGAATCATCGAGGAGTTGGTCGCCGGCGGCACCACACTGCTGCTCACCACCCAGTATCTGGAAGAGGCCGACCACCTCGCCCACGACATCTGCGTCATCGACCACGGCCAGGTCATCGCGCGCGGCACCGCCGACGAACTCAAGGCCCGCACCGGTGGCGAGCGCGTCGAGGTCGTCGTCCACGAACGCGACCAGATCACCCGGGCCCACGACGTGCTCGCCGGCTTCGGCAAGGGCGGCGTGATGGTCGCCCAGCACACCCGCAAGCTCACCGTCCCGGTCACCGGCGGAGCGAAGCTGCTCGCCGAGATCATCAGGGAACTCGACGCGAGGGGCGTCGAGATCGACGACATCGGGCTGCGCCGCCCCACCCTCGACGACGTCTTCATCTCCCTCACCGGCCACGCGGCCGAGGAGGCCCAGGACGGCGGCGACGGCCCGGCGCGCGGCACCGCACCCGGTGTCTCCCCGGCCAGGACGCCGAGCGCCGCCGAGTCCACGAGCACGAGTACGGCTACGAGTACGGCCACGAGCACGACGACGACCACGGACCCGAAGGAGAGCGCCAAGTGAGCGCCGTAACCGAGGCCGCGCCGAAGGCCCTCGCCCCACGCCCGCGCGGCGGCGTGGTCCAGTCCGTCCGCGACTCGCTCGTGGTCGCCAAGCGCAATCTGATCCGGATGCTCCGCATCCCCGAGATGATCATCTTCGGGCTGATCCAGCCCATCATGTTCGTGGTGCTGTTCACCTACGTCTTCGGCGGCTCCATCAACGTCCCCGGAGCGCCCGCCGGCAGCGCCCAGGCCTACCGCGAGTTCCTGATGGCGGGCATCTTCGCGCAGACCGTCACCTTCGCCACGGCGGGCGCGGGCGCCGGAATCGCCGACGACATGCACAAGGGGCTCATCGACCGGTTCCGCTCACTGCCCATGGCCCGCGGCGCGGTCCTCACCGGACGTACGCTCGCCGACCTCGTACAGACCGCGCTGACACTCGTCGTCCTCGCGGCCGTCGCCCTGATCATCGGCTGGCGCACGCACGAGAACATCGGCAGCGTCCTCGCCGGCTTCGCGCTGCTGCTCTTCCTGGGGTACGCGTTCTCCTGGATCGGCGCGCTGATCGGCCTCATCGTCCGTACGCCGGAGGCCGCCACGTCCGGCGGGCTGATCTGGCTCTTCCCGCTGACGTTCGTCTCCAACGCCTTCGTACCCGTCAACGGAATGCCCGCGTTCCTCCAGCACATCGCCGAGTGGAACCCCTTCAGCGCGACCGTGCAGGCGGCGCGTGAGCTGTTCGGCAACACGATCCCGGGACGCGAGGCGTCGGTGACCGGGGCGTGGCCGATGGAGCACCCGATCTGGGCATCGCTGATCTGGTCGGTCCTGATCATCGTGGTGTTCCGCACCCTGGCCGTACGGCGCTACCGCTCTGCCACCGCCTAGCTCTGCCGTCCCCCACCTTTCACGGCGGCGGGGGGGGGGGGGGGGGGGGGGTGGGGGGGGGGGGGGGGGGGGTGGGGGGGGGTGGGGGGGGGGGGGGGAGGGGAACATGTCTTGGACGGGGCGCCGTATGGCGCAAAGGAGCGGGGCGGGGCCCCGTAAGAGGTCGACCACACGGGGTACGGA
>NZ_JBVJNN010000078.1:0-10793 GCF_055583685.1 Streptomyces sp. NPDC104581
CCCCCCCCCCCCCCCCCCCCCCCCCCCCCCCCCCCCCCCCCCCCCCCCCCCCCCCCCCCCCCCCCCCCCCCCCCCCCCCCCCCCCCCCCGCTGCCGTGCGTCCGGCTTCACCCGGGGCACCCAGGTCGTGTCTTGAAAGTCCCGCCTGGCCCGGGACGCCCGGCGCGGCACCACGCCGCGTGGTCGTAGTCGGAGTCGGCCGAGTACGCCCCGTACGAGACCGGTCCTCCGCCTCGCGACGCACCGCGACGGCCGCCGCGAGCCCCGCCCTGCGGGCGGAAGGCGCCACTTCGAAGACACGACCTAGCGCGGCGTCTCCCAGGTCACGGTCGTGTCCTCCTCACCCGCCGCGGGCTCGCCGTCGTCCGAGACGACCAGCCGCACCCCGTCCCGGCCGTCCGGCAGCCGGGCCGTCGCGTCGACCTCCACGTCGATCGACGTCACCCCCGCCCTGCGGTGCGCGGCGGCCAGCGCGCCGCGCAGCGCGGCCAGCAGCCCGTTGTGCAGGGTCTCCTCCACGAGGGTGTCCACGGCTCCCGTGAAGTGCACGGACGGCTGGAATCCCAGCAGGGCCGCCGCGCCCGCCGTCTCGCGCAGCACCTTGCCGCGCAGGCTCGTGGGGGCGTCGGCGGGTGGCTGCTGGAGGGCGAAGATCGTCGTGCGTACCTCCTGGATCGTGGAGTCCAGCTCGTCCACGGCACGGCCGAGCAGATCGGACAGCTCACCCTCGCCCGCGCGCCGCCGGGTCGACTCCAGCATCATCTCGGTGGCGAACAGCCGCTGCACGACCAGATCGTGCAGGTCACGGGCGATCCGGTCGCGGTCCTCGAAGACCGCCAGCCGCTCCCGGTTGTGCTGGGCGTCCGCCAGGACCAGCGCGAGCGCGGCCTGGGAGGCGAACTGTGTGGCCAGCAGCCGGTCCACGGCGGTGTACGGGCGTCCGCCGCGCCTGCGCGGGAGGGCGAGCGTGCCGATCAGCCGGCCGCCGCTCTGGAGCGGCAGCATCATGCTGGGCCCGAAGCGGGTCCGGACGTGGGTGGTCATCCTGGGGTCGGTCGCCGAGTCGTCGATGTACACCGGTTCGCCGCTGAGGAGTTGGTCGAGCACGGGCGAGCCGGGCGCGATGTTCGTGCCCACGATGTCACCGGGGTCGTCCAGCGCGGAGGCGGCGACGATCTCCATACCGCCCTCCTCGGTGGGCAGGAGCACCACGCCTGCGGCGGCCCCGGCCAGGATTCGCGCCGACTTCGCCAGTGTGGTCAGGGCGTCCGCCGCGGGCTCACCGCTGAGCAGCGCGGTCGTGACGGCGGCGGCACCCTCGATCCAGCGTTCGCGCTGGCGGGCCGTTCCGTACAGCCGCGCGTTGCCGATCGCGATGCCGGCCTGAGAGGCGAGCACCCGCAGCAGGGCCAGGTCCTCCTCGGTGAAGGGGCCGTGCCGCTTGCGGGCGAGACAGAGGTGGCCGAGTACGTCGTTGTGGACCCGGACGGGGACGCCGAGGCTGAGGGAGCTGCCCGGGTGGCCGAGCAGACCGGTGTGTCCGGTGGGGAGCCGGGTGATCCGGCGGCGCTCGTCGTCGCTGAGCCCGACGGAGAAGAGTTCGGCGATACGGCTCCGGCCCCGGTCGGGCCCCCGGCCGTGTGCGGGGCCGGCGAGCGCGAGTGCGCCGTAACGCGCGTCGGTGAGGTCGGCGGCGCTCTCGACGACGTGCTGGAGGGTGGCGGCCAGCTCGCCCTCGGTCCCGACGTTGAGGACGGCGTCGAGCAGCATGGGCAGCCGGGGGGTCTTCTTCGGGGGGCGCTCCCGGCCGGGCCCGCCGGCGTCGCCGTCCCGGTCGTCCACGGACTCATCGGCCCCGGCCCCGGCCTCGTGGCCGCCGCCACCGCCGGGGGCCGCGTCCGTGGACCCGTTCGCGCCCGCGTGCCCGTGCCCGCTGTCTTCTCCGCTGTCGTTCCCGGTGTCGTCCGGCCGTCCGCCGCCCGCCGTCACGTCACTCGGCGTGCGCCAGCGGATCGAGCACCAGCGGCTGGATCTTCCCGTCCAGCATCGCCCCGAGCCCCAGGATCGCGCAGACGTCGGGCCGCTCGGCGATCTGCACCGGCATGCCCGTCGCGTCACGCAGCATCTGGTCGAGGCCGGGCAGCAGCGCGCTCCCGCCGACCATCATGATCCCGGTGTCGGCGAGATCGGCGACCAGGTCCGGGGGGCAGTCGCGCAGCACCTTGCCGATGCCGTCGAGCACGGCCGTGAGCGGGGTGTGGATGGCCTGCCGCACGGCGGCGGTGTCCACCACGACGGACCGTGCGAGGCCCGTCGCCACGTCACGGCCGTGGATCTCCGTCGAGGTGGGCCCTTCGGGGGTGATGCCGTTGCCGCGCAGCGCGAGCTGGAGCGGCCGGACGGACTGGCTCGGCAGCATCAACTCGTGCTGGTGGCGCAGGTGCTGGATGACCGCGTGGTCGATGGCGTTGCCGCCGACCGGCACCCGCTGGGCCGTCACGATCGATCCCAGCGACAGCACGGCGACCTGGGTGGTGGCCGCCCCGCACACCATGATCATGGTGGCGGTCGGCTTCTCCACCGGCAGCCCGCAGCCGACGGCGGCGGCGATGAGCGTGTCGACCAGCTCGACCCGGCGGGCCCCGAGACCCACCAGGGTCTCGATCGCCGCCCGCTGGGCCAGCGGGTCGCTGTCGTGCGGGGTGCACGCCGCAGCCCTCAGCCGGGGCTTTCTGCGGAGCTGGCGGCGGAGCTTCTCACCCAGGAGATGGCGGAGCATCCGCTGGGCCATCTCGATGTCCACGACGGTCCCGCCGGACACGGGGCGGGTGACGCGGATGTAGTCCGGCGTACGGCCCGTCATCTGCTCGGCCAGGGCGCCGACGGCGATGAGCGCCCCGCTGCGGGTGTTCACCGCGGCCACGCTCGGCTCGTCCACGACGAGACCGGCTCCCTTCACAAAGACCCGGGTCCTGGCGGCCCCGAGATCGACGGCGACATGGCAACGGCGCAACTGCTCAAGGCTGACGGTCACGGCGGGTTCTTCTCCCGGGAGCGGCTGGGGTGGTTCACCGGCGGGCGGCCGGCCCTCTTCGCATCGTGGGCGCGCCGGGGGCTGTGCGCGCGCTGGGATGCGCCGGTCGGGGTACGGGGCGGGGCGCCGTGCCGGGACCCGCCCTGACGCACCGCCAGACGCGCACCGCCAGACGCGCACCGCCCGGCCCGCCCGGTCTCAGGCCCTGGGCGACCACCGCTGGAGCAGGCCCCAGGTGAACTCCGCGGCGCACGGCCCCGTCCCCGGCACGTCGAACGCCAGACCCCAGCGGGTCGGCGCCGTGCCCTCCATCGGTCTGGCCGGGGCGAAGGCGCGGGCGACCTCGTCGACCGTGCACGACCAGGGACGCAGATCGCCGGCCGTACGCAGTTCGGGGCCCGGTTCGCCGGGCGCCCGCACCAGCCACTCGTTCCACACACCGCCGCCCGGCGCCGCCGTCACCTCGAAGCGCAGCGAGGGCCAGAGCGCAACGGGCCACAGCAGCACCTCGCACGCCAGATCGCCGACCTGGCGGGGGAACGTGGCCTCCGGCGTGCCGAGCACCGAGCGGTAGCGCGCCAGTGAGCCGCGGGCGCGCGGGGAGCGGACCATGGCCTGCCAGCGCCGGTTGGCCTCCCTCATCTCGCCGAGGGAGGCGCCCAGTTCACGCCGGGCGTCCTCGACCAGTCCGGGCTGGTGGTCGGCCATCCGGCGCAGCAGTACGAGCTGGAAGTCGCGTGGCCCGAAGGGCCGGGACGTTCCACCGGCTCCGGCCGATGTCGTGGCATTCATAGCGACATCGTGCCCCTTCGGGTCAGGTCGGGCGGCGGTTTGGTGGAAGGACCGATTCCACACAGGATCTTCACGTCGCGGGTGCCCGCGTCGACGCCGGTCGGATTATCTTCAGGGCGCCATGGACTACTGCCACCACTGCCAGCGGCACCTCAACGGCGCCCTGGCGTGCGCGGGGTGCGGGACGCCCGCCGAGGAGTTGCGGCTCCACGACCCCGTTCCGCACGAGGCGGAGGTTGTCCTCGCCACACGCGACTACGGCGAGGGGGCCGACCGGGGTCCACGCCGTCCGCGCGGCTCCCGCAAGCGCAAGATGTCCCGGCGTGAGCGCCGTGAGATGCGTGCCGAGCGCGGTGCGCACCGGCGCAAGGGCCGGGCCGTCCTGCTCACCGTGACGGGTCTGGTCCTGGCGGTCGGCGCGCTGAGCCTGGCCGAGCTGGCGCTGGAGTCCGGCGGTGACGGTGACGCCACCTCCGTACAGGAGGACAGGGCCATCGATCTCGATGGCGGGCCGCCCCCGCCGGGTCCGAAGGACCCCGAGGAGCCGGGCCCGGTGGAAGGCACCCCCTCGTCGTCCACGGGCTCCCCGCGTCCCGGCGGTGACGGTTCGCCGGACCCCTCCGCGACGGGTGACGGTGAGGGGACGGGGTCGGAGGCGCCGGACGAGGAGTCCCCGGAGTCGACCGAGCCGGCCGGGCCGAGCGACGAGCCGGACCCCGGCGGCTCTCCGGATCCCACGGACTCCACCGGCCCCACGGGTGATCCGAGCACCCCGGGGCAGCCGAATCAGCCGCCGCCTCCGACGCCCTCTCCGTCCGAGACGGAGCCGGAGGAGGACGACTGCGTGCTGGTGATCTTCTGCTTCTGATCCTCCGCCGCTGAGACGGCGCGGGGTCACTCCCCGGCGTCGTCCCCCAGCATCCGCCGCAGCAGATCCCGCAGCACCGTCCGCTCGTCGACCGACAGGTCCGCGAGCGGTTCACGCGCGAAGTTCAGCCCGTCCCGGAGCCGCCGCGCGGTGTCGCGCCCCTGCTCGGTGGGTGCCGCGAGCTTCACCCGCCGGTCCGAGGGGTCGGGCCGCCGCTCGACCAGGCCGCGTGACTCCAGCCGGTCCACGATCCCCGTGACGTTCGACGGCTCGCACTTCAGCTTCCGCGCGATCTGCCGCATGGGCATGGGCTGAATGGACAGCAGCCCCAGCACGCGCGCCTGCGCGCCGGTGAGCGAGTGCTCCGCGGCGGCGTGGTCGTACTCCTCGTAATAGCGGGCCACGACCGTGCCGATGAGTCCGACGACTTCGAGGGTCAGGGGGTCCGAGTGCTCAGTGGCCATACACGCCAGGTTACCCGTTTACTTGACAACATGAAATATCTAGGAGCATGGTTGTTTCAGATGGTGAAGCTTTCCCGGTGAAACCCGAGGGGTGAGCGTCCGAGCACCCGGGCGTCCCGACCGGAGCAGCACCCGAGACCCGCAACCCGAGGAGACATCGCACCCATGACCGCTCTTCCCGCGTCCGGCCGCGAATGGCATCTCGTCGCCCGCCCGCACGGCTGGCCGAAGGCCGAGGACGTCGCCCTGCGCGAGGCCCCGGTGACCGAGCCGGGCGAGGGCAGGATCCTCGTCCGCAACAAGCACTTCTCGGTCGACCCGTACATGCGCGGCCGGATGAACGACGTGAAGTCGTACACCCCGCCGTTCAAACTCGACCACCCCATGGACGGCGGGGCCGTCGGCGAGGTCGTCGCCTCGAACGCGGACGGGTTCGCGGTCGGCGACCATGTGCTGCACGGGCTCGGCTGGCGGGAGTACGCGCAGCTGCCGGCCCGGCACGCGGTCAAGGTCGACGCCTCGATCGCACCGCTCAGCGCCTATCTCGGCGTCCTCGGCATGCCGGGCCTCACCGCCTACGCGGGACTCTTCGAGGTCGCCTCCTTCAAGGAGGGTGACGCCGTGTTCGTCTCCGGCGCCGCGGGCGCCGTCGGCAGCCAGGTCGGCCAACTCGCCCGCATCAGGGGCGCGTCGCGGGTCATCGGCTCGGCCGGATCCGACGACAAGGTCCGACTTCTCGTGGAGGAGTACGGTTTCGACGCCGCCTTCAACTACAAGAGCGGCGGTTCGGTCAAGGAGCAGCTCAAGGAGGCCGCGCCCGACGGCATCGACGTCTACTTCGACAACGTCGGCGGTGAGCACCTGGAGGCCGCGATCTCCTCGTTCAACCTGCACGGCCGCGCCACCATCTGCGGAATGATCTCGCTCTACAACAGCACCGAGGCCGCCCCCGCCCCGCGCAACCTCGCGCAGGTCATCGGCAAGCGGCTGCGCCTCCAGGGCATGCTCGTGGGCGACCACCAGGCCCTCCAGCCGCAGTTCGTGAAGGACGTGGCCGGCTGGCTCGCCTCCGGCGAGCTGAAGTACCGGGAGACCTCCGTGGAGGGCATCGACAACGGCTTCGACGCCTTCCTCGGTCTGCTCCGCGGCGAGAACACCGGAAAGATGATCGTCACCCTCAACTGACGCCCAGCCGTTAGGCTCGTGCCAGGCCGTCGCGGTCCGTGGGCGCGAGCCGCGGCGTACAAGAAGAAGGACACCCCCGAATGACCATCCAGAAGATCGACACCCTCTACACGGCTGTCGCCACCGCCGAGAACGGCCGTGACGGCCGGGTCTCCACGGACGACGGCCGGCTCGACGTCGTCGTCAACCCGCCCAAGTCGATGGGCGGCAGTGGCGCCGGCACGAACCCGGAGCAGCTCTTCGCCGCCGGTTACAGCGCCTGCTTCCAGGGCGCGCTCGGCGTGGTCGCCCGTAAGGAGAAGGCGGACATATCCGGGTCGACCGTGACCGCCAGGGTCAGCATCGGCAAGTCCGAGGCCGGTGGCTTCGGACTTGAGGTCGAACTGGAGGCGTCCATCCCGAACGTGGACGCCGCCACCGCGAAGGACCTGCTGGAGAAGGCGCACCAGGTGTGCCCGTACTCCAACGCCACGCGCGGCAACATCAAGGTCGAGCTGTCCGTCGTCTGACCGGCGGCGCCGGGCACGACCGCCCTTTCTCCGTAAGGAAGGCCGCACCCCGCTCGCGGGGTGCGGCCTTCCGCGCCTGTCGGTGCGACGAACGCGCCTCCTACGGAAGGCGGTTCAGCAGCGCCCGGCCCACCTGGGCGAAGGCGCCCTTCGGGTGGTCGCGGAACAGCGGCTCGGTGCCGAACAGCGTGACCGGCGCACCGGCCGCCGCCGTACCGCTCACGATCGCCGCCTGACCGGCCGCGGCCTGCGGACCGCCCGTGCCGTCCTCGTCGGCGCGCCAGTGGCCCGAGACGAGCGGGTTGCCGCCGCCGTACGACTGCTCGGTGCGCACACCCTTGCCGAGGGCGGTGTACCAGATCGGCGAGTAGACGAACGAGTGGGGCTGCGTGCCGCCGGTGACCGGTCCGGGCGTGTTGACCACCCGCACCACGCCGTTGGCGTTCCCGTTGCCCCGTACCGGCGTGGCCGTCAGCAGAGCGGCCTCGGTGTTGAACGTCGCACCACCGGAGCCCAGCGCCACCACGGGCGCGCCCCCGGCGAGGAACTCACCGAGCGCGGCGCGGGCGGTCTCGTTCAGCGAGCGGTGGCTGAGCCCCGTCGACACGTACAGCGCGTCGGCCTTCGACCAGTCGAAGCCCGCGTTCGCCGTCGCCGTCGACACCGGCAGCACCTCGAAGCCCATCTCGCGCAGCGCGAACAGCTCGCCCGAGTTCACGGCGGCGGCGACCGTCGTACGGCGCAGGTCCGCGACGCCCTTGTCCTTCGTGGCGGCGAAGACGACGCCGTACCGGTCGGCAAGGATCTCCGCCTTCTTACGGGCCGACGACGGCACGATCGCCGCGCCGTCCGCCGTCCGGCGCACCTTCACGTCCTGCGCCAGCAGGGAGTTGAGTGCGGCGAACTCCTTCGGGTCGTCCAGCCGCAGCTTCAGATCGCCGCCGCGGGCCACCGAGCCGACGGGCGACGCGGCGGCGACCTCGCGACCGGAGAAGCTCAGCGAGCCCCGCTGGACCTTGGTGACGTTCGCGCCCCACAGCAGCCCCAGGCTCCAGCCCGAGATGTCGTACATCGACGAGACGTCCGCGCTGATGTCCCGGCCCTCGTCCAGGATGACGTTGGCGAGACCGCGCTTGGCCTGCTCCATGTCGACCACGTACGAACCGGCCGGATACGTGCGGCCCGCCACCTTGAAGCTCTTGCGGGCCTGCTCCACCTTCACGTCGTTGGCGATCAGATGGTCGACGAGTCGCGCGGCGGCCGACGCCGAACGCTGGCCGTCGCCGGCCGGGATCACGTACGCGCGCGGGAAGTCGGTCGTGTAGATGTCCTCCGGACCGATACCGGGCACGCCGGGCACCGTCTCCTCGGAGACGACCCGCTGCTTCTCGCCCGCGACACCGCGCCGGAACGTCTCTATCTGGTCGGCTATCAGCGTCTTGCGGTGGTCGAGCGCGAAGTCGAGCGTGGCGCGCATCGCCGCGCCCGCGACATCGGTGTTGATCGCGGACCTGCGGCGCAACTCCTCGACGGGCAGGTTGTTGTAGTCGTTGTTGTTGACCCGCATCGGGATCTCGATGGTGTGCGAGGCGACCGTGCCCTGGAACGCCATGTACTGCGGTGTGAAGATCGGCGGCCAGTCGTCCCAGCCCTCCTCCTGGTCACGGAAGGGGATGACGGGCGGCTGCACGCCGTCCTTCTCGGCCGTGTAGCCGAGGTCGTTGACCGCTTCCTCCATACCGAGGGCGTTGGCGTAGGAGTTCTTGAGGAACAGGTCGTACTCGTAGTTCTCGCCGTGCGGCGGCGTCGTCGGCTCGATGAGCGTGCCGTTGACGTATCCGTGCAGATCGAGCATGACCGCGGGCTGCTTGTCGACGGCTATCTGCCGGATCGCGCGTGCCTCCGGCTGCGAGGCGGTGATGAAGTCCCGGTTGAGGTCGATGCCGTTGCCGTTGGCGCGGGTTCCGGCGATCCTGCCGTCCGGGTTCGCCGTCACGTTGAGGATGATCCGGCTGGTGGACAGCAGCTTCTTCGTACGGCTGTCCTTGGCCTTCGCCAGCTCCTCGATGAGCTTCAGGGCCGCGTCGGTGCCCTCCCACTCGTTGCCGTGGATGTTGTTGTTGATGAAGACCGGGGTCTTGTAACTCTCCTTGATGCGCTTGTCCTTGGCGGCCGACGCGGGGGAGTTCTCGATGCGCTCGCGCATCCGCTCCTGCTCGGCGGCCTCCTTCGCGCTCTCCGGAGCGGTGACCGTGACGAGATACAGGTCGTGCCCGCCCGCCGACCGGCCCGTGACCTCGACACTGACCCGGTTGCCCAGTTCCTGGAGGGCGTTGAGACGCGGAGCGAGCGCGTGGTACGGGGCCAGGCCCAGCTTGATGGCCTTGTCCGCCGGGTTCTCGGGCAGCGTGTCCAGGACGGTGCGGCGCGGGTAGCCGCCGTCCTTGCGCAGACCGAGCGAGGTCTTGCCGACCGCGGAGAGGGCCGCCGCGCCGGCCGACGGCAGCGCGGTGGAGGCGACGCGGGAGTCCGTGGTGCCACCGTCCCTCACCGGGTGCGACGACCGGCCGTCGTCGGCGCCGGGCGCGGCGAGCGCGGGCAGGGGGGCGAGCATCAGGGCGGCGGTGGCCGTGGCGGTGGCGAGCAGTACGGGTCTTGGCATACCCATGCGGATGTACCTCCGGGTCGTGCGGGGGGCGATCGTTCGGTTCAATAGGCAGGTCATACCGGTTGAACGTGTCAACAACAAGAGGTATCCGGACTCTCGTCCGTCCCGCCCGCACCATGGAACGGGCCGGGAACCAACCCGAAACAGCGGCGGAACAAGCCCGATAAGGTGACCGTATGCGTGATCTCGGTGTGGGCTTCGGCTACTTGGTGAAGGGCCAGCGCTGGGTCGGCGCGCACGGCAGATGGCTCGGCTTCGGGCTGCTGCCCGGACTGGTGACCCTCGTGCTGTACGCGGCGGCGCTCGTCGGCCTCTTCTACGGCGCGGACGATCTGACGGCCTGGGCGACGCCCTTCGCCGACGACTGGTCCTCGCCGTGGCAGGGCCTGTTCCGCGGCTTCCTCACCGTGCTGCTCGTCGTGCTCGTGCTGTTCCTCGCGGTGATCGCGTTCACGGCCGTGACGCTGCTGGTCGGACAGCCGTTCTACGAGTCGCTCTCCGAGGCGGTGGACCGCTCGGAGGGCGGCCACGTACCCGAGTCGGGGCTGTCGCTCTGGCGCGAACTGTGGGTCTCCGCGCGGGACAGCCTGCGGGTCCTGGGGCGGGTGGTGCTGTACGGCGTCCTGCTCTTCGCCCTCGGGTTCGTCCCGGTCCTCGGACAGACGGTCGTGCCGGTGCTCGGCTTCTGCGTGTCCGGCTTCTTCCTCGCGGAGGAGCTCAACGCGGTGGCGATGCAGCGGCGCGGTATCGAACTGAAGGAACGCCTCGCGCTGTTGCGCGGCCGCCGGCTGCTGACGCTGGGCTTCGGTGTCCCGCTGACGCTCGCGTTCCTGGTGCCGTTCGTCGCGGTGTTCCTGATGCCGGGGGCGGTGGCGGGGGCGACGCTGATGGCGCGGGACCTGACGAATGCGGGTGTCGCGGGTCCGGGTGCGGGTGACGACGCCGGCCAGACCGGTGCGCCGGCGGTCCCGCGCGAGTGGTGAAGGCGGCCGTCGGCCGTGTCGCGCGGCTCGCGGGCCGCGCTTGTCCTCAATCGCCGGACGGGCTCAGAACCTCCCGCCCGACGACCACCTCAAGCCCGTCCGACTTCTCAACCCGCTCCGGCGTTTGAGGACGGACCGGTCCACCGGGCGGGCCCGGTGGACCGCGTCGCACGCCGCTGGGTCGTGTCTTCGAAGTAGCGGGGGGGGGGGGCGGGGGGGGGGAGGGGGGGGGGGGGGGGGGGGTGGGGGGGGGGGGGGGGACGGCGTCTTCCGGAGGTGCCCTGAAGCAA
>NZ_JBVJNN010000079.1:0-10773 GCF_055583685.1 Streptomyces sp. NPDC104581
CGGAGGTGTGTGGGCCGGGGGGGACGGAAGGGGGGGGCCTTGGTTCTTTTTGTTGTTTTGCGTTGTTTTTTTTTTTGGGGGGGGGGGGGGGGGGGGGGCGGTGCCGGGCCCCCCCCCCCCCCCCCCCCCAGGGCGGTCACTCCCGGAGCAGCAGGCGCTTCATGAGCGGCGTGGGGATGGCGAGTTGGATGCGGGCCGTCTCGTAACGCTCACGCGGCACTGCGGCCTCGCGCCGGACCCATCCGCGCTGGAGCAGCGACGTCAGCGCGACGGCCACCTGTGCCTCCAGCAGCCCCGTCTTGGTCGTCAGCCCGGAGAGGTACGGCTGGGCGTCCTCGGCGATGACGCCGGTGGTCCAGTCGGCGTGCGTGCTGAGTACGAGGGCGACGAGGCGGTGATGGGGGTGCATGCCGGACTCGATGACCAGGCGGTCGTACATGCTGCGGAACGGCGGGTCGCCGGGGCCGCGGGTGCCGGGGGCGATCAGGTGCCGACCGGCCTTGACGTCGGCGAGCGAGGGCCGGGGGCGCGAGCGGGCCATGTCGGCGGGGCTCGGCCTGTGCACGGTGGTGGTCACGGAGTCATCTCCTGACTGTCGGACGGTGGAGGGGTGTTGAGGTAGGACCCGGCTGGCCAGCCGGGTCCGGGGGGCGGCTCGGGCTTGCCCTGGTCGGCGGCGGGGGTGTGCTTGTCGCAGCGCCAGCCGCACGGGTACGGGCGGGCGTAGCGCAGGCCGTGCGGCGGCCGGGGGACGCCGCACGGCCTGATGGATCCGCTCACGCGCTGACCGCCGAGGCCCCGCAGCCCTGGCAGATCGCCACGCCCTCGGGGGTGACGGTGTGACGGGTCTGCATGTGGCCGCACACCGTGCTGTGGCACGCACGCCACAGCACCGCTGGCAGGTCGTCGGGAGGCGGCTGGTCGATGTCCCAGCGCGGCCGGGGCCGGAGCCACCGGTACGCGCGCAGCAGGCCGTGGACCAGGGCGAGGACGGCGAGCGCGCCCGCCACCAGCCAGGCCAGGAGGCCGACGGCGAAGACGGCCAGGAGCGCGAGCGCCGGAGCGTCGCTCATCAGGAGGTCACTCACGGCCGGCCCCCGCTCCGGGGAGGCGCAGCTCGGCGAGCGCGACCCCGTACGCGGCGTGGAGACCGGAGCACCAGATACGGTCCGGCTCGGCCGACCCGTACACACCGGCCCGGACCCAGCCGTTCAGCTTCGGGTCGGACTCGTCCACCGTGTCCGCGACGACGCCGCACCGCTCGACCGGGGAGGCGGCGGGTGACTCGATGATGCGCCCCGGCTGCGGCATGCCGTACTGCCCGCCGTTCCAGTTGTCCGCCGAACTCGCCTGCGCACGGCGCCGCTTCGCCTTCGGCTGCGGCACCTTGAATCCGGCGGCCATCAGGCCGGGTACCCGTCGATGCCAGGCAGCAGGCCGTACTCCCCGGCACGAGCCTCGCGCTCCTCGGCCTCCCGCACATCGCATTCGTCGCAGCCACAGGACTCGTACGATCCGTCGATGAACTCGGCCTGGCACTCGCCGTCATCAACGGCGGGCGCCTCGGCCTCGGCCTTGCGTTGCTCCTCGGCGTCCCGCTCCTCGTCCCGCGCGTCCTGGACGAACTCGGCGGTGCGGTCGTACTCGTAGCGCTCGGCCGCGCTCATCCCCTCGTCCTGGTCCACGTCGTGCTCGTCGTGCTGGATGTGAACGGTCATCAGGCGGTCCCTCGGCGGTGGCGGGCGGTACGGGTGATGCGGCGGTCTGCCACGAGGCCGGCGGCGATGCACGCGCCGACGAGGAGGCCGAGCGCGATGAGGCACAGCTGCGGGATCACTGCTCGGCCCCCGCGTCGCACGCCGTGGCGGGCTCGGTGTCACGCACGGGGTCGCCGGACATGCGCTGCATCTCCCCGGCAGGCGTGTCCCGCTCGGCGGCCTGGATGGCGGCCCACTCGTCAGGCTCGATGAACCGGACGGTGTTGACACACGTCCTCACGCCGTCGATGACGGTCTCGCCCTCGGCCCGCTCTTGGCCGTGTCCCGGCATGTAGTCCGGGGCCGGAGCGATCCTCGTGACCAGCTCGATGCCGAGGTGCGCGGCCCAGGTGTGCGCGTCGGCGATGGAGCCGGGCTGGAAGTGCAGCTCCGCGTGGCCCTCCCCGCCGTACGACCGGGCGCGCGGCCGGAGGTCGAGGAGGGGCGGGAGGTCCGCGGCGGCGGCCAGCAGCTGGCGGCCCACCACGCTCGCGCGCAGTGCTGCGGCTTCCATCTGCTCGATGGCAGCGAGGGGGTTGGGAGTGTTCGTCATGCCGACACCTGCCCGGCGGCCTGGGCGAGGGTCTGGACGTCGGGCGCGGTCTGGAGCGTGTTGGCGTGGGCCGGCGCTTCCCCGGTCGCGGTCTCCGGCAGGTCCTCGGTCTGCGTCCACGCGTGCACCGGGATGCCCTCGATGTGCGCGGTCGCCTCGGTGATCGTGGTGTTGTACGTACGGCGGTTCGGCGAGGTGATGATTTCGTCCAGGCCGAGCGCCGACGCGAACGCGCCCACGGCGTCGGGGTCCTGGAAGTAGTGGAGGCTGATGCCGTACACGCCGCGGTGCTCGGTCAGGGTGACGGAGACCGGCATCACGACCAGGCGGCTGATCACGGCCTCCGTCGCGGCGAGCGCGTGCATCAGCGCGTCACGCAACGGCGGCTGCGGCTCGGGAGTGGGACGGTCGATAGGGTTGCTCACGGTTCCTCGATCTCTGTGTTGGGTGAGGCGCCGAGGGGCTGCCGTGGACCTGGCCGGGTCCGGGCGGCCCCGTCTGTCGTCAGGCGGCGCTGGTCTCGCCGGCCTCGTAGGTGGCCAGCTCGTCGGCGATGGCCTTCTGCTTGGCCTCCTTCGCGGCCTGGCCCTTAAGCCGTCGGGCCTGTGCGCTCTTGAGCGCGAGCTCGGTGTAGTGCGCCTTGCGGAGCGACTCGGCGACCTTGGTGATCTCTGCTTCGGTCGCGGTCGGGTGCAGCTCGCGGGCCTTGGTGATGAACCGGGTGTGGTGGCTAGCGCGTCGGGCGGCTGCGGTGCGGCTCGCCCTGTCGGGGGTGTTGACCCAGCTCCGATGCGAGGCCAGGCGCATCTGCATCGACCGCTCGCTGGTGGTCATGGGGGGAGTCCTTCCGGGGAGTGATGTCCACGTCCATGGACGTGGACAGTGGCTCAAAAAAAAGAGCGCCCCGGTGAACCCCGAGGGTCTCGGCTATGAGCCGAGCCGTCTCGGGCTCCACCGTCCTGCGCTCTCCGCAGAGCATTGCGGAGACCTTGCTCTTGGAGAGTCCGACGCGATCACCCAGCTCTTTCCCGCTGATGACCCGCCCTCCTGGAGCCCACTGCATGAGCATCCTGAGGAGTGCGGGGTCGGTCAGGTGGAGCCTGCCAGGCGTCATCGGTTCCTCCGTTGAGCTGTCCACGATCGTGGACGGCCTCACTTAAGCACACCGCTTGAGCGGTGTCCACGATCGTGGACGAGATTGCGGTTAGGCAATATTCGGTCGCATGGGGTCGCCAGGCCCCCGCGCCGTCCCTGATCGTGGACAATGGCTCGCGAGCGTAAATGGTTGTGCGCCCTGACCAGGTATTTTCCAAAGGGATTTGGCCGAGAGGTGTGGACCGTGGCGCCGAGAGAGGCGGTTGTGGTGCCTGAGCAGCGTGACGCGCTTACCGAGCTGATGCAGCAGCACGTTGGCAGCGGCAAGCGGTGGTCCGTTCGCGATTTCTCGGAGGTCGCCGTGGATCCAGAGACCGGATGGTCTCCGAGTAAATCCCTCGTCGGGAAGATCATCAACGGTGACACCTACACCATCAGTCCCCGGCTCGTCTCCGCCCTCGCTGTCGGGCTCGATCTACCGCGCGACGTGATCGCCGCCGCCGCCCATTTCCAGGTGATCGGCTACACGGCGTCCGAGCTGGCGGGGGATGCCCCTGCGACGCTGTTGCACAGGATCGGCGAACGGCCGGCGGAGAGCCCCAAGTCCGAAGCGGTGGCGCGGAGTTGGGCGCAGGAAGAATAGCCGTTGCTCATTAGTCACATAACCTGACTGATTTCTGAATCGTCACAATGCCGATCGGACTCCTTCCGTTTTTGGCTGTCGCCTGCACTAATCGTCTGCGTAGTCGTATGGTGACGTGACCTCGCGCAGGATCGAACGCTTGTGCGAACCGGGTGTGTCCGAACGTACGGAACGGACACCCGGAGCCAGCGGGACAGGGGGTCATGTGACGGACGTTCGTGTGGAGCGCGTGGAGCTCGACGGCGGAATCCCCATGATGTATCGGGACTACGGCGACCGCGTACGTATGGCGTACGACCCGGACCAGATCGCCGAAGCAGCAGCCATCGCGCTGCTCTGCGTGCAGGTGCCGCGGCTCGTCGGGAGCCTCGCGTTGGTCGGGCCCGGCCGGTAACCCCCCTCCGCTGGCGGCCGGCTACTTGAGCCGGTCGCCAGGGCTCAGCCTCTTGTGTGCCAGCGCCGCCCGCTCCGCCCCGGCCGACGCGGCGTAGCGGGAGAGCATCTGCCGTGAACGCCACCCCGTGATCCGCATGAGGTCATCCTCGTTGCCGCCGCCGACCTTCCACTGGTGCGCGAACGTGTGACGGAACTGGTGCGGGTGAATGTGGGTGATCCCTGCCTCGGCGCAGCGGCGCTTCAGCATGGTCCCCACGCCCCAGATCGTCAGCCGGTGACCCTTGCCCCGGTCCGCCCACCACAGCCACATGTCCGGCTCCAGCGCCTTGCCCTTGTACTTCGCCGCAACTCGCAGGTACCGGTCAAGCGCCGTCGCGCAGGTCCGCCCGAACGGTACCGGCCGCGCCCTGTCGCCCTTGCCGAGAACGTGGAGCGTCATCATGTCGAGGTCGAGATCCGAGACGCGCCGGTCGGTCGCCTCGGACAGGCGCACGCCGGTGTCGAGGAAGAGCAGAAGCAGCGCGGTGTCCCGTCGGTCCGCAAAGGTCTTGCCCGCACAGGACTTGAACAGCTTCGCGAGGTCGGCGTCGCTGATGACGGGGACCTCCAGCTCGGTTACCGCGGGCGGCTTCATGGTCCGCATCGGTGACCGGCCGGACTCGATTTCCTCCTCGTCCACCAGCCAGTTGAACATCGTCTTCAGGCTGCGGAAGTGCTGGTGCGCGTTGCTCGCGGAGGTGCGCCTCATCGTGGCGGTGATGTACGCCTCGACGTGCTCACGGTGGATCGAGTCGATGTCGGCCGGGGCCGGCCGCCCGGCGGTGCCGTCCTCGTTGGCGGCCGGACGGTACCCGGCGTCCTCGTCCAGGAGGAACACGGTGAAGCCGCGGGCGGCGTGCCCGTAGATGCGGATCGTGTTGTCGGACTTGTTCTGGGACTTGAGCGCCCGCAGCCAAGAGGCAGCCATCGGGCCCAAGTTGTATCGCTCTTGGGTCATGCCCACCACAGTGCTGTCCACTATCGTGGACAGTCAAGGCGCTTGGCCTGTTAGCGATGTGCTTCCGGACAGAAAAAAGCCTCACCCGCGTTTCCGCAGGTGAGGCTATGTGTGCGCCCCCGGCAGGACTCGAACCTGCGGCCAAGCGCTTAGAAGGCGCCTGCTCTATCCACTGAGCTACGGGGGCCGGAACGTGGTCCCGGGGCCCGGATGCCGGTGGGCAGTCCGTGCGGTCCGTGACCTGTGCCGGGACAAGGATAGGGCTCAGCTCACCCTGACCCGGTTGCTTCACCTGCGTGGCACGATGTGGAGGTTCGGTGAAGCGAACCGATAATCGCAGGCAGGTGCGATTCCCGCAGTGCTTTTCACGCCTCAGACTGCGGGTGTTGTGCACTCGTTATGCCTGTGCCCCACTCGTCCCGTCTGTCCCCCGCACCTGACCGGCGCGCAGGAGATGTCTATACGCTTCAAAAAGACTCCAAAGTTGGGCATTCTTCGCATGTGGTGACCTTGGACGTACGGCCTCAGCTGATCGACGCACTTTCCGCGCTGCGCGACCGTGTCGCCGCCGTGCGTCTTCCACTCCCTCTCGCCGGGACCCCGCGTGCCCGGCAGACCAGGGAGGAACTCCTCGCGCAACTCGACGACTACCTGGTGCCACGGCTCCGGGACCCCGAAGCGCCACTGCTCGCCGTGGTGGGCGGATCCACCGGGGCCGGGAAGTCGACGCTCGTCAACTCCCTTGTGGGGAGGCGGGTCAGTGAGGCGGGCGTGCTGCGGCCCACGACACGCACACCGGTACTGGTGTGCCACCCCGACGACTCCCACTGGTTCGACGGCGTACGGGTCCTGCCGCAGCTCACCCGCGTCTGGCCGACCCAGCAGGAGAAGGACGGCGGCGCGGGGGCCTGGGGCGCGGACGCCGAGAACGCGCTGCGCATCGAGACCGCCGCCGCGCTGCCCCGCGGCCTCGCGCTGCTGGACGCGCCCGACATCGACTCGCTCGTCGTACGGAACCGGGTCCTCGCCGCCGAGTTGATCTGCGCGGCCGACGTGTGGGTGATGGTGACCACCGCGTCCCGGTACGCCGACGCGGTGCCCTGGCACCTGCTGCGCACGGCCAAGGAGTACGACGCCTCGCTCGTGACCGTCCTCGACCGGGTGCCCCATCAGATGATTGACGAGGTGTCACGTCAGTACGCGGCGCTGCTCACCAAGGCCGGACTGGGCGATGTGCCGCGCTTCACCATCCCCGAACTGCCCGAGTCGGCCGGCGGCGGCAGCGGACTGCTCCCGACCACCGCCGTCTCGCCCCTGCTCGCCTGGCTGACGCACCGGGTGCGGGACCCTGCGGCGCGCCAGCAGGCCGTCGTCCGTACCGCCGCCGGGGTCATCGGGTCGCTCAACGTCAGGATGCCGGAGCTCGCGGGGGCGGTCGCGGCGCAGTACGCCGCCGCCGTACGCCTCACGGGCGCCGTCGAGGAGGCGTACGCGTCCGAACGGGAGCGCGTGCGCGGGCGGCTCAAGGCGGGGGCTGTGCTCGCGGGGGACGCGCGGACCCGCTGGCGCGGCTATCCGAGGGACAGCTCCGCGCGCGAACTGCTCGATTCGCTGGCCGAGAGCCTGGCCTCGCTGCTCCAGTGCGCCGTCGCCGCGGCCGACGAGCGGGTCATCGAGGCGTGGCGGCGCGAGCCGGCCTCGGGGGCGCTCCTGGCGCCGGGGCCGGACGGTGAGGTGTCCGAGCGGATCGGGATGGCCGTACGGCGCTGGCGGCGGGTCGTCGAGGAGTTGGCCGAGGACGAGGTACGACTTCTCGAACGCGCCGGCGCGCCCGACGCCGAGACGGTCGCCGCGCTCCTGGCCGCCTCCCTTCTCGGCGGGCACCGCACCCGGGCCGCGGGGGAGCGGCTGGCCGAGCGGATCGGGGCCCAGGGCGCGCTGCGGCTGCGCGACAAGGGCGGTGACCTGGTGGCGGCATACATCGACGACGTATTGCACGGGGAACGGGACCGGCGGCTGGCTCCCCTTGACGCGCTCGAAGTGGCGCCGGAGCCGCAGGCGGAACTCATCGCCGCGCTTTCCGTACTCCAGAAGGAGATGTGACCGAGATGGCGGACGCGACGGACGTGAGCACGCTGACGGACGAGCCCGGCGAGACGGGGCCCGGTAGGGCCGGAGCGACGAAGGCGGGGGCGGGGAAGGCCGGGGGCGGAGAGGCCGGGGGCGGGGAGGCCGGTGGTTCCGGTGGCCTTGGTGGCTCTGAGGGTGTGAGCGGTGCCGGAGGCGCTGACGCCGCGGCGGCGAACGGTGCGACCGGCAGCGCGAACGGCGGTGCGGAGGGGGCCCGGCGCTGGGACGACGGGCTGATCGCCCGTCACGCGACCGGGCACAACGGCGCCGGCGGCGTGGCCGTCACCGTCGGGGTGGAGGCGATCGGGGACGCCGGCGGAACGACTGCCCCGGCCGACGCCCACCAGCCCATCGGAGGCGCCTACGAAGGGCCGTTGAGGGCGCGGCTCGACGCCCTGCGCGAACTCGTGGGTCTCTCGCGGACCCGTATCGACGGGACCACGCTCGCCGAGGCCGGACGCGTACTGGACGAGGCGTCCACACGGCAGCGGCTCTCCTCCCGGCACACGGTCGTCGCCATCGCCGGTGCGACGGGAAGCGGCAAGTCGACACTGTTCAACGCGCTCGCCGAAGTGCCGATCTCCGAGACGGGCCTGCGCAGGCCCACCACCTCCGCGCCCATCGCCTGCGTCTGGTCCGAGGGCGCCGCGGGGCTGCTCGACCGGCTCGCCATCCCCGGGAGACTGCGCCGCAAGCCGCTCGCCGGCGGTGACGGGGACGAGGAACTGGCGGGTCTCGTCCTCATCGACCTGCCCGACCACGACTCCGCCGTCGTGGCGCACCGGGACCAGGTCGACCGCGTACTGGCCCTGGTCGACGCCGTCATCTGGGTGGTCGACCCCGAGAAGTACGCCGACGCCGCGCTCCACGAGCGCTATCTGCGACCGCTCGCGGGCCACGCGGAGATCACCTTCGTCGTGCTGAACCAGGTCGACCGGCTGCCGGGGGACGCCGCCGACCAGGTCCTGGACGATCTGCGCCGACTGCTCGACGAGGACGGCATGGCGCTCGGCGAGCACGGTGAACCGGGGGCCACGGTGCTGCCGATCTCCGCGCTCACCGGCCGGGGCGTCGGTGAACTGCGCGGGGAGATCGGCCGTTTCGTGCAGGAGCGGAACGCCGCCGCGAGGCGGCTGTCGGCCGATGTGGACGCCGCCGCCGCCCGGCTGCGCTCGGTGTACGTCGCCGACGGGCGCACGGGCCTCAGCGAGCGTTCGCGCGAGGAGTTCGCCGAACGGCTCGCGGGAGCGGTGGGCGCGGTGGCCACCGGCGAGGCGGCCGAACGTGAGTGGCTGAGGAACGCGGGGCGCGCCTGCGGAACGCCCTGGCTGCGGTTGTGGCGCTGGTACGAGCGCACCCGGACGCCCGGTGGCGGCGTGCCGCGCGCCACGGTGATCGTGGAGGAGGAACTCACCGCCAGGCAACGGGTCGAGCAGGCCGTGCGCACGGTCGCGGACGACGCGGCGGCCGGGCTGCCCCGGCCGTGGGCGCAGGCGGTGCGCGAGGCGGCGGTGCGGGGTGCCGTCGGGCTGCCGGAGGCCCTGGACGAGTTGGCGGTGACGGCGGGGCCGCCGAGTGGTCGCCCCTCGCGCCCCGCCTGGTGGCCGGCGGCGGTGCTCGCGCAGGCGGCCATGACACTGCTCCAGATCTTCGGCGGGCTGTGGCTGGTCGGCCAGATCATCGGGGTGCTCGATCCGGGCATCATCCCGCCGGTGCTGGTGATGCTGGGCGGGATCGTGGGCGGTCCGCTGGTGGAGTGGGCGTGCGCGGCGGCGGCGCGTGGACCGGCGAGGCGGTACGGGCAGGACGCGGAGCGGCGGCTGCGCGAGGCCGCGGCGGGCTGCGGGCGGGCCAAGGTGCTGGATCCGATCGCGGCGGAGCTGATGCGCTACCGGGAAGTGCGGGAGCAGTACTCGACGGTGTCGGGGCTGACGAGGTAGGAGCGAGCGCTCCGCGTACTCGTGCCCGCCGGGTGCGCCGTGCCGGGTGTCTCGTGCCGGGTCCGTCGTGTGCCACGGGTTTCCGGCGGTGGGGGACGGGCGGCCCCGAAAGGGTGACGGAGTTTTGCACAACTGGTGAGTAATCCACAGCCGTCGGCGGAGATTTCCCTTCCGGGCCAGCATGAAGTGGTCGGTGAGCGCCGACACCGGAGAAACGGGGGCTGTCATGAACGACACGGTGGTGACGCTGGTGGGAAACGCCGCGACGGGGGTGGAGGACCGGGAAACGGCGAACGGCGGGGTGGCGCGCTTCAGGTTGGCGGTGACTCCGCGCCGCTGGGACCGCCGCAACTCGGCCTGGACCGACGGTGGTACGAGCTTCTACACCGTCTGCGCGTGGCGGAATCTCGGGGCGAATCTCACCGCGTCGGTCAATGTGGGAGACCCGCTGGTGGTGCACGGCAGGCTCCGGGTGAGGGAGGAGGCGAAGGACGGCCAGCGCCGGACGTTCGTCGACATCGACGCGGTGTCGGTCGGTCACGATCTGACGTGGGGGACCTCCGCGTTCAAGCGGGTGGCGCGGGCGAATCCGGTGCTGACGGAGCGTCCGGCGGACGTCTCGGCCGCGAAGACCGCCGCGGCGTCGACAGGGTCCGCGGGGCCGGCCGGCGGGAGGGAGGCGACCTGTGAACCCGTGCATACGCAACCGTGGTTGTCCGAACAGGACGGGTCCTCGGCGCCCGCCGGGGGCGTCGCGGCGCCGACCGGACCGCTCTGACCGGGGAGTTGTGGAGATTTGTCGACAGTCGAACGGGTCCGAAGGTGTGAGCGATAACGATTCCGATTCGGAACGGTTATCGGAACGTACGAATGGGCATCGCCGGTCACCTTGATCCATAGGATTCCCGAGTACTCATGGGGCACTTGAGTCTGCTGGCGAGGCAATCCCCCCACGCGTCCCACGCGGAGGACCTCGCACGGAGGGAAAAATCTGTGTTGTCTGCGCTGTCTGAGTTCTTCGCTCCAACCGCTCGGAGGCGGGGCGCCGCCCGTCTCGCCGCCTCGCTGGTCGTTTCCGGTCTTGTCGTCGCGGGCTCCATAGCCAGCGCGGGCACGGCCGTGGCCGACGACACGCTCCAGCACCGGGGGGGGGGGGGGGGGAGGGGGGGGGGGGGCGGGGGGGGAGAAAGGGAAGGGCTCCCAAGGGGCGGGGGGGAGGGGGGGTCGAGAGAAGGGTTGGGGGAGGGAGGAGTTGAGGGAGA
>NZ_JBVJNN010000080.1:0-10452 GCF_055583685.1 Streptomyces sp. NPDC104581
GGCCAGAACCAAGAAGAGCAGGAGATCCGCCTCGGAGCATGGATCAACAACCAACGCACCCGCGCCGCGGCGCTGTCCCCCGAACGGGCAGAACAACTCTCCACCATCAGCATGCGCTGGGCGTAGTCGGTCCCCGGTCGCACGGGTGCCAGGCAGACCGGGTCGTCTGTGCTCAGAAGGGAGGTTCGTCGCTGTACGCCTGCTGACTGCTGGTCTTCTTCGGTGGCGTTGTGATGGCCCAAGGATCATCGTGCGGCTGCTGCGAAGCGCCCCACCCCCCTGAGGGCGCATTGCTTCCCCAGCCCCCCGCGGGGGCGGGCGGCGGTGTCGGCTCCGGAACCGGCGCTAGGAGTTGTCTTCAAATGTCACGCCCACATCAGGAGCGATGCGAGGGCGACGGCTGCTTGGTAGGACTCGGCGGTTTTGTCGTATCGGGTCGCGATGCCGCGCCATTGCTTCAAGCGGTTGAAGCAGCGTTCGACCACGTTGCGCCGCTTGTAGAGCTGCTTGTCGAAGGCCGGCGGGCGCCCGCCGAGGCTGTCCCGCCGGAGGCGGTTGCGGTTCTGGTCGGCCCGTTCGGGGATGATGTAGGCGATGCCCCGCCGCCGTAGCCAGGTCCGGATCGCTCTGGAGCTGTAGCCCTTGTCGCCCAGGACGCGGTCGGGCCGGTTCCGTGGCCGTCCCGGGCCGAGGCGGGGCACCCGTATCGCGTCCATCACGGCGGTGAACTGGGTGCAGTCGTTGGTGTTCCCACCGGTGAGGGTGAAGGCGAGCGGCCGGCCGACGGCGTCGCATGCCAGATGGATCTTGCTGGTCAGACCACCTCGGGAGCGTCCGAGTACGGGGCCGCGGAGCCCCCTTTTCGGGCCCCGGCGGCGTGCTGGTGGGCGCGGACGACGGTGGAGTCGACCGACACGAGCCAGTCGACGTCCCCAGCGGCGTCCGCCGGGCCTGGGCGGCCCGGAGCATCCGCTCGAACGTGCCGTCCAGGGCCCACCGGCGAAAACGGGTGTGCAGCGTGGCCCACGGACCGTACCGCCCGGGCACGTCACGCCAAGCAGTCCCGGTGCGGAACTTCCACACGATCCCGTTGAGCACCGTGCGGTCGTCCAGCCGCTTCCTCCCCCGCAACGACTCAGGCAGCAGCGGCCGAACGAACTCCCACTCGGCATCCGACAGTTCATGACGACGTATCACCCCACCATGATCCACCACTCAAGATCATTTGAAGACACCGCCTAGCGCGACGCAGTGCCGTGTTGTCGGCCGGGGGTCGAGGGCGGGCGGCGAGGGGCTGGTAGGTGGCGTTGTGCCGCTCGTACGGTGGACGTCGTCCTCCCAGAAGACACGCATGCGCTGATACGCGGGCCGATCGCCGGCCCGCCGTGGTGCAACGAGCTGCACACCGATCCCAGGAGCATCACCGTCGAGGACGGGCGGTCCACGTGTCCGCCGACTGCGCCATCGCCCCCGTCCAGGGGCAACCGCGTGCCCTGTTCAACTTGATCAGCTACGAGAACGCAGGAAGGCCTGCGTGATCCGGTGCTGGAGCTGACCTCCGACCGCGGTGAGGGATTCGTGGCGGCGGAGTACGAAGCCGCCCACCGCGGCGAGGTCGACGACACTTCGCCGACCAGCTTGAACGCGCGGCGGCCGTACTCCGGCAATGGCGCACCGCCGTCCCCGCCTGGTAAGCACCCCACGGCGGGTAAGCGATCCTGTCACGGGCGGTCAGCGCCGGGCGGGACGCCCGAGAGGCGCTCCGACAGAAGGTTCCTCCTGACCGGAGTCGGCGGCCGCCCCCTCCGGACGGCTGGTCTCCCGGCTGCGAGTAACGCCCGGAACCAAGAACACCCCGGGCAAGCAGCTGCTGCACAGACTCCAGTCCCCCGAACGCCTCGCATCGCTTGACGAAAGACATAGAGGCACCCCCCGAGCCGGACGGAATGCCAGCGCCGGGCACTGCGGCTGATCATCCGAATCCTCCATCCGGCCGAGCTGATAGGCGACCGAGGTGGTGCTGGAGAATCCGACCAGGGCACAATCTCCCGGACCGATGGGCCCTCGCCGTGCTCCGCGATCCAGCCCCTGATCGCCCGCAGGATCTGCACCTGCCGCTCGGTCGGCACCTCATTCATCCCGCCGTGTGCCTACCTGCCACGCCCGTGTCCGCCGTGGCGCGCAGCGCGGGGCGGGTCGCCGGGCGGGATGTGCATCTGTGAGAAGCCGAGCCGGTCGGCGATCTGAGTCTGGCTCATCTCCTGGCCGAAGCGCATCTCGATGATGCGCCGCTCCCGCTCCCGCTCGCCGAGCCGTTGCAGCAGCGGGCGCAGCGTGCAGGTTCTCCACCAGGTCCATGCCCGGATCACGTTCACCGAGGGTGTGTGCGTAGGTGATGTCGCCACTGATCCGGCCGTCGTCGCCGACCGGCATGGCCACGCGACCGGCAAAGCCGGGAAGGAGCACCCGTCCTCTCACCTTCGTGAGTTCGGCTCATTGTGGAGTTCGTCGGCGACGGGAGACATGCCGACCGCGACAGAACCACCGTCGGGCAGGAACCGCTCACGTCATCGCCAGCCTGTTCGACTGGGCTAACCGGGATCGGGTTCGTCGTGGATGGTCAATGCTCCGGCGAGGTCGAGGTCGGCGACGGTGCCATGTGCCCCGGCGCGGACGAGCAGCACTGCACCGAGCGCGGTGCTCCAGAACGTCCTGGTTTCCACGTTGAGCGGTCTACGGGCCCTCCAGCCACGGCTGTCGATGAGCTGGCTCACGAAGCGCTCGGATTGCCGGAACAGCAACTGGAGGTGCTGGTCAACCACGGGGGCGAGTTCGGGCTTGGAAATCCCGGCGGCGAGTGCTCGCGTGACTGACGGGAGGGAGGGCATGGCCAGTACGGCGCGGGCGATGTTGCGCCGAAATGTCGTCGCATCGGGGGCTTGGCGACCGATGCGCTCAATCCGACGGGCGTCGTGCAGCAAGCCGAGGAAGGCAGCGTGCACGAGGAGCGAGTCCTTGGAGCCGAAGTGGTAGGTGACCTGATTGGGGAAGACCCCTGCCGCGTTCGCGATCTCCGCGACGCTCACCTCTGCGCCGGGCCGTTCCTTGCAGAGCCGTGCAGTTGCCTCAATCAGCCGGTGCCTCGTCGCGCGACCCCGGTCACGCGACCGAGCCGACGTTGATCGAGCCTCGGTTCGCTTCTTCTCCACACCAAAATTGTATGTGATACAACAAGGGATTGTTAATTTGTATCGCATACAAGAAGGTTGAGGGGCATGCACCAGACTGAAGTCGTCGTGACCGGACTCGGCGCGATCACGCCACTCGGCGGAGACGTGAAGTCCATGTGGGAGGCCCTCCTGGCCGGCGAGTCCGGCCTTCGTGGTGGAGCTCTGCGTGGCCACCAGGACCCCGAGCTTCCCGATACCGTCGCGGGCACGATGGCGATCGACCCCGCCGAGTCGCTGCCGCCGGTGCGGGCCAGGCGGCTCGACCGCTCGCAGCAGGCGGCCCTCGTCGCGGCGGCCGAAGCCTGGGCCGACGCGGGCGCCCCGGAAGTCGACCCGGACCGGCTCGCATCGGCCATCGGTACCGGCATCGGTGGCGTACGGACGCTGCTGAAGGAGGACGACGCACTGGAGGCAGCCGGGACCCGGCGGGTCTCGCCACGCACGGTCCCGATGCTCATGCCCAATGCGGCGGCGGCGCTGATCAGCATCGAATACGGCGCTCGGGCAGGTGTCTACACGCCCGTCTCGGCGTGCTCCTCCGGTGCCGAGGCGATCGCCCTGGGGGCCAGGCTCATCCGTGCCGGCGAGGCGGACGTGGTCATCGCGGGCGGGACCGAGGCCGCGATCACCCCGATCACCGTCGCCGGCTTCGCCCAGGCACAAGCACTGTCGCGGCATACCGCCGAACCCGCCTCTGCGTCCCGGCCGTTCGCCGCGGACCGCAGCGGATTCGTCCTCAGTGAAGGCGCCGCTGTCGTGGTGCTCGAAAGCGCCGAGCATGCCAGCGCCCGGGGCGCACGCGTCCACGCGGTGCTCGCCGGCACTGGCATCGCCGCCGACGCTCACCACATCACGGCACCCGCACCCGACGGCTCCGGTCAGACCTCGGCTATGCGGAAGGCACTCGCGCAAGCCGGTTTGACTCCCGAGCAGATCACCCACATCAACGCCCATGCCACCGGAACTCCGGTCGGCGACGTCGCCGAGGCACACGCGATCGAGGAGGTCTTCGGCCGCGCCACCGTGACAGCCCCCAAGGCGGCACTCGGTCATCTCTTCGGCGCCGCCGGCGCGATCGAAGCGCTCATCGCCGTCCTCAGTGTGGAGCACGGCGTCATCCCGCCGACCCGCAACCTCACCGCGGCCGCCGTCGGTCCCGACATCAATCTCGATGTCGTCGCAGAGCGACAAGACGTCCCCCAGGAGGCCGTGCTCAGCAACTCCTTCGGCTTCGGCGGACAGAACGTCTCACTCATCGTCACCGGCGCACGGCACCACGCGTCCGGAACAGCGTCGACCACACCATGACCCACGCGAACGAACCGCTGTCCGTGGATGGTCGCCGCCGATTGATCGGACGTTGCAAGACTCGTCCAATGCACGATGCCGTCCAGTACCACCCGGTGGACTCCATCGCGTGGAGTCCACCAGCCCGGAGTGGACGCCGGACATCGTAGGTGCGCGGCCGGGCGGCAGGCGGCACACCCCGGACAAGGGACACCTGGGTGTCGGGTGCGCCACAGCGGGCGCGCGCTCAGCAGGCGCCGACTGTGACGGTTTCTCTGTAACGCGACGTCAAACGGCGCCTTGCCGACGGCGGCGGGTGCTGTCACGGCTGAGTACCGAAAACCCCGGCTCTGCCCGTGGACATGAGGTGGTGGGCATTCTCGTCGTACCGGGACGGGCGACGAGTGCGGGGGTTGCGGGCGTGGTGGGTGAGCATGTGGGGCGGGGCCGGTGGCGGTGGATGCTCAGCCGGCTGCTGTGGGCACCGGCCGGGGCCGCGGTCGCCGGCGGGATCGCCTGGGCGGTGGCACGGATCGGGCTGGAGACAGCGGACCAGCTCTCCAGCGTGATCGGCGGAACCGTCGGCCTACTCAGCCTCGCCGTCTCGCTGATCGCCCTGCGCTCCCCCGCCCCGACCACGCCCCCCGTCACCGGCGGCGGGGCAGGCGGGCGTTGGATACGGGCGGCCGCCGCTCATGCCTCCTACCGTGCTCCCGCTGTCCAGACCCCCGTCCGCGGCCGTGACCGCGAACTCGCCGACCTCCAGAGCGTGGCGGCCTGGTCCACCCCCGCCTGACCGAGGCCCTGACCTACGGCCCGAACGGCCTCAAGGAACCCCTCGTCCACGTCGGCCTGCACCTGCGCGAACAGCGCGGCCAGCGCCGCGGCCCCGCTACCGAGCAGCCCCGCCTCATGTGGACCCTCGTCGCGCTCGTGCCCCAGGACGGAGGTCTGTGGCAGACCCTGGCAGACCTCAGCAGCCACGGTTTCGTTGTAGAGCGCGGACGCGGCGACGGTGTTCTCGAACAGTGCCTCCGAGTGGATCGATCCCCACTTCCCGTCCAGGCGCTGCCCCTTGATCGACAGCAGCAGATGGTCGTGGAGCAGCGGCATCCCGGAGCGGGCCTCGTAGTGGCGGAACCGTGCGGCGACCAGCCCGCCGGGCGGCCGCACGCGGTGGATGCCGTCCTTGCCGTAGCGGATGACCGCCACCTCGCCTTCGATCCACGCAAGCACGCGTACGATCGCCCGCTCGTGCGCGGCCTCGATCACCCGCCGGGTCTCCTCATCCCCCAGAGCCCAGATCAGGTAGATCGTCGGCTGCGGCCGGAAGACGAGGTCGACACCCGTGACCGTCACCCGGCGCCCGAGCGCACCGGCCCGCAGCGCCGTCTTCGGTGACTTCCCCGCGGCCAGCTGGTCGGCCTCGATGCGGTCCGCGTACGGGTGCCGGCCCCGCTCACCGAACAGGTTCCGCAACTGCTGCTCGGTGACCACGTCTCCCGCTGTCAGGCCGAGCACGGCCAGCCCGCGGCCCATCCACCGCCCGGCCGGGACACCCGCCAACTCCTGAGCCTCACGCAAGGGGGTGCGGGCCGGGCGGCGGCCGTCGCCGACCAGGACCTGGCGCAAGTAGTAGCGGTACATCTGACCGGCTCGAATGATCGCGATATCCATCACGAACACCACGCCACCCTGACCTGCAAAAAAGGTGCGATCAGCGTGGCGTCCCGCCAGGCGGGAGCAGCAGCCCAACTCTCTTCGCCCAGAGCCCGCCAGGCGGGAAGCGGCCCCGGGCCGGAAGCCAATGCCATCGCTCTCCGGCCGCCCTCACTTCACTGCCCGGAACACCACTGAGCGCCCTTGAGTGCATGTCCCTTGGCTTTGTCCACGAGTTTGGGCTCTGGTCCACTTCTTGTGGAGCGGTGACGTTCGGTCACGCCAATAGGACTCGCTTGCGAAGGAGTTCGAACCCACGCGGCCGAACATCCGGCGGGTTGGAGCCGCTCCGTGAAACCACCGGCCCCCTCGGGCCGTCTCCACTAGCCTGACTGGTTGTTCGCGCGCCGTGTGGCGCCGGTGGCGAAGGAGGCTGTGCTGTTGTGCTGGCACTGCGGGAGCACGACCCGGAAGGGATAGCGGACTACCGACTACTCGGCCGGCTCGGCGAGGGCGGGATGGGCGTCGTGTACCTCGCCCGGTCGTCGCGGGGCCGGATGGTGGCGGTGAAGTCGATTCGCGCCGAGCTGGCGGCGGTGGCGGACTTCCGGACCCGGTTCGCCAATGAGGTCACCGTGGCCCAGCGGGTCGGCGGAGACTGGACGGCCGCGGTTCTGGATGCCGACCCGCACGCCGAGCGGCCTTGGGTCGCCACCGCCTATATCCCCGGCCCCACTCTCACCGATATGGTGAACCGGCACGGACCGCTGCCGGAGCAGTCGGTGCGCGGCCTGGCATCCGGGCTGTGTGCTGCCCTGGCCGATATTCACGCTGCCGGCCTCGTGCACCGTGATCTGAAACCCTCGAACGTCATGATCACCATCGACGGCCCGAAGGTGATCGACTTCGGTATCGTCCGAGCACTGGACGATCCGACCCGCGGTGGACTGACGTCCACCGGACTGATCGTGGGCACGCCCGGGTTCATGGCCCCCGAACAGATCCGTGGCGAGCGTCTCACCGAGGCCAGTGACATCTTCTCGCTGGGAGCGGTACTCGCCTTCGCCGCCTGCGGGCACATGCCTTTCGAGACCTCTGGTGGACAGGCGCACGCCATCATGTATCGAGTGGTGCACGAGGAAGCGGACCTCAGCGGCATCCCGAACCCACTCCTTCCCCTCATCCGGGACTGTCTCGCCAAGGACCCAGCCGCCCGGCCACTTCTCACCGTGCTGCGGGCACGGGACGAGACACCGTCCCTGAATCTGGGGCCGTGGCTGCCAGCCCCAGTTCTGGCCCGACTCGGACAGGACGCGGCTCGACTGCTCGAACAAGAGGACCCTCTCAGGGGGTTGACCCGCGGGGGCGCCCCGTCCCCTGCGTCGCCGCCGCAGGATGAAACTCTGACCGCCCCCGGCCGCCGCCTGGCTGCCTCGGCCACCGCCCCCGTCACGACCACGGACCTGCCGGAGCACCAGGGGCAGTCCAGGGTCGGAACCTCGGTGTCGCCCAGGACGCTGGCCGAGGAACGCAACGGGAGCAATGGCCCGCGTTCGTCCACCATCGCCGTGTATGTGGCCCTGGCGCTGTACACGCTGGCAGTGCTTGGCCCTGTCATCGCTCAACTGAACCTGATGCAGGGCACTTACAGCGGCCGTTACGAGTACGAAAGCTCCTTCGAGGAGCAGGATCACCGTTGGGGCTTCTTCCAACTCGCCACCGCAGTCGTCCTGGCCGTGGCCTGGCTGATCTGGTTCGTCCGGATGCGCACCACCGCTGAGAGACTCGCCCCCGGACGACTGCGCTATCCCCCCGCAATAGCCGCCGTTTCGTGGTTCATTCCCTTCGGCAGCTTCTACCTGCCCAAGCAGATCGCCAACGATGTCTGGCACGCCTTCAGCCCACCCTCGGGCGCCGGCAGGATGGCTCCGGCCTCCAGGCTTCACGCGTGGTGGGTCATGTGGCTGGTTACCTTGCTGACGTCGCCCTTCTACTGGTACTGGGATGCTTTCAACTGGGCGACCAGGGACCATATCAATCTCATCTCGCCCGGGGAAAGTGACGATTATGGGTACGAGCTGGAGTCGAACGACTCGAGGGCGATGCTCCTACGCCTGCTGGTCGTACCTACCGTCGTGGCGACTGCCATGTATGTCGCGAGGCTCACCGCCATGCAGCGAGCACTACTCCTCACCTCGGCCGCAAATGCCCCCAAGCGTCGCCGTCAGCCTGCTTGGCTGATCGCCGGGGAGGCAATCGTGGCCGCCGCTGCGCTCTGGGGCATTGGCTACCTTTGGAGTTTGACATGGTGATGCCGAACCAGGAGAACCCGCAGGCGCGGCCGTATCGGTGGCTTGTATCTCGCTGCGGGCTCTGGTCCCTTCTTGTGTTTCCGTACGCAGGGTGACTGTTGAACTTGATGTGATGTGTGTTGAGGTCGCCCGAAAATCGCCCGGCTGGAATGCGGTGTGGTCGACAGTCCTTCACCGTGAACGAAGTGCTGGCGCAGCTGGGTGAATTGCTGTTCTCCTCGATCGACGGTGTGTCCGTGGAGTCGGTCGAGGTGACCGACACGGTCGTACGGATCGAGGCCCGTACGACTTCCAGTCAGGCGGCCTGCCCTGGATGCGGATGCTGGTCAGGCCGAATACACGGCTCCTACCTGTGGTTTCCCCGTGACCTACCGGCGGTCGGCAGGTTCGTCGTGGTGTCGTTACGGGTGCGTCGGTTCGTCTGCACGGAGGACTCCTGTCCGCGCAAGACCTTCGCCGAGCAGGTGTCCGGCCTGACCCGCCGGTTCGGCCGACGGACCGAGCGGCTGAGATCGACTCTGGTCTCGGTCGGTCTCGCGCTCGCGGGCCGGGCCGGCGCCCGGATGACGGAACCCTTCGGGCCCCGGTCAGTCGGAACACCCTGCTGAGGCTGGTCACCTCGCTCCCGGACCCGCCCACCGCCGTGCCTCGCGTGGTCGGCGTAGACGAATACGCCCAGCGCCGGGGCCGGATCTACGGAACTGTGCTCGTCGACGTCGAGACACGTCGTCCGATCGACCTCCTGCCCGACCGGGAAGCGGACACGCTCGCGACTTGGCTCGCCGAGCGCCCCGGCATCGAGATCATCTGCCGCGACCGCGCCCCCTTCTTCGCCGAAGGCGCCACCCGCGGTGCCCCTCAGGCTCTCCAGGTCGCTGACCGGTGGCACCTCTGGCGCAACCTTGGCGAGGCTGCGGAGAAGTGCGTCTACCGACATCGCGGCTGCCTGCGCCCCGCCCCGGCACCGCCGGGCGAACCACCGAAGGAAACGGATCCGACCACGTCATCGCCCTGGCCGACAGGGCACCGGTTCGCCGAACGCACCCGCACCGAGCACGCCACCATCCACGCGCTTCTGGACGCCGGACACAGCAAGCGGTCCGTCGCCCGGCAACTCGGCATGACCCTCAACACCGTCATGCATTTCTCCCGAGCCACCACCCCGGGGGAGATGCTCACCGGCCAGTGGCAAGGCCGTGCGACCCCGCTTCAGGCCTACAAGCCCTACCTCGACCAGCGCTGGCAGGAAGGCTGTACCAACGCCTGGAAACTGTGGGAGGAGCTCTGCGAGTAGGGCTATCCACGCGGATACAACAGCGTCCGCGACTACGTCAGCCGGGTACTGCGCGGCAAGCCCCAGCCGATCGGGCCTCGTCCCCCATCCGCCCGTGCCGTCACACGTTGGATCCTCACGCACCCCGAAGCCCTGGCCGAAAGTGACCGGCTCCAGCTCAAGGCCGCGCTGGCGAACTGCCCTGAGCTGACAACCCTCGTCGAGCACGTGCGCTCTTTCGCCCACATGATCACCCACCTGCAAGGCAGGCATCTCCCGCAGTGGATCGAATCGGCCAGAGCCACAACCGACTTGATCAGTCTCAGCCGGTTCGCCCAGCACCTCGAACGCGACCTCGACGCCGTCACCGCTGGCCTCACACAGCCCTGGAACTCGGGTGTCGTAGAGGGACACGTCAACCGCATCAAGATGCTCAAGCGCCAGATGTTCGGCCGCGCAGGGTTCGAACTCCTTCGCAAGCGAGTCCTATTGGCGTGACCGAACGTCACCGCTCCACAAGAATGGGACCAGAGGTGGGCGTCTCCGGAGCGGTCTTCCTGCTGCCCGTTCAGGTCAGTGTGCTGGGCGTGCCGAGTCCGGCCGTGACACCCACGAACCTGCTCTACAACGTCGTGGCCGGCCCCGGCGCCCTCCTCTCCCACTGGCGAGCCGGGCGACTGGGCGGGCCTCT
>NZ_JBVJNN010000081.1:0-9353 GCF_055583685.1 Streptomyces sp. NPDC104581
GGGGGGGGGGGGGGGGGGGGGGGGGGGGGGGGGGGGGGGGGGGGGGTGGGGGGGGAGGGGGGGGGGGGGGGGGGGGGGGGGGGGGGCCCGCCCCCCCCCCCCCCCCCCCCCCCACCCTCGTACGGGGGCCTTCCGCGCACGCCGGAGCGACAGGTAAGGTTAGGTTTGCCTCACCGCGCAAGCGGGGACGGTGCCAGCCAACGATCCCGTCGGGAGGTGAACCGCGTGTACGTCTGCTCTTGCTTCGGCATCACCGAGAAGCAGGTCCGGGAACACGCGGAGGCGGGGGCGTGCACCCCGCGCCAGATCGCCTCGGCCTCGAAGGCCGGCACGGACTGCGGTTCGTGCGTGCGCAGCATCCAGTCGATACTCGGCCGCGGCGGCTGCCCGCGCCGTGAGCTGTCGGCGCCGGCCGCGGTGGCGGCCACGACCGCCGTGGAGGCCGTCGTCGCGCAGGCGGCGACCGTCCGGGCCGTGGGCGGGCCGGCGGGTCTCGAAGCCGCCTGACGCGCCGGCGTGCCGGGCGCGCCCGGGTCCGTCAGCTGTCCGGCTGCTCGATCAGCTGCGCGATGTACAGCGCCTCGCCGAGTTTCTCGATCAGCTCCAGCTGGGTGTCCAGATAGTCGATGTGGTGCTCCTCGTCCGCGAGGATCGACTCGAAGATCTTCGCCGACGTGATGTCGCCCTTCGCCCGCATGACGTCGACCCCGCGCCGGAGTCTGTCGATCGCCTCGACCTCGATCTGCCGGTCCGCGTTGAACATCTCGGTGACGGTCTGGCCGATCCGTACATGGAAGAGCCGCTGGTAATTCGGCAGGCCCTCCAGGAAGAGAATTCGGTCCGTCAGGACCTCCGCGTGCCTCATTTCGTCGAACGACTCGGACCGTGTGTACTTGGCGAGCTTCGTCCAGCCGAAGTTCTCCTGCATTTTGGCGTGCAGGAAGTACTGGTTGATCGCCGTCAATTCGGCGGTCAGCTGCTCATTGAGGAACTCGATGACCTCGGGGTCGCCCTGCATCGCAGAGGCTCCTTCCAACGGGGACTGGCCAGGTTGCGCGCATCCTCGCACCCACGTCCGAAGGGCGTCCAGTAAGGCCGTACTTAGTAGCAGTTGCCCGAATCGGGCCGTACCTGGTCATGACCACCCTTCGCGGTCTGTCACCATGGAAGGCATGGGTCAGCCGCGGAGCCGGGAAGAACGGGAGTCGGCGCAGTCCGGGCTGCCGCCGGGGCAGCGGCTCCAACGGGGCTGGCCGGTCACCCACTACGGCCCCGTGCCGAAGTTCAGGCCCGAGCGCTGGGAGTTCAGGGTCTTCGGCGCCACCGCCGACGGGGACAAGCGCTGCTGGAATCACGAGGAGTTCTCGGCCCTGCCGTTCTCGACGGTCGTGGCCGATCTGCATTGCGTCACGAAATTCAGCATGCTCGGGGCCGAATGGGGCGGAGTCCTCGCCCGTACGATCCTCGAACTCGCTCCGCCGGCGCCGACCGTCACCCATGTCATGATCTGGGCCGAGTACGGCTACAGCGCGAATGTCAGGCTCGACGACTTCACATCGGAACGGACCGTCTTCGCCACGCACAACGGCGGTGAACTCCTCACCGTCGAGCACGGATTTCCACTGCGGCTCGTCGTGCCGCACCTTTACGCGTGGAAGGGCCCGAAATGGGTCCGGGGCGTGGAATACATGACCGCCGACCGACGCGGTTTCTGGGAGGAACGCGGCTATCACAACATCGGCGACCCCTGGCGCGAACAGCGCTACTCCTACCAGGAGGGCCCCGGGGACGGCCCCGAGCTGTAGGAGGCCTCCGGGCCTCCCGAGCGTCCCTCGTCCCGGGCACCGCTCAGGTGTCGCGCAGCTTCTTCAGCAGGGCCACGTCCGCCGCGTGGCCCTCCTTGCCGCCCGGCGTCTCGATCACCAGCGGCACGCCCTCGGTCGCCGGGTGCGAGAACAGCTCCCGGAACGGCGTCTCCCCGATGTGGCCCGCGCCGATGTTGACATGCCGGTCCTTGCGGGCGCCCGACACGTCCTTGGAGTCGTTGGCGTGGATCAGCCTCAGCCGGCCCGGACCCACCGCCGCGACCAGCCGGTCCAGCGTGCGGTGCGTCCCGTGCGGCGCGGCCAGATCGTGGCCCGCCGCGAAGAAGTGACAGGTGTCGAGGCAGATGCCGAGCCGGGGGTGCGCGTCGAGCGCGTCGAAGTACGGACCGAAGTCCTCGGCGAGCGAGCAGAGCGAGGAGCCCTGGCCCGCGGTCGACTCCAGCAGCAGATACGGGTCGTCGTCGTGCGTCAGCTCGTCGAGGAGCGGCAGCATCCGCTCCCGTACCTGCGCGAGGGCCACCTCACGCGCCCGTCCGCCGGTCGCCGAGCCGGTGTGCACGACGACACCCGGGGCACCGATCTCCCGGCCCCGGCGCAGGCTGTGCCGCAGGGAGTGCACCGACCGCTCCGCCGTCTCCGGCGTGTGGGAGCCGAAGTTGATCAGATACGGCGCGTGGACGTACGCGGACAGGCCCTCGGCGGCGCACTGTTCCCGGAACAGCTCGTCCTGCGCCGGATTCCCGTCGGGCGTCGCCCAGCCACGCGGATTGGCCACGAACACCTGGACGGTCTCGGCGCCGATGTCACGCGCCCAGGCCAGCCCGACGCGGGCGAGACCGCCCGCCACCGGAACATGGCCGCCGACGGCATTGCGCGGGCGGTCGGGGAGCGTCAAGCCTCAGATTCCCTTGGTCGTGATGGTGATGGTGCTGCCCTCGGCGGCCTTCTCGCCGCCCCCGACGGACTGCTTCGCCACGGTGTCGTCCAGGAACGGGAAGCTCCGGTCGACCTCCACCTCGAAGCCCGCGTCGTTCAGCTCGCTCCTGGCGGCGTCTGTCGACTTCCCCGTGACGTCGGGCACGGCGAGCATCCGCGGGCCCTTGGAGATGGTCAGCGTGACCGTGTCACCGCGGGCGAGCCTGCTGCCCTCCTTCGCGGACTGCCCGGCCACCGCCCCCGGCTCCTCGGGGGAGTTGACGCGCTCGGCCGCGATCTTCACATCGAGCCCCGCGTCCTCCAGCGAGGCGGTCGCCTCCTCCTCGGACCGGCCCGTCACATCGGGCATGTCGACCGGCCTGCCCTTGCTGACGACCAGCGCCACGCCCGCGTCGGGCCGCAGCTCCGTACCCGCCTTCGGCTGGGTGCGGATGATGTCGCCCTGATCGGTCTGCTCGTCGAAGGACCGGGCGACGACGCCCGGCGCCAGCCCGGCCTTCCGCAGCGCGTCCTTGGCGTCGGCCAGCGACTTGCCGGCCAGGTCCGGGACCCGCACGATCTCCGGGCCGCGGGAGATGACGAGGGTCACCGATCCGTTGCCCCGTATCCGCGCCCGGGGTTCGGGGTCGGTGCGCATGACCGTGCCGCGCTCGAAGGTGTCGCTGAAGTCCTTCTCGACGCTCGCCCCGAGCCCCGCGTCGCCCAGGCGCTCCTTCGCCGTCTGCTCGGTCTGCCCGAGCAGCGAGGGGACCCGGGTGAACTGCCCCGAGTTGATGTACCAGACGCCGACGCCCACACCGAGCACCAGCAGCGCGGCGACCACGATCGCCAGGACGCTTCCCCGGGGCGCGGAGGCCAGCCGCCCGGTCCGGCGGCGCGTGGGCTGCCGGTGCGAAGGTGCCTCCGGCTCCGGCGGCTGGACCGTGAGGCGGCTGGTGCGCCGGACCTGGTCGTCGCCTCCCCGGGAGGCGGCCGACAGGACGGCGGTACCGGAATCGCCTGACGACACGTCGGAGCGGACGAGGCGCGGAATCACGCTCGTACGGTCGTCGGAGCCGTCGTGGGGGCCGCCCCCGGCGCCGGTGGCGGCGGTGCCCCGGGAGGCTCCGTGCGAGGCGGGTGAGGCGTCGTGGGAGCGCCCTCCTCCGCCGCCGGTGTCGCTGCCGTGGCCGTCCTGGGACGGTTCCGAGGAGGCGCCGCCCGAGCCCGCCCCGCCGCCGCCCCGGGTGCCGCGCCTCGTCACACGGGCGGCCGACGAGGTCCCGGCGCCGGCCCGCGGCGGTACGGCGTCCAGCTGCGCGTCGTCGAGCGCGGCGCGCGTGCGCCGCGTCAGCGCGAGCATCGCGACCGCGTCCTCGGGCCTGGCCTCCGGATCGCGGGCGGTGGCCGCGGCGACCAGCTCGTCCAGCTCGACCGCCATCCCGGGCACCGCGGCGGACGGCGCGGGCACGTCCTCGTTCAGATGGAGGTAGAGCACCTGGGCCGGGGTGTCCCCGCCGTGCGGCTTGGCGCCGGTCAGCATCTCGTGGAGGACGACACCGCAGGCGTACACGTCGACCCGGGTGTCGGAGGTGCCGTACTCGATCTGCTCCGGGGCCAGGTAGGAGACGGTCCCGAGGATCGTGCCGGTGGTGTTGGTGACCGAGCCGACGGCCCGTACGAGGCCGAAGTCGGCGACCTTCACCCGGCCGTCGTCCCCTATCAGCACGTTCTCCGGCTTGATGTCCCGGTGGATGAAACCGGCCCGGTGGGCGGCGCCCAGCGCCGCCAGCATCGGCTCCAGGATGTCGAGGGCGGCACGCGGCTGGAGAGCGCCGCGCTCGCGCAGGACGTCCCGCAGCGTGCAGCCCTCCACGTACTCCATCGCCAGGTACACGTACGCGCCCTCGGCGCCCTGGTCGAAGACCCCGACCACGTTCGGGTGCGCCAGCCGCGCCACGGACTTGGCCTCGCGGATGAAACGCTCCACGAAGGTGGCGTCGGTCGCCAGGGCCGGGTGCATCACCTTCAGGGCGAGGACCCGGTCGAGCCGGGTGTCGAGGGCCCGGTAGACCGTCGCCATGCCGCCGACGGCGATGCGCGCGTCGACGCGGTAACGGCCGTCGAGCACCTGCCCGACGAGAGGGTCCCTAAGGGTCGTGTCCACCCGTCGAGTCTACGAGCCGCCGCAGACACCCCCGCAGCCCCCGGCCGGGCCCGACACGCCACTGGAGCCGTCTTGTGACAGCACCCACACCGCATCGAGGCAATCGGCCGCCGCCTTCTCCGGGGAGCCGGACGCCGGCCGCGGAGCGCGGTCCTCAGAAGGCGGGGCGCTCCGGGTCCAGCACCGCCATCCCCTCCGTGGGAGACGAGGCGTCCGCGAAGTGGCGGCGCGGGATGCGCCCCGCGCGGTGCGCCAGCCGGCCCGCCTCGACCGCGTGCCGCATCGCCTCGGCCATCAGCACGGGCTCCCTGGCCCGGGTGACCGCCGACGCCAGCATGACGGCCGCGCAGCCCAGCTCCATGGCGAGAGCGGCGTCCGAGGCCGTACCCGCCCCCGCGTCCAGGATCACCGGCACGCGCGCGTGATCGGTGATCAGCCGGAAGTTGTGCGGGTTGCGGATGCCCAGACCCGATCCGATCGGGGACCCGAGCGGCATGATCGCCGCGCATCCCACGTCCTCCAGCTTCCTGGCGAGCACCGGATCGTCGTTCGTGTACGGCAGGACCGTGAAGCCGTCGTCCACCAAGGTCTCGGCGGCGTCCAGCAGTTCGACCGGATCGGGCAGCAGCGTCCGTTCGTCGGCCACCACCTCCAGTTTGATCCAGTCGGTGCCCAGCGCCTCGCGTGCGAGCCGCGCGGTGAGGACGGCCTCGCCCGCCGTGAAGCAGCCCGCCGTGTTCGGCAGGACCCGGATGCCCAGCCGGTCGAGCACGGACAGGACGGAACCCCGCACGTTCGGGTCCAGCCTGCGCATCGCGACGGTGGTGAGCTCGGTGCCGGACGCGGTCAGGGACCGTTCCAGCACGTCGAGACTGGGCGCGCCGCCCGTCCCCATGATGAGCCGGGAGTTGAGGACGGTGCCGCCGATGGTGAGCCGGTCGTCGGACATCGGGTCAGCCTCCTTGGACGGCGGTGAGGACCTCGACACGGTCCCCGTCGGACAGGGCGGTGTCGGACCACCGCCCGCGCGGGACGACGGTCTCGTTGAGCGCGGCGGCGACACCCGAGGGGGCGGCGGTGAGGGTCGCGACCAGGACGTCGAGCGTGACGGGGGCGGCGAGGACGCGGACCTCCCCGTTCACCGAGACGGTCATGGTCCCGGGCGCGCCGCCGGACGGGTGCGAGTTCACGGTGTCGGTCATGCGTGCGGCTCCTGACCTGCGGAGGCGGCGGGGGAGACGGGCGAGGGGCCGCCGGGCGGTGGGCCGGTCGGGAAACGTCCGGGGGTGAAGGGCCGTGCGTGGTCCGGGAGTTCACCCGTCGTGAGGACGGTGGCCATCACCCGGCCCGTGACGGGCGTCAGGAGCACCCCGTTGCGGTGGTGCCCGGTGGCCAGATGGAGCCCCGGCAGGGCGGTCGGCCCGAGCAGCGGGGCGTTGTCCGGGGAGGTCGGGCGCAGCCCGGCGAGGGTCTCGGTGAGCGGCAGTTCGGTGATACCGGGGAGCAGTTCGTGGGCGTCGCGCAGCAGCGCGTACACCCCGCCCGCCGTCACCGTCGTGTCCCAGCCCAGCTCCTCGCTCGTCGCCCCGACGACCAGCTCGCCGTTCTCGCGCGGCACGAGATACACATGGCTGCCGCGGACCTCGGCCCGCAGCGTCCGGGACAGGAACGGGGCGTAGGCGCGCGGCACCGTCAGCCGCAGGACCTGGCCCTTGACGGGGCGCACCGGAGGCAGCACGTCGTCCGGCACGCCCGCCAGCCGGCCGCTGAGACTGCCCCCGGCGAGGACGACCTGATCGGCGCCGAGTCCGGCGCCGCCGGCCACCGTGACCCCCGCCGCCCGGTCCCCGGCCACCCGCAGGCGTTCGGCCCACGCCCGGTGGAAGACCACCCCCGCGCGCTCACAGGCCGTCACGAGGGCGGCGGCGAGCCTGCGCGGGTCGATCTGGTGGTCCCCGTCGGCCCGCAGCCCGCCCCGGACGCCGGGCGCGAGCATCGGCTCCAGCCGCCGGCACTCACGTCCGGTGAGCCATTCCGACTCCAGACCCGACCTCGTCTGGAGGGCGTGGAGTTCACGCAACTGCGCCCGGTCGTCGGAGTCGAGAGCCACGGCGAGCGTGCCGCAGGCGCGGTAGCCGGTCTCCTGGCCGGTCACCGACTCCAGTTCGGCGACGAACTCGGGATACAGCCCCGCCGAGGCGATGTTCAGCGCCAGCAAGGTCTCCCCGCCGTGGTCGAGTTCGCTGACGGCCGCCAGCATGCCGGCGGCGACCCGGGCGGCGCCGCCGCCCGGCTCGGGATCGACGACGGTGACGCCGAGGCCGCGCTGCGCCGCGCGCCAGGCGGTGACGAGGCCGATGATCCCGCCCCCGACCACCAGGACGTCGGACCGCCCGGCTCCCCGGTTCCGCACGTGGGATGACCGCATGGGTGTCCAGCTCCTCCCTTCGCCGGCATGACCCGGATCAGGTTCGTACGGTCGGAGGCCGCGTCAGCCTCCCTCTCAGCCCGGTGCGTACGGGCTCCCGCGAGGTGTGAAGTCTTCTGTCCGCCACTGCCGACAAGTGCTTCACGGGTCAGCGTAACCCCCTGTCCCCGCCTCCTGTAAGGGAGTCGCCGGCCCGGCCCGTTCCATAAGGTGATCGGGTGAGCGAGCAGCGGAAGCAGACGGACGAGCGGCGCACCGTCGTCGTCGGCGCGGGAATGGCGGGTGTGCAGACCGCCGTGGCACTGCGCGAACTGGGGCACGAAGGCCCCGTCACCCTCATCGGTGCCGAGCGGCACCAGCCCTACGACCGGCCCCCACTCTCGAAAGCCGTCCTCCTCGGCGCGGCGGAGAGTTCGGCCTTCGACCTGGACTTCGACGCCCTCGGTGTGGAGCTGCGGCTCGGTCTCGAAGTCACCGGTGCGCGCCCGGCGGACCACGAGGTGGACACGGAGGCCGGGCCGGTCCCGTACGACGCGCTGGTCGTCGCCACCGGCGCCGAACCGGTCACGCTGCCGGGCGCGGACGGGGTCCCCGGCGTCCATCTGCTGCGCACCCTGGACGACGCCGCGCGGCTGCGCCCCGTCCTGGACCGCAAGCGCCACGTGGTCGTGGTGGGAGCGGGCTGGATCGGCGCCGAGTTCACCACCGCGGCCAGGGAGGCGGGCTGCGAGGTGACCGTCGTCGAGGCCGCGGCGCATCCGCTCGACGGCGCCCTGCCCGCCGAGGTCGCCACCCCGATGGCCGACTGGTACGCCGAGAGCGGCGCCCAACTCCTCACCCACGCGCGCGTGGCGGCCGTCGAACCCGGGCGGGTGGTCCTCTCCGACGGCCGCGAGCAGGCGGCCGACGCGGTGGTCGTGGGCATCGGCGCCAGACCCGCGACGCAGTGGCTGGCGGGCTCCGGCATCGCGACCGGCGCGGAGGGGGCGATCACCGCCGACGACCGGCTGCGCACCTCGGCGCCCGATGTGTACGCGGTCGGGGACTGCGCCTCGTTCCCCTCCGCCCGCTACGGCGAGCGGCTGCTCGTGCACCACTGGGACAACGCGCTCCAGGGGCCGCGCACCGTCGCCGCCGACATCGTGGGGGAGGCCCACGAGCCGTACGACCCGGTGCCGTACTTCTGGTCCGAACAGTTCGGCCGTTTCGTGCAGTACGCGGGCCACCACACCCGCGCCGACACCCTCCTGTGGCGCGGCGATCCGGAGAGCGCCGCCTGGTCGGTCCTGTGGCTGCGGGAGGGGGCGCTGGTGGCGCTGCTGGCCGTCGGCAGGCCGCGTGACCTGGCGCAGGGCCGCAAGCTCGTCGCGACGGGTGCGCGGATCGACACGCGGCGTGCCGCCGACCCCGCCGTACCGCTCAAACTGACGGCTCTGTGACCGTGTCCCGCCCGCTCCCCGCGGGCGGGTGTACCGCTCGTCGGCCCAGTCCGTGCCCGGCTCGGCTTCCGACTGTCAGTCCGGGATGGCAGGCTTGTCCTGTGACTGAGATTGACGCAAAGATCGATGCTCTCGTCCCTGACTGGCTTCACCTGCCCGACATCGCCGAAATGCTCGATGTCGAGGTGACGCGCGTGCGCCAGCTGGTGAAGGAAGGCCAGCTGATCGCCGTGCGCCGCGGTGAGAATCGGGCCCTCCAGGTGCCGGCCGCCTTCATCGACGGCAAGAAGGTCGTCAAGGGCCTCGCCGGCACCCTGACGCTCCTCAGGGACGACAGCTTCACCGACGAAGAGATGCTCGAGTGGCTCTTCACTCCCGACCCGTCCCTGCCGGGCACGCCCGCGCAGGCCCTCAGCGAGAATCGCGGTACGGAGGTGAAGCGCCGCGCCCAGGCGCTCGCCGTCTGACGGCATCACCACCACCGGTCGTGGGGGGGGGGGGGGGGGGGGGGGGGGGGGGGGGGGGGGGGGGGGGGGGGGGGGGGGGGGGGGGGGGGGGGGGGGGGGGGGGGGGGGGGG
>NZ_JBVJNN010000082.1:0-8875 GCF_055583685.1 Streptomyces sp. NPDC104581
ACCACTACTGGCTCAACACCCCCACCAGCACCAGCAGCGACCCCACCACCCTCGGACTCCAGCACACCAACCACCCACTCCTCGGCGCAGCGATACAACTCGCCGACGGCACCACTCACACCGCTGTTTTCACCGGCACACTTAATCAGCACACTCATCCTTGGCTCAGCGATCACACTGTCAACGGAACCTCGGTTCTCCCCGCAACGGCCTACGTCGACCTCGCACTCCACGCCGGACACCACACGAACCACCCTCATCTGGTCGAGCTGGAGATGCACAAGCCGCTGGTCGTCCCCGAACAGGCGACGCACCAGCTCCAAGTGATGACGGCGCCGCTGCCCGACTCCGATGATCTGCGCGTCACGATTCACGTACGGCAGGAATCGGATGCCCCCTGGGTTCTGCACGCCACCGGCACCCTGTCCGCGGCCGTCCCCGCAGCGGAGGCCGACCTCATCGCCTGGCCGCCGACGAACGCCCGTCCCGTAGCGCAGGCCGATGTCTACAGCGAGCTCGCCTCGCGTGGCAATGAGTACGGCCCTGTCTTCCAGGGGCTCACGGCCGCCTGGCGCGACGGCGACGACCTCTACGCCGAGATCGAACTCGACCCCGACACCGACGTCACCGGCTACGGCATCCACCCCGCACTCCTGGACGCCGCACTCCACACCCTCGGAATTGACTCGGCACCGTCCGACGGCAGCGAGCCTCAACTGCCGACGCTGTGGCGCGACATCAGCCTCTTCGCCACCGGCGCCACCACGCTGCGTGTGCAGCTCAGGCAGTCAGGTCCGGGCTCGGCCGGTGTGCTCCTCGCGGATGCGGTCGGGCAGCCGGTGGCCAAGATCGAGAGCGTGACTCTGCGTCCTGTGGATTCGGCGGAGTTGGCGGCGGCAGGTACCAGCACACACAACCGGCTGTTCGCGGTCGAGTGGACACCCCTGACCAGTGGTTCCGTCGCCACCGATGCCGGCGACCACCAGACATGGACGATCCTCACCGCCGGAGCACCCGCCACCGCCGTACCCGACACGCTCACACACCTCGCACTCGCACCGGCCAACCCCGACCTGCCCCTCCCCGAGCAGGTCCACCACGCCGCAACCCAGACCCTCCAGCACCTCCAGACCTGGCTCACCGACCCCACCCACACCAACAACCACCTCGTAGTCCTCACCCACAACGCCGTCACCACCCACCCCGGCGAAGCCCTCACCGACCTCACCCACGCACCCCTCTGGGGACTCATCCGCAGCGCCCAGAACGAACACCCCCACCGCATCACCCTCATCGACACCGACAACCACCCCCACAGCACCAAACACCTCACCACAGCCATCCACAACGCCACCACAAACAGCGAACCCCAAATCGCCCTCCGCAACGGCAACATCCTCACCCCCCGCCTCACCCGCCACACCCCCACACCCGACAACACCCTCACCATCAACCCCCACGGCACCACCCTCATCACCGGCGGCACCGGCACCCTCGGCGCACTCACAGCCCACCACCTCATCACCACACACGGCGCCCGCCACCTCCTCCTCACCAGCAGGAGTGGCCCCAACGCACCAGGCGCACAACAACTCCAGGAAGAACTGACCGCCCTCGGCGCCGACATCCGTATCACCGCCTGCGACACCGCCGACCGCGAACAACTCACCACACTCCTGGCCACCATCGACCCCGAACACCCCCTCACCGCCGTCTTCCACACCGCGGGCGTCCTCGATGACGCCACCATCGACAACCTCACCCCCGAACAGTTCACCACCGTCCTCGCCCCCAAGGTCGACGCCGCCTGGAACCTCCACCAACTCACAGCGAAGTCCGACCTCGACGCGTTCGTCCTCTACTCCTCCGCCGCCGCCACCCTCGGCGCCACCGGACAAGCCAACTACGCCACCGCCAACACCTTCCTCGACGCCCTCGCCCACCACCGCCACCACCACGGACAACCCACCACCTCACTCGCCTGGGGCTACTGGGCACAAACCACCGGCATGACCGCCCACATGACCACCAACGACATCAACCGCCTCACCCGCACCGGAATCACCCCCCTCACCACCCAACAAGCCCTCACCCTCCTCAACACCGCAACCACCCACCCCCACCTCATCCCCACCGCCATCAACACCAGCACCATCGATCCCGAAACCGCATCCCCCGTCCTCCGTAAGCTCATCCGGCCCCGACGCACCACCGCGGCCCGGTCGACCGCCACCGTGGGCGGTTACGCCGAGGAGCTCCGCGCTCTGCCGGAGTCGGAGCAGCGTGAGCGCCTGGTCAGCCTCGTCGTCTCCCACGCGGCAGTCGCCCTCGGGCATTCGGACAGCACGTCTCTTCGTCCGCACCGGCCGTTCCGCGAGCTGGGAATCGGTTCGCTGACGGCGGTGGAGCTGCGCAACAGCCTCGCCAGGTCCATCGGCAGTGCCCTGCCTACGACAGTGGTATTCGACTATCCGACGCCGCAGGAACTCGCCGACCACCTGCGCGGATTGCTGTTGCAGACCACTGCCGCCCCACGCCGGTCGCTCGCCTCGGTGCGGACGGCCGAGGACGAGCCCATCGCCATCGTGGGAATGGCATGCAGGTTTCCCGGCGACGTGCGGTCCCCGGAAGATCTGTGGCAGCTCCTCCACGACGAGCGTGACGCGGTCGGCGACTTCCCCACCAACCGTGGCTGGGACGTGGAACGGCTCTACAACGCGGACCCGGACCACACCGGTACCTCTTACGTGCGTCATGGCGCCTTCCTCCACGATGCCGCCGATTTCGACGCCGACCTCTTCCACATGAGCCCGCGGGAGGCCCTGGCGACGGACCCCCAGCAGCGGCTGCTGCTGGAGACGGCCTGGGAGACGTTCGAGCGGGCGGGGATCGACCCCACTGCCCTCCGGGGCACCAGCACCGGCGTGTTCACCGGTGTCGTGAACCACGACTATCTGTCTCGTCTCTCCTCCGTACCCGACGAGTTCGAGGGCTATCGCCGTATCGGTACGGCGCCGAGTGTCGCTTCGGGTCGGGTGTCGTACGCGTTCGGGCTTGAGGGTCCTGCGGTGACGGTGGACACGGCGTGTTCGTCGTCGCTGGTGGCGCTGCATCTGGCGTGCCAGTCGCTGCGCAGCGGCGAGTCGACCATCGCCCTCGCGGGCGGCGTCTCGCTCATGGCAAGCCCTGATCTCTTCGTGGAGTTCAGCCGGCAGCGTGGGCTGGCGCCGGACGGCCGGTGCAAGCCGTTCGCGGCGGGCGCGGACGGTACGGGCTGGTCGGAGGGTGTGGGGCTGCTGCTGGTGGAGCGGTTGTCGGACGCCGTACGCAACGGGCACGAAGTCCTCGCGGTGGTGAAGGGCTCAGCGGTCAATCAGGACGGTGCGTCGAACGGGCTGACGGCTCCGAACGGTCCGTCGCAGGAGCGGGTGATCCGTCAGGCGCTGGCCAACTCAGGGCTGTCGGCAGCCGATGTGGACGCGGTCGAAGCCCATGGCACGGGCACCATGCTGGGCGACCCGATCGAGGCGCAGGCGATCCTGGCGACCTACGGGCAGGATCGATCGGACGTCGCGCCCCTGTGGCTCGGAGCAGTCAAGTCGAACATCGGGCACTCTCAGGCCGCCGCCGGTGTCGCAGGTGTGATCAAGATGGTCATGGCCATGCGGGAGGGCGTACTCCCGGCGACATTGCACGTGGATGAGCCGACGCCGCATGTCGACTGGTCGGCGGGAGCGGTGGAACTCCTCACGGAGAACACCCCCTGGACGAACGCGGAAGGCCGCCCGAGGCGGGCCGGTGTGTCCTCGTTTGGGATCAGCGGCACGAACGCGCATGTGGTGCTGGAACAGGCCCCGGCCACAGCCGCTACTGGTGCGGCGGAGACCGAGACCGATGGGACGCAATCGGGTGTGGTGGTGTGGCCGGTGTCCGGTCACACCACTGACGCGCTGGCCGGGCAGGCTTCGCGGCTGCACGCCTGGCTGGAGGACCACCCCGACACCGACCTCCCCGCCATCGCGAACGCATTGGGACAGACCCGTGCGACGCTCGATCACCGGGCCGTCGTGTTCGGTACCGGGCGCGGGGAGCTGACCGACGCGCTGGCCGCCATTGCGGCCGGGACCCCGACCGCGCAGGGTGTGACGGGCAGGTACCAGGCGGGCAAGCTCGCCGTCCTGTTCACCGGCCAAGGGTCCCAGTACCCGGGCATGGGACACGACCTCTACACCACCCACCCCGTCTTCCGCGACGCACTCGACGAGGTCTGCGCAGCTCTGGACCCGCACCTGCCGGCACCACTCCAGTCGGTGATGTTCGCCGAACCCGGGACGCCGGAAGCCGACCTCCTGCACGACACGACGTATACGCAGCCCGCTCTCTTCGCGCTGGAGACGGCTCTCTACCGGCTGGTGGAGTCCTACGGGGTGCGGCCCGACGCACTGGCGGGGCACTCGATCGGTGAACTCACCGCCGCCCACATCGCCGGCGTGTTCACCCTGACCGACGCCGCCACCCTCGTCACGACACGCGCCCGCCTCATGGGAGAACTCCCCCCCGGGCAGGGCACCATGCTCACCCTCCACACCACCCCCGACGAGGTCACGCCGCTCCTCGAAGGCACCGGGCTGGAGATCGCCGCCCACAACTCCCCCACCAACACCGTCATCTCCGGAACCGTGGCCGAGATCGAGGCACTCAACACCCGCGCCAGTGAAGCCGGAATCCGCACCCGCGCCCTGAACGTCAGCCACGCCTTCCACTCCGCCCACATGGACCCCGCCCTCGACACCTTCCGCGCCACATTCACCACCCTCACCCCCCAGCCCCCGACCCTGCCGGTCATCTCCAACCGCACCGCACTCCCCCTCACCCCCGAACAAGCCACCTCACCCGACTACTGGACCGAACAACTCCGCCACGCCGTCAACTACACCGGCATCACCGAACACCTGCACGCCACCGGGACCACCACGTATCTCGAACTCGGCCCCGACACCACCCTCACCACCCTCACCACCCAGACCCTCCCCGACACCACCGCCATCGGGACCCTGCACCCCAAACACCCCCACCAGCACACCCTCCACACCGCCCTCGCCACACTCCACACCCACCACACCCCCCTCACCTGGCCCACCACCCCCACCGCCTCCCGTCACCACCCCACCCTCCCCACCTACGCCTTCCAACACCACCACTACTGGCTCAACGACACCCCATCGGCCAAGGACCTCACCTCCGCGGGACTGACCACCACCGACCACCCGCTCCTCGGCGCGACCGTCGACCTCGCGCAGGGCGACTCGGCCGTCTTCACCAGCTCCCTCAGCCTGCGTACACACCCTTGGCTTGCTGACCACACCATCGCGAACCGGGCGCTGCTGCCCGGCACCGCGTTCGTGGACCTCGCCCTGCACGCCGGACTGCACCTGGGATGCGACCGGCTCAGGGATCTCACCCTGGCGACTCCGCTGGCCGTACCCGAGCAGGGCAGCGTCCAGTTGCAGGTCACCGTCGCGCAGGAGAGCGCGTCCGGGGAGCGGATCGTGACGATCCACTCCCGTCCAGAAGGGTTCGAGAGTGCGTGGACTGCCCATGCCACGGGTCTGCTGGCACCGGGCGACGAGGGTGCGGACGCGCCCGCCGGTCTGGAGGTCTGGCCCCCGGAGGGGGCGGCAGCCTTGGACGTGAGTGCCCTGTACGCGGACTTCGCCGCTCAGGGCTACGCCTACGGCCCCGCGTTCCAGGGGCTGCACGCGGCATGGCGGGCCGACGGTCACGTGTACGCGGAGGTGGAACTCGCCTCTGACGCCGAAGTCAACGGGTTCGGCGTCCATCCGGCGCTCCTCGACGCCGCGCTGCACACTCTCGCGCTGGACACCGCGACGAGCGGACACAGCGGCGACGAAGTCAAGCTCCCCTATACCTGGTCCGGTATTCGCCTGTACGCGACCGGTGCGGCCGCCGCGCGGGTACGGCTGACGCCCACCAGCGAGACGACGGCGACGGTCACACTCTCCGACGTGACCGGCCAGCCGCTGCTGGACATCGACGTGTTGACGCTTCGATCCGTCGACCCCAAGCAGCTCAACGCCTCGGCCGGCTCAGACCGTGAGGGTCGCCTCTTCGTCCTCGACTGGACGGAGATGAGTCCCGTCGAGAACACGGACACAACCGGCAAGGTGGCGCCGTCCGATCTGCGGATCTTCGCCGCGGGTCCGGACACGACCGAGTTCGACGCAGCCGATTTCGGCACTCCCGTGTTCGCCGCGCTGCCACCCGTGAACCTCGAACTCCCGCTGCCCGAGCAGGTGTTCACCGCCACCACGCACACCCTGGGCGTGGTCCGGGACTGGCTTTCGGACGACTCCGTATCCGAGGCACCCCTTGTGGTCGTGACCCGGGGCGCGGTGTCCGTCGCGCCGGAGAGCGACGTCGATCTCGTCCACGCACCGTTGTGGGGTCTGCTGCGCAGCGCCCAGAGTGAGCATCCGCACCGCTTCCTTCTGGTCGACGTGGACGACGACCCGGCGTCGCTGGCGGCCCTGCCCTCAGCCGTGACGACAGCGGTGGCCCGGCAGGAGCCGCAGCTCGCGCTCCGGGCGGGGACGCCGCTGGTCCCCCGGCTCGTACGGCACGACGCCGACGCTCCTGCCCAGGACTCCGGGGCCGCGAGCCGGACAACCGCGTCCACGACGTTCCGGCCCGACGGCACCGTTCTGATCACGGGCGGCACCGGCGCCTTCGGCGCCCGTATCGCCCGGCATCTGGTGAGCGCCCACGGCGTACGCCATCTGCTGCTCGTCAGCAGGTCCGGACCGGACACCGAGCCGGCCACCGCGCTGCGCCAGGAGCTGACTGGGCTCGGCGCCGATGTGGTGGTCGCCGCCTGCGACGTGGCCGATCGCGATGCTCTCGCGGCGCTCGTCTCCGCGATTCCCGCCGACCGGCCGCTGGCGGCGGTCGTCCATGCCGCCGGTCTCCTGGACGACGGCACGCTCGCCCAGCTGACGCCGGAGCAGTTGCGCGGGGTGCAGCGCCCCAAGGCCGATGCCGCGTGGCATCTGCACGAACTGACCCGTGGCCTGGAACTCGACGCGTTCATCCTGGTGTCTGCCGGTGCCGCGACGCTCGGTACCGCCGGGCAGGGCAACTACGCCGCCGCCAACACCTTCCTCGACGCGCTGGCCGCCCACCGGCGGCACCACGGCCTGCCCGGTCTCTCCCTCGCCTGGGGTTTCCTGGCTCAGGACGCCGGCATGACGGGCCATCTCGACGCACGGGACCGCGCCAGGCTCGCGCGCAACGGTGCCGTACCGCTCAGTGTCGAGCGCGCGCTCGAACTCCTCGACGCCGCGCTCGCCCAGACGGCGCCCGCCCATCTGCTGCCGCTCGCGATGGACTCCGGGCAGCCGCTGCTGCACGGCCTCGTCCGCAAGCGGCGCGCAGTCACCATGGCCGTGGCCGGCCGCCCCTCAGGGTCCACGTCCGGCGGAGCCGGGCAGGGGCTGGCGGAGCTGTCACCCGAAGCCCGTCTGACCCGGCTCACAGAACTGGTGGCGACCCTGGTGGCCGCCGTACTGGGCCACCTGGACTCGCAACAGCTCGACCCCGGACGGACGTTCAGCGAGCTCGGCTTCGACTCGCTCACCGCGGTGGAACTCCGCAACCAGCTCAGTGCCGCGACGGGCCTCCAGCTCTCGTCCACGCTCGTCTTCGACTATCCGACGCAGCAGGCGCTGGCCGCGTACCTGAGCACGCGGTTCGCGGGGACGGCCGCAGTCCGGCCCGTGGCGCACACACAGCTCCAGGACACGGAGCCGATCGCCGTCGTCGGCATGGCCTGCCGCTACCCCGGCGGCGTCACGACACCCGACGACCTGTGGGAACTCCTCCAGGGAGGCCGGGACGCCATCAGCGACTTCCCGGACAACCGCGGCTGGGACCTCGACTCCCTCTATGATCCCGTTCCCGGCACCCGTGGCGCTTCGTACGTGCGTGAGGGCGGATTCCTGCACGACGCGGGCCAGTTCGACCCCGCGCTCTTCGGCATGAGTCCGCAGGAGGCCCTGGCGACGGACCCCCAGCAGCGGCTGCTGCTGGAGACGGCGTGGGAGACCTTCGAGCGGGCCGGCATAGACCCGCGTTCGCTGCGCGGCAGCCAGACCGGAGTCTTCGCGGGAGTCATGTACAGCGACTACGCCGCGCGGCTCCTGCCGGACACGCCCGAGGGGTTCGAAGGGCAGATCGGGAACGGCAGCGCACCGAGCATCGCTTCGGGTCGGGTGTCGTACGCGTTCGGGCTTGAGGGTCCTGCGGTGACGGTGGACACGGCGTGTTCGTCGTCGCTGGTGGCGCTGCATCTGGCGTGCCAGTCGCTGCGCAGCGGCGAGTCGTCGCTCGCGCTGGCCGGTGGTGTGACGGTGATGGCGAGTCCGAGCACATACGTGGAGTTCAGCCAACAGCGCGGGCTGGCACCGGACGGCCGGTGCAAACCGTTCGCCGCCGGAGCCGATGGCACCGGCTGGTCGGAGGGTGTGGGGCTGCTGCTGGTGGAGCGGCTGTCGGACGCCGTACGCAACGGGCACGAAGTCCTCGCGGTGGTGAAGGGTTCGGCGGTCAATCAGGACGGTGCGTCGAACGGGCTGACGGCTCCGAACGGTCCGTCGCAGGAGCGGGTGATCCGTCAGGCGCTGGCCAATGCCGGGGTGTCGGCGTCGGATGTTCAGGCGGTGGAGGCGCACGGGACGGGGACGACGCTGGGTGACCCGATCGAGGCGCAGGCCATCCTCACTACTTACGGTCAGGGGCGGCCGGAGGGCGCTCCGTTGTGGTTGGGGTCGTTGAAGTCGAACCTTGGGCACACGCAGGC
>NZ_JBVJNN010000083.1:0-8504 GCF_055583685.1 Streptomyces sp. NPDC104581
CACCGGAATCACCCCCCTCACCACCCAACAAGCCCTCACCCTCCTCAACACCGCAACCACCCACCCCCACCTCATCCCCACCGCCATCAACACCACCCGACTCGACACAACAAACACACCCGCCATCCTCCACGGACTAGCCCGCACACGACGGACCACAGCGGCAGTCGCGGCGCAGCAGCCTTCCCGTCTGCTCACCGAGCTCGCCGGCCTGGACGACGAGAAGCGCGGGGAGCGAATGCTCGGGCTCGTGACGGGCGAGGTCGCGGATGTCCTCGGGCACGACAACGGGTACGGGATCGAACACACCCGCCCGTTCTCGGAGTTGGGGTTCGACTCCCTCACCGCCGTACAACTGCGCAACCGTCTGGGATCGCTTGTCGAGCAGACGCTTCCGGCGACTCTCGTGTTCGACTACCCCACACCGCTCGCGCTCGCCGAGTACCTCCGCTCGCGGATCACGGTCCGAAGCGCTTCCGCCGGAGGACTGGTCACCGTCGAGGACCTCAACCGTCTCGACGCCGCGCTTTCGGCGAGGCCGGCGGACGACTCGGAACGCGTCGCCATCGTGGAGCGTCTCGAAGCGCTGCTGTCGACTCTCTCGGTGCCCGGCGCACGGTCGCGCGAGAGCAGCGAGGACGTGCTCGATTCGCTCCGCGAAGCGAGCAATGAGGAGCTCTTTAGCTTCTTGGACAAGGATCTCGGACTCTGAGCCCAATTCGGCTCTCCGGGACGCGGTCAAGGTCAGCAATCCATTCGGGTAAGGCAATGGGAGCAGTACAAATGGCGGACGAAGGCAAGCTTCGGGACTACCTCACGCGCGTCATTGCCGAGTTGCACCAGACCCGGCAGAGGCTGCACGACGCCGAGTCCCAGGAGCACGAGCCGATCGCGATCGTAGGGATGGCGTGCCGCTTCCCGGGCGGGGTGCGTTCGCCGGAGGACCTTTGGCAGCTGGTCGCGGACGGCAGGGACGCGGTCGGTGGCTTCCCCACCGACCGCGGCTGGGACATCGAGTCCCTCTACCACCCGGACCCGGATCACCCCGGCACGTCGTACGTACGCGAGGGAGGGTTCCTGGAGCAGGCCGCGGACTTCGATCCCGAGCTGTTCCACATGAGTCCGCGGGAGACCCTGGCGACGGACCCCCAGCAGCGGCTGCTGCTGGAGACGGCGTGGGAGACCTTCGAGCGGGCGGGGATCAACCCGCAGTCGTTGCACGGCAGCCGTACCGGTGTCTTCACGGGCGTGATGTACAACGACTATTCCTCCCGATTGATGCATCAGGTCCCGGCCGGCTTCGAGGGACATGTCGGCAACGGGAGCGCCGGCAGCATCGCCTCCGGCCGGGTGTCGTACGCGTTCGGGCTTGAGGGCCCGGCGATCACCGTCGACACGGCGTGCTCGTCCTCGCTGGTCTCGCTGCACCTGGCCGCGCACGCGCTGCGGCAGGGGGAGTGCACGCTCGCCCTCGCGGGCGGGGTGACGGTGATGGCCACTCCCGGCACGTTCGTGGAGTTCAGCCGGCAGCGTGGGCTGGCGCCGGACGGCCGGTGCAAGCCGTTCGCGGCCGGAGCCGACGGCACCGGGTGGGCGGAGGGTGTCGGGCTGCTGCTGGTGGAGCGGCTGTCGGACGCCCAGCGCAATGGACATCAGGTGCTCGCCGTCCTGCGCGGATCGGCGGTGAACCAGGACGGTGCGTCGAACGGTCTGACCGCACCCAACGGACCTTCGCAGCAACGCGTCATCCGCCAGGCCCTCGTGAATGCCGGGCTGACGCCTGCCGACATCGACGCGGTCGAAGCGCATGGCACCGGCACCGCCCTCGGTGACCCGATCGAGGCACAGGCGCTGCTGGCGACGTACGGCGAGGGCCGGTCGGAGGACGCTCCGCTGTGGCTGGGTTCGCTGAAGTCGAACATCGGGCACACGCAGGCCGCCGCCGGTGTCGCGGGCATTATCAAGATGGTCATGGCGATGCGGGAGGGCGTACTCCCCCGCACCCTGCACGTGGACGAGCCGTCGTCCCACATCGACTGGTCGAGCGGAACCGTCCGTCTGTTGACGGAGCAGCAGGAGTGGTCGCATCCCGAACGGCCGCTCCGGGCGGCCATCTCGTCCTTCGGGCTGAGTGGCACGAACGCGCATGTGGTGCTGGAGCAGGCCCCGGCCGTTGAACCGGTCGAACCGGTCGGCTCCATACCGGACCCGAAGGGGACTGCGGGTGTGGTGGTGTGGCCGGTGTCCGGTCATACGGCCGAGGCGCTGGCCGGGCAGGCTTCGCGGCTGCACGCCTGGCTGGAGGACCACCCCGACACCGACCTCCCCGCCGTCGCGAACGCCCTCACCGGCACCCGGGCGACACTCGATCACCGGGCCGTCGTGTTCGGTACCGGGCGCGGGGAGCTGACCGACGCGCTGGCCGCCGTCGCGGCCGGGACCCCGACCGCGCAGGGTGTGACGGGCAGGTACCAGGCGGGCAAGCTCGCCGTCCTGTTCACCGGCCAAGGGTCCCAGTACCCGGGCATGGGACACGACCTCTACACCGCCCACCCCGTCTTCCGCGACGCGCTCGACGAGGTCTGCGCGGCCCTCGACCCGCACCTCCCGGCACCACTCCAGACGGTGATGTTCGCCGAACCCGGGACGCCGGAAGCCGACCTCCTGCACGACACCACCTACACCCAACCGGCCCTGTTCGCGCTGGAGACGGCTCTCTACCGGCTGGTGGAGTCCTACGGGGTGCGGCCCGACGCGCTGGCGGGGCACTCGATCGGTGAACTCACCGCCGCCCACATCGCCGGGGTGTTCACCCTCACCGACGCCGCCACCCTCGTCGCAACACGCGCCCGGCTGATGGGAGAACTCCCCCCCGGGCAGGGCACCATGCTCACCCTCCACACCACCCCCGACCAGATCACCCCCCTTCTCGAAGGCACCGGGCTGGAGATCGCCGCCCACAACTCACCCACCAACACCGTCATCTCCGGAACCGTGGCCGAGATCGAGGCACTCAACACCCGCGCCAGTGAAGCCGGAATCCGCACCCGCGCCCTGAACGTCAGCCACGCCTTCCACTCCGCCCACATGGACCCCGCCCTCGACACCTTCCGCGCCACATTCACCACCCTCACCCCCCAGCCCCCGACCCTGCCGGTCATCTCCAACCGCACCGCACTCCCCCTCACCCCCGAACAAGCCACCTCACCCGACTACTGGACCGAACAACTCCGCCACGCCGTCAACTACACCGGCATCACCGAACACCTGCACGCCACGGGCACCACCACGTATCTCGAACTCGGCCCCGACACCACCCTCACCACCCTCACCACCCAGACCCTCCCCGACACCACCGCCATCGGGACCCTCCACCCCAAACACCCCCACCAGCACACCCTCCACACCGCCCTCGCCACACTCCACACCCACCACACCCCCCTCACCTGGCCCACCACCCCCACCACCTCCCGTCACCACCCCACCCTCCCCACCTACGCCTTCCAACACCACCACTACTGGCTCAACACCCCGGCAAACAGCGGCGATCCGGCGAGTCTCGGGCTCCGCCGTACCGCGCACGCCCTGCTCGGTGCCGCAGTGGAGCTCGCGGACGGCGGGAGCGCCGTCACGTTCACCGGAAGCCTCAGTCTGCGCACGCACCCATGGCTTGCCGACCACGCGGTCGCGGGAGCCGTGCTGCTGCCCGGCACCGCGTTCGTGGACCTCGCCCTGCACGCCGGTGACCACACGGGCCACCCCCATCTGGCGGAGCTGACGCTCCAGGCCCCGCTCGTCATGCCGGAGACCGGCAGCGTTCATCTCCAGGTGACCGCCGGTGCCCACGAGGACGGGAGCGGACGGCGTCCGGTCACCGTCCACTCGCGCGCCGAGGACGGCGAGTCGTGGTCCCTGCATGCCACCGGCCATCTCACGACCGCGGCCCCGGCCCCCGCCGAAGACCTCACGGCCTGGCCGCCGGCCGGTGCGGAGGCGCTGCCCGTCGAGACGCTGTACGACGATCTCGCCGCGCACGGTTACCACTACGGCCCCACCTTCCGGGGTCTGACGGCGGCCTGGCGTTCGGGCGACAGCGACGACGTGTACGCGGAGATCTCGCTCGGCGAGGACGCCGACCCGGACGGCTACGGCATCCACCCCGCACTCCTCGACGCCACCCTCCACGCCCTCGGCCTCACCCCCGGCACAGAAGTTCGGGACGGCAACACGGGCGACGCGGGCAAGGCCCAACTCCCCTTCTCCTGGAGTGGAGTAGACCTGCACGCCACCGGCGCTTCGGCTGTCCGGGCGCATGTCCGCAGGCTGACGCCCACCACCGCCCGGATCACCCTCGCGGACCCCGAAGGCCAGCCCGTAGGACATATCGACACGCTGACCCTGCGGCCCCTCGACGTCGACCAGTTGCACCGGGCCGGCGAGTCCGATCCGTACCGCGACACGCTGTTCAGCCTGGACTGGTCCCCCGTCGCGCTTCCGGGGGCCGACGCCGGGAGCGGTCTCCCGTGCGCCGTTCTCGAACCGCTCACTGGCGGCACCGGCAACGGCACTGGCAACGGCACCGCCGAGAACGCGGCCGATTCCGCCGCGCGGTTCGCCGACTCGTTGGCCGCGGCCGTCGGGTGCGAGGGAACCACGGACCTCGACCGGCTGGCGGACGGAGCCGACGTACCGGCGACGATCTTTCTTCCCGTCGTGGACCGCGGCACGGACGCGGCGGGCGACGAGCCGGTGCCGGCCCGGGTGCGACAGCTCGGCACACGCCTGCTCGCGCTCGTCCAGCGCTGGCTGCGTGACGAATCACTGGCGGCGGCACGACTCGTCGTGGTGACGTCCGGGGCGGTGGCGGCGGAGCCCGGGGACCCGGTCTCCGACGTCGTGTCCGCGTCCGCCTGGGGACTGCTGCGCTCGGCGCAGTCGGAGCATCCGGACAGGTTCCTGCTGGTCGACGTGGACGGTGAGCCGGAGTCGGCAGCCGTGCTTCCGGCCGTCGTGCTGGGCGGCGAACCCCAGGTGGCCGTACGTGAGGGCCGGACGCTCGCGGCCCGTCTGGGCCGGTTCTCGACCGAGCAGGCGCTGACCGTCCCCGCGGGCGTGTCGGACTGGAGCCTCGGTGTGACGGGGCAGGGGACCCTGGACCACATCGCTCTGGTCGAGTCGCCCGAGGCGTCGGCGGAGTTGGCACCCGGTGAGGTGCGGGTCGCCGTCCGCGCGGCGGGCCTGAACTTCCGCGATGTCGTCGTCACCCTCGGCATGGTCAGCGATGTACGCGCCGTCGGCGGTGAGGGCGCCGGTGTGGTGCTGGAGGTGGCACCGGACGTCAGCCACCTCGCGGTGGGCGACCGGGTCATGGGCCTGTTCACCAGCACCGGTCCGGTGACCGTCACGGACGCCCGGCTGCTGACACGTATCCCGCAGGGCTGGACCTTCGCGGAGGCCGCCACCGTCCCGATCGTCTTCCTCACCGCGTACTACGGCCTGGTCGACCTGGCCGCGATCGAGCCCGGCGAGCGGCTTCTCGTCCATGCCGGCGCCGGTGGCGTCGGCATGGCCACGCTCCAGCTCGCGCGGCACTGGCAGGTCGAGGTCCTGTCGACCGCGAGCACCGGCAAGCAGCATGTCCTGCGCGCGCACGGCCTGGATGACGCGCACATCGCGTCGTCACGCACCCTCGACTTCGAGGACCACTTCCGCGGCGCGACGGGGGGTGCCGGTGTCGACGTCGTACTCAACTCGCTCGCCGGGGACTTCGCCGACGCGTCGATGCGGCTGCTCTCCGACGGCGGACGCTTCATCGAGATCGGCAAGACGGACATCCGTGACTCCGAGACCGTCGCCGAGGCCTACCCGGGCACCGTCTACCAGGCGTTCGACCTGGGCGACGCGGGGCCCGAGCGTATCCAGGAGATGCTGGAGGAGCTCCGTACGCTGTGCGAGGAGGGGGTACTGACCCCGCTTCCAGTCACCGCGTGGGACATCCGGCGCGCACCGGAGGCGCTGCGCTACCTGAGCCAGGCGCGGCACATCGGCAAGGTCGTGCTGACGCTGCCGTCCGCGTTGCGCTCCGACGGCACCGTCCTGGTCACCGGCGGCACCGGCACGCTCGGCGCGCTGACGGCCCGCCATCTGATCACGGAGCACGGCGTCCGGCACCTGCTGCTGACCAGCAGGTCCGGCCCGGACGCGAGAGGAGCGCGGGAGCTTCGGGAGGAGCTGACGGCGCTGGGGGCCGACGTACGTATCGCCGCGTGCGACGCGGCCGACCGGGAGCAGCTCACCGCGCTGCTGGACACCGTCCCCGCCGAGCACCCCCTCACCGCCGTCATCCACACCGCGGGTGTCCTCGACGACGCGACGGTCGACCGTCTCACCCCCGAGCAGCTCACCGGCGTCCTCGCCCCCAAGGTCGACGCAGCCTGGAATCTCCACGAACTCACAGCGGAGTCCGACCTCGACGCGTTCGTCCTCTTCTCCTCCGCCGCCGCGACATTCGGTGCGCCGGGACAGGCCAACTACGGGTCGGCGAACGTCTTCCTGGACACCCTGGCCGCCCATCGCCACCGCCGGGGTCTGCCGGCCGCCTCACTCGGGTGGGGCCTGTGGGCCGAGTCCAGTGGGATGACGCAGCACCTGGGCGGCGCGGATGTGGCGCGGGTGAGCCGCGCGGGAGTCGTACCCCTGACCACCCCCCAGGGGCTGGCGCTGCTGGACGTGGGACTGGCCGAGAACCTGCCCTTCCTGCTGCCGACCGGACTGGACACCCAGGCTCTGGGCTCGGCGACCCCGCCACCGCTCCTGCGCGCGCTGGTGCAGCCCCGGCGCGCGAGTGTGTCCCGGGCGGCCCGTGGTACGGCCGCTTCCGCGGGCAAGGGCGGCTCCCTCGCGGAGTCGCTGTCCGCGCTGGCCCCCGAGCAGCGGGAGCGTCACCTGCTGGACCTGGTGCGGAGCCATGTGGCGACCGTGCTCGTACGCGGCGACGCGGCGGCCATCGAGGCCGACCGCACGTTCCGGGAGCTGGGTTTCGACTCGCTGACCGCCGTCGAGGTACGCAACCGGCTCACCGCCTCCACCGGCCTCCAGCTCCCGACGACCCTGATCTTCGACCATCCGACTCCGATCCTGACGGCCCGCTTCCTCCTCACGGAGCTGCTCGGCACGCTGCCGGCAGTCGAGGCCGACGCGGTGGCGCCGGTCTCGTACGACGAGCCGATCGCCATCATCGGCATGGCCTGCCGCTTCCCCGGTGAGGTCTCCTCCCCGGAGGAGCTGTGGCAGCTCCTCGCCGAAGGGCGTGACGGCATCGGTGACTTCCCGACCGACCGCGGCTGGGACATCGAACGGCTGCTGGACCCGGACCCCGAGCGGACCGGCACTTCCGCGACGTCGTCCGGTGGCTTCCTCTACGACGCCGCCAAGTTCGACCCGGAGCTGTTCCGGATCAGTCCGCGCGAGGCGGTGGCGACGGACCCGCAGCACCGGCTGCTGCTGGAGACGTCCTGGGAGGCGTTCGAGCGGGCCGGCATCGACCCCATGTCACTCCAGGGAAGCGACACCGGTGTCTTCGCCGGTGTCATCTCGCAGGACTACCTGTCCCGGCTCACCGACACCCCCAAGGGGTTCGAGGGCCAGGTCGGTATCGGGAGCGCGCTGAGCGTCGCGTCGGGCCGTGTCTCCTACACGTTCGGCCTGGAGGGCCCCGCGCTCACGATCGACACGGCGTGTTCGTCGTCGCTGGTCGCGCTGCACCTGGCGTGCCAGTCACTGCGGAACGGCGAGTCGTCGCTCGCGCTGGCCGGTGGTGTGACGGTCATGGCGGCGCCCGGATGCTTCACGGAGTTCACACGCCAGGGCGGGCTGGCTCCGGACGGCCGGTGCAAGCCGTTCGCGGCCGGTGCGGACGGCACCGGCTGGTCCGAGGGTGTCGGGTTGCTGCTCGTGGAGCGGCTGTCGGACGCGGTGCGCAACGGCCGCCAGGTGCTGGCGGTGGTAAAGGGTTCGGCGGTCAACCAGGACGGTGCGTCGAACGGGCTCACGGCTCCGAACGGTCCGTCGCAGCAGCGGGTGATCCGCCAGGCGCTCGCCAACGCGGGGCTCTCGGCGGCGGACGTCCAGGCCGTGGAGGCGCACGGCACCGGCACCGCACTCGGCGACCCGATCGAAGCGCAGGCCATCCTCACTACTTACGGTCAGGACCGACCGGAGGGCGCTCCGTTGTGGTTGGGGTCGTTGAAGTCGAACCTTGGGCACACGCAGGCGGCTGCCGGTGTGGGCGGTGTGATCAAGATGGTCATGGCGATGCGGGAGGGCGTGCTCCCGCGCACCCTGCACGTGGACGAGCCGACGCCGCATGTGGACTGGTCGGCGGGGGCCGTTGAGCTGCTCAGGGAGAATACTCCGTGGGCGGTGGGGGAGGATCGGCCGAGGCGGGCGGGTGTGTCCTCGTTCGGCATGAGCGGGACGAACGCGCACGTCATCCTGGAGCAGGC
>NZ_JBVJNN010000084.1:0-8449 GCF_055583685.1 Streptomyces sp. NPDC104581
TTCCGGTTTTTAGGAAGAGGGGGTACACCCTCACGGTACCGAGGCGCGGATACGGCATCACCCCACCGAAGCGCTGACACACGGCGGCGGGTGGGGCGGCGCCCCCCCCCCCACCCGCTCCGTACCGGACGGACCCGTCCGCTCAGCGGGTCTCCACCAGCCGGGCGAAGACCACGACGTTGCCGTCGTAGCCGCCCGCCTTCGAGTAGCCGCCGCCGCAGGTGATCACCCGCAGCTCGGAGTGGCCGGTGTCGCCGTACACCCGCGCTCCCGGGAAGTCGTCCTTGGAGAACACCTCGACGCCGTAGATCTCGAACACCGCCACCCGCTCGTCGAACCGGGTGACCTCGATGTGCTCGCCCTTGCTCAGCGAGCCGAGACCGTAGAAGACGGCCGGGCCCGCCTGGTTGTCGACGTGACCCACGACCACCGCGGTACCGCGCTGGCCGGGGGCGACACCGTTCTGGTACCAGCCCGCCATGTTCGCGTCCTGCGGGGGCGGGGCGGCGATCCAGCCCTCCGGGTCGAGCCCCACGTCCATCACGGGCGCGTCGACCTTGATGGCCGGAATCGTCACACGGGACATGGGGGCGTACGGCAGGGGCTTCACGATGGGGACGGTCCCCGGCTCGGTCACCCGCTCCTGCCGGGTGTCCAGCGCCGCCGCCGAGGCCGGCTGGGGCGGTCCGAGGGACACGTCGGCCCCGTTCCGCATCAGTGCGAGACCAGAGAGCATGACGAGAGCCAGCACGCCCCAGGGCGAGCGTTTCCCCGACTCCGAGCCGATGCGCGCAAGGCCCATGGTTCTCCCTTCCTGGGCGCCTGTCACGCACGCTAGGCGCGGACGTCCGTGCCCGCGAGAGCTGGAGGGCGAATGGGTGGTGCGGCCGTCCGCGCCCGTGCCGCTGCCCCATTCGAGTAGTCGTCATATAAAAACTTCTGACGGTCTGTGACCTGCGGGTCCGTCAGGCCGGATCGCGTCCTGTCGGCGTGTCGCCTCACCGGGGTGGACCAGTGCCGAAATGCAGGGAGAGCACCAGTTGGTGATGGTTCGTCATGGAGGGCGTACTCGTCGAATTCCCGGAGCACCGCTTTGGGGCGTCTTCCGCTGGAGGCTCAACGATGCGTGCTTCACGCGCTCTCATGGTGACTGCCGCGGCCTGCGCCGCCGTGGCGCTCTCCGCCCCACTGGCCGGGGCAACCAACGGCCCGACCAACGTCCGCGTCAACCCGTTCGCCGTTCACCAGGGCGGAACGCTGCACATCACCGTCGACGGCTGCGGCCACGGCGGCACCGTCACGTCCAACGCCTTCCCCACGGCGCAGCTCTCGGTGAACTCCTCGGGCCACTCGGAGGCCAGGGCCCGTATCCACAACCACGCCACGCCCGGCGACTACAACCTCTCCGTCAAGTGCAGCGACAACAGCCGCATCGCGACCCACCGCTTCCGGGTGCTCGCCGGCCAGGGCGCGGAGGGCGGCCTCGGCGGCTCCATCGGCCCCAGCTCGACCGAGATGGCGGTCGGAGCGGGTCTGGTGGGTACCGCGGCGGTCGGCGGCACGTACTTCATCGCACGCCGCCGCCGTGCGGGCAACGCGCTCGTCTGACCCGGCCGGAGATCCGCACGTCGAACGGCCGTCGCCCCGAGTCCATGAGAGGACTCGGGGCGACGGCCGTTCCGTCCGCTCCGCTTACCGGCGGGGGAGCGGGTGACGGTCGGGGGGTCAGTGCAGTCGGTTCGCCGAGCGACGGCGCACTACGAGGACGGTGCCGACGGTCGCCGCGGTGACCAGCCCGCTGCCGATCGCGAGTTCCGTGCCGTTCATGCCCATGAAGCTGCCGCCGAGGCCGCCCTTGACACCACCGGGAGGCGCGATCGCCGTGGAGCTGGTGGAGCCGGTCCTGGTCGGTGACGGGGTCGTCGTCCGGGTCGGGGTGGGAGTCACCGTCCCGGTCGGCGTCACGGTCGGGGACGGCGTCGGGGACGGGGTGCCGCCCGCGATGGTGAGGTCGGTGGTGCCCTCCTCGCCGTTGCAGACGAAGGTCACCTCGTACATCGCGCCGGGCTTGGCGTCCCAGAAGACGGAGGCGCGCGCCGAACCGCCGGAGGGGACGGGGGTGTCGTCGAACACACCGGACTCGGCGGTGGCGGTGCTGCTGCAACCGGTGACCGTGAGGGTCACCTCCCCGCCGGCGGCGACGACCGAGGGGGTGACGGCGAAATCGAACGGCGGGTCGGGGGCCGCCGCCGTGGCCATGGCCACGGCAGGCGTGGTCAGTGCGAGTGCGGCCGCTCCCAGCAGAGCGGCGGACGCGGCACGTATCGCGCGCATGGTCGATCCTCCGGGTCTCCGAGGGGCAGTGCGGAACTGATTTCCGCGGATGGCGGGAAATGCACCTCGATACCCGGCACGCTAGGAGTGTGCTGTCACCGCCGCGATCGCAGTCCGGCGAACGGGTTGTCCTGTCACCCGACCGGCCGCGCGCCCCGACCGCCGCCGTCCGGGGCCCGCCCCGACCGCCGGACGGGCCCGTCGAGCCCGTCCGGCGGTCCCGGTCTCCCGCTCAGGAACGGATGTGCGGGAAGAGGTCGGCGAAGGGGGCCGCCGTCGCCGAGATGCCCCGGCCGTACGGCGCGTCGAAGTCCCAGATGAGGAAGAGCAGGAACGCGATCAGCGCGCTGAAGAGACCCGCCAGCAGCAGTTCCCGCCAGGAACGGCGGATCTGGAGGGTGAAGATCAGCCCGACCGTCACGACGGCGCCGGTGATCAGGCCGAACCAGACGACCCCCGGCATCGTCGCACCCGCGTTCTCGCCCCTGGCGCCCCGCGCGTCGTCGGCCGCCGCCACCTCGTCGACCAGCGGCTGGTACGCCTGCGCCTCGTGGTCGTCGGCCGGCACGTAGTCGGTGACGCTCCGCCGCACCTGCTCCAGCAGCGCCGTGCCCTTCTCGCTGAGGCTGTTGTGCTCCGACATGTGGGACCACTCGGTGTCGACCACATAGGAGACGTACGCGTCGACGTCGCCCCGGATCCGGTCGCGGACCTCGGCCGGATAGACCTCCGACCGCGCCTGCACCTCGTGCAGGGCCTGCGCCTCCTGGCGCACGGACTCCTGTGCGCCGCCGCGCGCCTCCCAGACGCCCGCGATCGCCAGGCCCAGCACGATCGCGTAGACCACGCCGATCATCATCGTCATGTATTCGAGGACGTCAGGGCTCTCCGATGGGTCGTCGTCGGCCGGGACCCGCCGGTTGTTGATGAGGACGATGGTCACGACGACCGCGCAGGCGGCGGCCATCGCGATGGTCAGGACAAGCCATTCCGACATGGGTCTCCGTCAGCTAGCGGGAACGGGGGCGAAGGATGGCGGCGGCGAGGACCGCGGGCGCCGTGAGCAGCAGCATGAGCATCACGACGGACGTGCTGTTCGTCGGCTGCTTGCGGACCGGCGCCTTGTACGCGGGCAGGACCCGTACCTCCGGCGGATCGGCCTTGGGCGGAGGCGGCGGTGGCGAGGGCTCCGGTGACGGTGGGGGAGCGGGCGGTGACGGCGGGGCGGGCGGGTCCGCCACGGGCCGGACCGGCGGCTGCGCGACCGGCGGTGGTACGGGCGCGGGCTCGGCGACCACGGGCGGCTCGGGCTCGGGTTCGGGTGTGGGCGGTGGTGGCGGTGAGGGTTCCGGCGGGGGCTCGGGCGACGGCGGCGGGGGAGGGGGCGGCGGCTCCGGCGGGGGTTCGGGAGGCGGCGGCGGTGGAGGGGGCGGTGAGGGCCGGCAGGGCCCGTCTCCGATGACGACGACCGCGCCCGCACCGCCCGGCCCGGTCCAGGCCGAGACGCAGACATCCGCCGCGGCCGGCACGGGCGTGCTGACTATCCACAGGAGCCCCGTGACCACGAGGGTCCGTACGACAAGTGATCGGTTCACGGCGGCAGCATGAATCAACACCGCCTGCGGCATGCCGAAATGCTGCTGGATTCGCCTGATCGTGGGGAATCGGGGCTTTCCGCGTTTCTTTCTGAAGATTCTTTGAAGCCCGTTGAACGCTCCTCACCCTCCCACGCGTACATAGGGCCATGAACGGCGCGGCCTGGCGCCCCAACTGGCCTACGAAATACGGGAGTTGACATGAACACCTGGCGGAACGCCTCGCTCGCGGTGACCGCGGTGGCCGTACTGGTCCTGACGACGGCGTGCGGTCAGGAGAAGGGCGAGAGCCCCAACGGCCAGGCGGTCGGCGCCGCCGCACCCGCCGACGGCGGCTACGGCTCGGACGCCGGCTACGGCGACGAATCGGCGGCGGAGCCCAGGACGGCCGGTCAACTCGCCGTGTGGGACAGCAAGAAGCTCGGCGAGGTCGTCACCGACAGCGAGGGCATGACGCTCTACCGGTTCGACAACGACACCGCCGAGCCGCCCAAGTCGAACTGTGCCGGTGAGTGCGAGAAGGCGTGGCCGGTCGTCGCCGCGGGTGACGTCAAGGCGGCGGCGGGCACCGACGCGTCGAAGATCGGCGAGGTCACCCGCGCCGACGGCACCAAGCAACTTACCCTCGGCGGCTGGCCCATGTACCGCTACGCCAAGGACGTCAACCCCGGTGACGCCAACGGCCAGGGTGTGGGCGGCACTTGGTTCGCCTCCGCTCCCGACGGCAAGAAGGCCGCCCTCGGTGCCTCCGGGGACGACGAGGCCGGTGCCTCCGAGGCGGATCTCGCCGGGCTGTCCGTGCGAAAGGATCCCAAGCTCGGTGAAATCGTCGTGGATTCCCAGGGTATGACGGTATATCGGTTCAAGAAGGACAGCGCGTGGCCGATGAAGACCGCCTGCACCGGGGCCTGCCTCGAAAAGTGGCCGGTCGTCGCCCCGGTCGACAAGAACGACACCGAAGGCATCATCAAGAAGGGCTTCGTCACGTTCGACCGGCCGGACGGAATCAAGCAGCAGACCATCGACTGCTGGCCGATCTACACCTTCGCCGGCGATGCCGAGCCCGGTGACACCAATGGTCAGGGCGTCGGCGGCACCTGGTACGCCGTCGCTCCCGACTCCAAGCTGGTCGGAGCGCCCAAGTAGTCCCCACGTCGCGCCTCCGACCGACCGGTCCGCCGTCACGCCCCCGTGCGTGACGGCGGACCGTTTGCGTGTCAGGGTTCGGGTGTGACCGAGAACGGACCGCTAATTTCCGTTTCAGCTCGCTCTCTTGGCGGGCGATCAGTAGCCTCGGCTCGAACACCGGCCATGTACAAGGCCGTTCACCCATGGCGACTTGTTGGAGATCTCGATGGAGCGTCCCGCCTGGGCACCGCAAGGCATCGACATATCGGTGCCGAGCGTTTCCCGCATTTATGACTACTATTTGGGCGGTTCGCACAATTTCGAAGTGGACAGGGAAGCGGCCCGTAAGGCAATGGAGTTCATGCCGGGACTTCCCAAGATCATGCAGGCGAATCGGGCGTTCATGCGCCGCGCCGTCCGTTTCGCCGTGGGCGAGGGCGTGACCCAGTTCCTCGACATCGGCTCCGGCATCCCGACGTTCGGCAATGTCCACGAGGTCGCCCAGTCCGCCGAACCGGACGCCAGGGTGGTCTATGTCGACCACGACCCGGTCGCCGTGGCACACAGCAAGGCGGTGCTCGAAGGCAACGACAACGCCGGGGTCGTGGCCGCCGATCTCCGCAGACCGCGGCAGATCCTCGACAGCCCCGAGGTCTCGGGTCTCCTCGACCTGAGCCGGCCGGTCGGCCTGCTGCTGGTCTCCGTCCTGCACTTCCTGGAGGACGAGGACAAGCCCGCCCAGGCCGTCGCCGAGCTGATCGGAGCCCTCGCCCCCGGCAGCCTCGTCGTCCTGTGCCACGCCTCGTACGCGGGCATCCCGCTGCCCCAGGAGAAGGTGGCCGGCACCGTCGGCGTCTACAAGGACATCCGCAACCCGCTGGTCATGCGGACCCGTGAGGAGATCGCCCGGTTCTTCGACGGCTGCGACCTCGTCGAGCCCGGACTGGTGCCCATGGGGAACTGGCGGCCCGAGAGCCCCGACGGCCCGGAGGACCCGTACGCGTCGTCCGGGTTCGCCGGCGTGGGACGCAAGGCGTGATGGTACCGGCGGAGGTCCCCGACGAAGCGGCGGAACCGGACGGACTGGAGGACCGGCTCAGGCGGTTCGCGACGATCTGGAGCCGGGCGATCTTCCCGGCGACGGCCACGTCACTGACCCGGCCCGAGTTCGAGCAGCATCTGCTGCCCCTGGCACGCCGGTTGAGGGACGCCCTGCACGAGAAGATCTTCGACGCCGCGCCCGCGCACGGCGTAGGGGCCGCCCTGGTGGCCGTGCACTGCACGGACCCCGAGACGCTCGCCCGCTCCCTGGGCGTCGTCGACGCCTATCTGGTGCTCTACTGCGGCGCGCCGGCCGACCCGGCCGGCGAACTGGCCGCCGAGGAGCTGCGGGCTCGCTGCGCCCGGCTCCAGCACGCGCTCGCCGCCGGGTTCGCGCTGGCGCTGCGCGAACGCACCCTCACCGAGCAGGAGGCCATCGCGCGCTCCGCGCTCACGGCGCGCGGCGTCGCCGAGGACGCGCTGCACGCCACCGAGGCCCGGTTCCGCGCGGTGTTCGAGGGCGCCGCGATCGGCATCGGCATCGCCGACCTCGACGGCCAGGTGCTGGAGGTCAACAACACCCTCACGCAGATGCTCGGCGGTCTCGAACACCATGTCCGCAGCAGGAACGTCAGCGAGTGGGTGCACCCCGACGACGGACCACAGGTCTGGCGGATGCACGGCGAGCTGGTCCGTGGCGAACGGGAGAGCTTCCGGACCGAGAAGCCCTTCTTCCGCAACGACGGCACCGTCCTGTGGACCAATCTGACGGTCTCGCTGCTCAGGGACGTCGACGGAGTGCCGCAGTACCAGCTGGCGCTGCTGGAGGACACCACCGAGCGGCGGCTGCTCAATCTGCGGCTGCGCTACGAGGCGACCCACGACGCCCTCACCGGACTGCCCAACAGGACGCTGTTCTTCGAGCGCCTGGAGAAGGCCCTCGCCCCCGCCAGGGAGCCGGCCAAGGAGCCCGCGGGAGAGACGGCGAAGGGCGCCGCCAAGGCCACCCCGGCCACCCCGCGGCCGACCCGCTTCGGCCTGTGCTACCTCGATCTCGACGGCTTCAAGGCGATCAACGACAGCCTCGGCCACTCCGCCGGGGACCGGATGCTCGTCGAGGTCGCCGACCGGCTCCAGAGCTGCGCGACGGCGCCCGGCGAGATGGTCGCCAGGCTCGGCGGCGACGAGTTCGTGGCGCTGACCACGGGGCCCGACTCCGTACGCGAGGTGAACGACCTCGCCTCCCGTATCCTCGGCGCGCTCGCCACCCCGATCAGCCTGGACGGCCGTGAGTTCACCGTCCGGGGCAGCATCGGCATCGTGGAGGGCAAGGCGGGGGAGTTCACCGCGGCGGAGGTGCTGCGCAGCGCCGACATCACGATGTACCGGGCCAAGTCGGCGGGCGGCAACCGCTTCGAGCACGCCGACGCCGAGGCCGACGCCCGCGCCATCACCCGGCACGGGCTCACCACGGCCCTGCCGACCGCGCTGGAGCGCGGCGAGTTCTTCATCGAGTACCAGCCGCTGGTGCATCTCGCCGACGGCAAGGTGCACGGCGCCGAGGCGCTGGTGCGCTGGAGCCACCCCACCCACGGGGTGCTCGGCCCCGACCGGTTCATCCCGCTCGCCGAGCACACCGGGCTGATCGTGCCGCTCGGGCGCTGGGTGCTGGAGCAGTCCGTACGGCAGGCCAGGGCGTGGCAGGAGGAGGTGGCGGCCGGCTCGTTCGCCGGCCCGGTGCGGATCAACGTCAACCTCTCTCCGGCCCAGCTCCACCACCCGGGCCTCGTCGCCGACACGGTGGAGGTGCTGGAGCGGGTCGGCCTCGCTCCGGGCTCGCTCTGTCTGGAGGTCACCGAGTCCGCGCTGATCGGCGCGGACGAGGATCTGCTCAAACCGCTGCGGCAGCTCGCCGAGATGGGCGTCGACATCGCGCTCGACGACTTCGGCACCGGCTACTCCAACCTCGCCAATCTGCGCAGGCTCCCGGTGAGCGTGCTCAAGCTGGACCGGTCCTTCACCCAGGGGATGCAGCAGCACCCGGCCGACGCCGTCGACATCAAGATCGTCGAAGGGATCGTCTCGCTCGCGCACAGCCTGGAACTGGCCGTGACGGTGGAGGGCGTGGAGACCGGCACGCAGGCCGACCACCTGCGCAGGCTGGGCTGCGACACGGCACAGGGCTGGTACTACGCGCGTCCGGGCCCGCCCGAGATGCTGCACACCCTGTCGCTGGCCGACGCGGTCTGACCCCCTCCGGACGCGGGGGGGGGGGGGGGGGGGGGGGGGGGCGGGGGGGGGGGGGGGGGGGGGGTGGGGGGGGGGGGAGGGGGGGGGGGGGGGGGTGGTGC
>NZ_JBVJNN010000085.1:0-5482 GCF_055583685.1 Streptomyces sp. NPDC104581
GGAGAAACTACAGCGCTTGGTTTGGGGGGAGCGGATGCCACGCCTGTGGGAGGAAGGGGCCGGGGGGGGGGCCGCGGGTTTTCGCCTCCCCCCCCCCCCCCCCCCCCCCCCCCCCCACGCCGAATGTGCGGCGTCCGGAGGTTCAGTGGCTGGGACCGCGCCCGCCGCCGCGCCGCCTGTCGTCCTGACCGGGGGCGTCGAACTCGACCTGTTCCTTGCGGACGTCGGCCGACACCTCCTTCTGCTCGGTGACCTTCTCCGTCTCCAGATGCACACGCTCCACCGGGACGGCCTCCTTGCGGACGACCGCCTCCTCGGCGTGCAGGATCACCTCGGTCTCGGCGTTGCCCATCGGGGCCCGGCCGACGGTGCGGTCGCCCGGCTTGATGGGCTCGCGCACGACCCGGACCTCTTCGTGGGTGACGGGCACGGTGGTCGTGACGTTCTCGGTCACCACGATCTTCCGGAGACGTGCCCGGCCGGACTCGTGCTCCTCGGTGCCCACCCGGAGCCGTTCCTCCGAGCGCACCATCTCCTCCTCACCGCGACCGGTGGCGGGAGCGGTGGCCGCCGCGGAGGTGTCGGTCCCGGCGGCGGTGCCCGAGGCAGCCGCGGTGCCCGTGGCATCGGCCCGGCCCCGGCCGCCGTCGCCCATGTCCTCCCGGCCGGTCATGCCTTCCTTGGCGGGGGTGCCGGCGGCGGGGCTCATGCCCGGCGAGCCGCTGCGCCCGCTGGGGCGGGTGAGACCGTAGTGGTCGTACAGCTCCTGCTCCTGAGCGACGTCGAGGTGCTCGTCGGCGTCCATACGCGGGGCGTCCTTCACCAGCTCCTTGGCGTGCGGTACGCGAAGCCCGTTCTCGTCGCGGCGGGCGCCCGCCAGGGGCACGAAGGACTCCTTCATGCCGAACATCCCGGTCTTGACCGTCACCCACTCGGCGCGGCCGGTCTCGTTGTCGAGGTATGCCTGCTCGACACTGCCGATCTTCTCCCCGGCTGCGTCGTAGGCGGTCAGCCCCGTGAGTTCGCCCACGTGGTGGAAGACATCGTCGGCTGCCATCAGTGATCACTCCTTGGCGGCGAGCCGGCGGGGTCCGGTATCCCCGCGCGTCTGCTGACTCGCGTTAACTCCATGCGGCACCTGCTGACGGCGGGCGGCAACAGGTGGAAACGCCCCTTTGGCCCATCCGGGGGACAAAGGAGCACCGCACGCGCCCTGCTGGGCTTCGAGCGGATCAGACCGGGTTCGGCCATTCGGGTGACACACCGCACGGAGCGCGGGACAGCGCCCACGCTCTGTGCGGGCAGTGCCACGGAAAGGAGCCCCGGACCGCGATTACGCGCCGGTCAGCCGTCCGCCGCCGCCGTCCATACGGCGGTGTCGGGCCCGGCCACACCGCCCTCCAGGCTGTCGCTGGCGAGCAGCACGGCGCCGTCCGGCAGCGGCAGCGGCTGCTGCGAGAGATTGATCCGGCATTCGAACCGGCCCTTGCGGAAGGCGAGTTCATCGTCGCGGGCGGGCAGCCAGGCGAACGACTCGTCGCCCCGGAAGCGGGTGCGTACGGACAGGGCGGAGCGGTACAGCTCCAGGAAGGAGTCCGGCAGCCCGGCCTGGATCTCCACCGCGTGTTCGCCCCAGCCGGCCGGCTGCGGGAGCCAGCTCCCGCCGGGACCGAATCCGTGGCTGCTGCCGGAGCGGGTCCACGGGATGGGGACACGGCAGCCGTCGCGGCCCTTGGTGGTGCGTCCGGTCCGCTCCCACATGGGGTCGCGCAGCGCGTCGAGGGGCAGGTCGGAGACCTCGGGCAGGCCGAGCTCCTCGCCCTGGTAGAGGTACGCGCTGCCGGGCAGGGCGAGGGTCAGGAGCACCGCCGCCCTGGCGCGCCGGTGGCCGAGGGCCTCGTCCGGCGCGGGGTCGGTGCCGCCGCCGGACAGCCAGGCGCGGTAGTCGATGCCCTGCGGGAGGGAGTAGCGGGTGCGGTGGCGTACGACGTCGTGGTTGGAGAGCACCCAGGTGGGCAGGGTGCCGACGGCTCGGGCTCCGGTCAGGGAGGTGTCGATGACCTTCCGGAACTCCCCGGCGTCCCAGGGACAGCGCAGATGGAAGAAGTTGAATGCCTGGTGCAGTTCGTCGGGCCGGGTGTAGAGGGGCAGCCGGGCCGCGCTGACACCCGCCTCGGCGACGGTGATCCGGGGCGGTGCGTAGGAGTCGATGATCTTGCGCCAGGCCCGGTATATGTCGTGCACCTCGTCGCGGTCCCAGAAGGGGTGGTCCTCACCTTCGGGCGGGGAGTTCAGGGAGGCCGAGTCGCGGCCGCCGGTGTCCCGCAGGGGCTCCACGAGGTCCTTGCGCAGGCCGTGGGCGACGTCGATCCGGAAGCCGTCGGCGCCGAGGTCGAGCCAGAAGCGGAGTATCCCCTCGAAGTCCGCCAGGACGTCCGGATTCTCCCAGTTCAGATCGGGCTGCTCGGCGGAGAAGATGTGCATGTACCACTGGCCGTCCGGCACCCGTGTCCAGGCGCCGCCGCCGAACTTCGACCTCCAGTCGGCGGGCGGCAGGGTGCCGTCCGGGCCCCGCCCGTCCCGGAAGATGAAGCGGTCCCTCGCGGGTGAACCGGGAGGGGAGGCGAGCGCTTCCACGAACCAGGGGTGCTGGTCGGAGCAGTGGTTGGGCACGACGTCGACGATGATCTTGAGGCCCAGGCCATGGGCGCGCCGTACGAGACCGCGGAAGTCGTCGAGGGTGCCGTGGCGCGGGTCGACGCCCCGGTAGTCGGAGACGTCGTAGCCGGCGTCGGTCCAGGGAGAGGGGTAGAAGGGGGTGAGCCACAGGGCGTCGACGCCGAGACCGGCGAGATGGTCGAGCCGGTCCGTGATCCCGCGGAGATCGCCGATCCCGTCGCCGTCCGAGTCGGCGAAGCTCGGGACGTACACCTGGTAGACCACGGCTTCGCGCCACCAGTCCGGAGCGGACCGTGACAGGTGGTCGCGGGGGGTGTCGAGGGTGTTCGGGATCACGGGTACCTCTCGTACTGATCTTCGGTCGGTGGTGCGGTCGTGCCAGGTGGTGCGGCGGTGCTTGGTCGCGCGGTGACGCCTGGTGCGCAGGTGTTTCCTGTGTGTTTCCGGGACGTGTGGTGTGTCGTACGGAGGACAGCCTGTCATCGCCGGGCGTCAGGCTGAAGGTCACCCGTTCGAAGGTTACGTAAGGGATGTCCCAGGAACGCCGGAGAATGACTATCGACACATAGGAGCGCCCGGGTGGACGGGCGGTGAAAGGCGGTCGCGGGGGTACCGGATGGCAGACGAGGCCGTCCCGCACCCCAGGAGGAGAACTCGAATGCCGTCCTCACTGATCGAAGCCGTCGACATCAAGGCGCCCGTCGCCGTGAGCTGGGCGCTGTGGAAGGACGTCGAGCGCTGGCCCTCCTTCCTCAGCCATGTCAAGCACGTGGAGCGCATCGACGCCTCGCTGTTCGCCTGGCAGGTCTCGCTGCCCGGCGCCGACAAGAGCTTCGTGGCGGAGCTGACCGAGGTCGTCCCCGAGGACCGCATCGCGTGGCGGACCTCGAAGGGCGTGCACCACGCGGGGGTGGTCACCTTCCACCGCCTCGGTGACGCGGAGAGCCGGGTGACGCTCCAGGTCGAGTACGACCCGAAGGGGTTCGTGGAGCATCTGGGCGCGCTGACCAATCTCGACTCGACCCTGGCCAACTACGACCTCGGTGAGTTCCGGCGCATGGCCGAGCACGAGGCGGCGCGGCTCTGACGCCGTCGGCGCCGCCGGGCGGCCCGCCGCCCGGGTGATCGATCCGGTGCTCCCCCGGGACCGCGCCGGCGGGCGGGGACGGCTACTCCATGAGGAAGACCGGCTCCATCGGCGTCCACCAGTCGCCGGGCGCGGCCTCGGGGACCGGTTCCTGGCAGGGGTCGGTCGTCTTCCACCACTCCCGGGTGGCCTCGTCGTCGGCCAGCGCCGCGAGGTCGGCGGCCAAGTCGTCGCCGTGGTACTCGAAATAGCTGAACAGCCGGTCGCCGAGCAGATGGATCGAGTAGTTGGCGACATGGGCGGCGCGCAGCCGGGCGAGCACCGGCTCCGGGACCGCCCGGTGCAGTTCCCGGTACTCGGCGGCCTTCTCCGGGCGCACCCTGATCACTTGTGCGACGCGCCGCATCAGCCCGCGGCCGGTGTGGCGTCCGGGGCGGGGGCGGGCGCGGCGGCGTCGTCCCGTCCGGCGTGCGTGTAGAAGACGGACTTCTTCTGCTTGGCGCGGTGGGCCTCGGACTTGGCGACGAGAAGCTCCAGCGCGTTGCGTACGACATTGATGTTGGAGTTGCGCGACGGGTGGTCCGCGGCCAGTTCGGCGGAGATCTCCGCGGCCGAGCGGGGCTCACCGTGCGCCGCCAGCAGTGTGCTCACCAACTGGGCGAGGCTGGGCTGCTTCCCGGCGGCGGTGGCCGCCCCGGCCGCCTTCGCGGAGGCCCTGGACCGCTTCCGCGCCCTGGCGGAGGCCTTGCCCGGCCCGCCCGCGCCGGACCCCGCCGTCGACTTCGCGGGGCGCTTGGGCACCCGCGCCCCGGGCACCTTCGCGCTCCGCGCGGGCACGGCACCGGATCCGCCGGAGAACACACCCTGCACGCCGAGCAGCAGCGTGTGGTCGTGCTCCAGGGTCTCCAACTTGGCCTGAAGCGCCTCGATCTCGCCGAGGAGACGTTTCCGCTCCGCCGTGTTGTTCTCCAGGTCGGCGGCCACCTGGGCCTCGTACTGCGACTGGACGCTGGTGAACTCGGTGACGGCACTGTCGGACATGAATGGCTCGCTTCCTCTGCGTGGCACCTGAATGACGTCCCCCGTGTGTGTCGCGATGGTACTTGCGCCGATGTGTCCATCCCGAAACCGGCCATCGGGTAACACCTTGCTGAACCGCGCGTGGTTGCTCGGCGGGCCCGGGGGGCAAGTGCACCTTGAGCGGTGATCTCGCCGCGACAGTCGAACGAGAGTGAGGGCCGGGATGGTTGACATGTGGGTATTCGCGGCCGGGTCGGGCCATGTGCCGAGAATGGACCTCACCGGTTACAGCGTCCATGCGACCGACGGAACGGTGGGCAGTGTGGACAGACAGTCCGAGGACTCACCGTTCGAACACCTGGTGGTGGACACCGGGATGTGGGTCTTCGGAAAGAGTCTTGTCATTCCCGCCGGGCTGGTGACCTCGATCGACCCGGCCACGCGGGTGATCCAGGTCGCCTGTACGAAGTCGACCGCGAAGGGCGCTCCGGTGTTCGAGCGCGATCACGACACCAGGGATCCGGCCTACCTCGGGGCCCTGAGCACTTACTACACCTCTTTGGTTACCGCTTCCTGATACCCCGTCATCACGCACCGGGGGGGGGGGGGGGGGAGGGGGGGGGGGGGGGGGGGGGGAGAAGGGGGGGGGGGGGGGGGGGGGGGCGGGAGGGGGGGGGGGGGTTTTCCTTTGGGGGC
>NZ_JBVJNN010000086.1:0-5439 GCF_055583685.1 Streptomyces sp. NPDC104581
ACGGGACCCGGGGACAGCCCCTGCGGGTGCCCTCACGAGGACCCGGGCCGGTGACCGCCGAGATCACCCGCAGAAGGGCCACACGGGGGACGGTGACCGTTACGGGCGACAGCGGCACCCGGGGACGGCCCCTGCGAGTCCCCTCACGGGGACCGGGGCCGATGACCGCCGGAAGAACCCCGCAGGGGGCGACCCCGGGCCGTACCGGCCTCGTGACGCCGCAGGAGGGCGGACACGGGGGGTCGGTGACCGTCGCGAGTGACGGCGAGAGGGGGGCGGGGGCGCAGGAGGTGCGTGTTCGGACACTCAGGCTGATTTGTGGTGCGTGGACAAGATGGGTCAACGGGTCCAACGAACGGAGCACGCGCCGTAAATCACGCCGTCCGGACATGCACCTCCGGAGGCCCCGCACCCCGACCACGACCCACAACCGCAACCGCAACCGCAACCAGAAACCCCGCACCCCCGCCGGGAGGCCACCCGCAACCCCTAGATGCGCCCGCCGAACAGCGCACGCTCCAGCGTGCCGTACGTGCCGCCGTGGTCGGCCAGGACGTCCGACACCACGCCCGGCCCGGCCGTGAGCGCCAGCAGGATGTGGCCGTCGGTGATCTCCTTGTCCCCGCGGCCCACCGCGACCCGCAGGGACTGCTCCAGCGTCTTCTTCGCGCCGGGCGTGAACTTCTTGTGGGACGTCCGGCCCCGCTTCGAGCGCTTCACGGCCGCCCCCATCGCGCCCACGCCGTGCGCCGCCTCGACCTTCGAGACGACCTCCGCGACGTCGATCCCGATCCCGGCGAGCGCCGCCGTGTCGGCGTGCGACATGCCGCCCCGCCGGCGCGCCTCCGCCAGGCCCGCCTCGACCGAGTCGCGCCGGTCCAGGATGCCCAGCGAGGTGAAGGCGAACTCCGCCCGCGTACCCCGCGAGTCCAGCAGCGCGAGCAGCATGTGCTCGTCGGTGATCTCGGGTGAGGCCGTGCGCTCGGCCTGGGCGACCGCGCCGGTCACCACGGCGCGCGCCCCTTTCGTGAAACGTTCGAACATCACTGCCTCCCGTACTTCTTGTGTACCGCCTGCCTGCTGACGCCGAGCTGGGTCGCGATCTCCTGCCACGACCAGCCCTGGTTCCGGGCACTGCGCACCTGGACGGCTTCGAGCTGTTCGAGCAGTCGCCGCAGCGCGGCGACCGCCCTCAGCCCGACCCGTGGGTCGCGGTCGCCCACCCGTTCCGCGAGATCCGTCGCATCGGTCATGATGTCAATCTACGTTGACATACGTGCCACGTCAACCAGGATTGACAACCGGCCTCAGCCCCGCAGCCGCCGCGCCCATCGCCGCAGTACGGAGCGGCGCCGGCGCGGTGGGGCGGGCCGGCCGCGGTACGGAACCGGTTCGCCGCCCGCCCCGTGCGGATCGTTCGGCGCGGCCATCGGTACCTGCCGCTCGGCCTGCGCCTGGATCTCGTAGTGCGCGTCGTGCGCGGTCACCCGGAACGCCTCGTCGTACGAGGCCATGGCCGCGGTGATGCCCGCCCCCGCGGTGCCCCGCCGCTTCACGAGCGACGCGAGCCGGCCGAAGAAGGCCATGACCACGGCGAGGCAGCCGACGATCAGCAGCGGTGGCAGCAGTGACTCCATGGCGGCGCGCCCTCAGCCGGTCAGCACGATCTTGCCGAACAGATCGCCCGCGGCCATCCGTTCGAACCCCTCGCGCGCCCGGTCCAGCGGCAGGACGTCGTCGATCACCGGGCGGATGCCCGTCGTCGTGCAGAAGGACAGCAGGTCCTCCAGCTCGTCCTTCGTGCCCATGGTCGAGCCGACGACCTTGAGCTCCAGGAAGAAGATGCGGGTGAGTTCGGCGTGCGCGGGGCGGTCGCCGCTGGTGGCGCCGGAGATCACCAGCGTGCCGCCGGGTCGCAGGGACTTCACCGAGTGGGACCAGGTCGCGGCGCCGACCGTCTCGATGACCGCGTCCACGCGGTGCGGCAGCCGCGCGCCGGGCTCGAACGCGTCGGCGGCGCCCAGTCCGACCGCGCGCTCGCGCTTCGCCGCGTCACGGCTGGTGGCGTAGACACGAAGCCCCGCGGCCTTCCCGAGGACGATCGCGGCGGTGGCGACACCGCCGCCCGCGCCCTGGACGAGGACGGAATCGCCGGGCCGCACACCGGCGTTGGTGAACAGCATCCGGTAGGCGGTGAGCCAGGACGTCGGCAGACAGGCGGCCTGCTCGAACGTCAGCCCGGCGGGCTTGGGCAGCAGGTTCCAGGTCGGTACGGAGACCTGCTCGGCGAAGGTGCCCTGGTACCTCTCGGTGAGGAGCGAGCGGGGCTCACGGGGCCCGACACCGTGGCCGCTCTGGCCGATGACGGAGTGGATGACGACCTCGTCGCCGTTCTCGTCGATCCCGGCGGCGTCGCAGCCGAGGATCATCGGCAGCTGCTCCTCCTTGAAGCCGACCCCGCGCAGGGTCCAGAGGTCGTGATGGTTGAGTGAGGCGGCCTTGACGGTCACGGTCGACCAGCCGGGGCGCGGCTCGGGAGCCGGGCGTTCGCCCAACTCCAGGCCGTTGAGGGGCTGGTCACTGTCGATACGGGCTGCGTAGGCGGCGAACATGACCTTGACCCTAGAGCGGAGGCGGGACACACGGAACCTCATGGGCGTGTGAGGCGGGTCCCGCCCCCGCCCGGCCTCAGTCCCTGCGGTACTGCGCGGGCGACGCCTTCGTCGCCGGGTCCTCGTACGCGCCCGCGGTGCCCCGGTCCACATGGAACGTGGTCAGGGTCGAGACGGCGGAGGCCGGGTCACGGCGGTCGTCGATGACCCGCATATGGGTGCTGAATCGTTCCGGCGTGACCTCGTACACGTCGTAGCCGTAGCGGTTCCCCTCGAAGTACTGGAGGTGCGGGTTGGCCGCGCCCATCAGCGGACCGTTCGCGGCGTTCCACTGCGCGTCGTACGCGCTGGAGCTCACCGAGTGCGCGGTGAACTCCGTTCCCACGACCGGCGATTCGGTGTTGTCGTAGTCCGGCCGGATGTCGTCGACGAACGCGGAGTGCCAGTCACCGGTGAGCACCACGAGGTCTTCGAGACCGCTGGTACGCACATGCTCCAGCACCTCCTTGCGCTCACCGAGGAAGCCGTCCCACTGGTCGGTGAACATGAAGCCGCCGCCGGGGCGGCCCCGGAGCTGGCTGAGCATGATCGAGTTGGCCCAGACGTGCCAGCTGTCGGGCGCGCGGTCGACGGTCTTCTTCAGCCAGGTCTTCTGCCCGGCGCCGAGGATGGTCCCGTCGGGAAGGTTCTGCGCGGAGCGGTACTGCCGCAGGTCCAGCACGGCCAGCTCCAGCAGGTCGCCCCAGCGGCGCACCCGGTGGATGTCGATGTCCGGCAGCACGGAGTCCCCCGCGCCCCGGTGCGGCAGGTGCTCGTACCACGCCTGGTACGCGGCGGCCCGGCGCCGTACGAAGGGGGCGCCGCCGCCCGTACCGCTGTAGTCGTTGACCACCTCGTGGTCGTCCCAGGTCAGGAACCACGGGTGCGCGGCGTGCGCGGCGCGCAGCGACGGGTCGCCCTTGTAGAGCGCGTGGCGCATCCGGTAGTCGTGCAGCGTGAACACGGCCGGACCGTTGTGGTCGCGGAGGTCGCTGCCCTCGGGGCCGTGCTCGTAGACGTAGTCGCCGAGGTGGATGACGAAGTCCAGGTCCTCGCGGGCTATCCCGCGCAGCGCGGCGTAGTGGCCCTGCGGGTAGTTCTGGCAGTTGGCCGTGGCGAACCGTGCGGAGCGGACACGGCCGGCGGGCGCGGTTCGGGTGCGGCCGATGCGGCTGGTCCTGCCGAGCGCGGTGAAGGCGTACCAGTACGTACGGCCGGGACGCAGACCGCCGACCGGGACGTGCACGCTGTGCGCGAGGGTCGCGGAGGCGGGGACGGTACCGCGGGCGACGACACGGCGCAGGGCGCGGTCCTCGGCGACGACCCAGCGGACGTCGACCACCTCGTCGAGCGGCTGGTCACCCGGCTCGGCGAAGGGCTCGGGAGCGAGCCGCGTCCAGAGCACGACGCCGGTGGGCTGCGGGTCGCCGGACCCGACGCCGAGCGTGAACGGCGCCTCGTCGTACGCCGATCCGAGCGCCTCCGCCGCCGCGCGCGCCTGCGCGGGTGAGAGGCCGGCGCTCAGGGGCCACACCACGTTGAGCGCGCCCGCGGCCCCGGCCGCCTTGAGCAGATCACGTCTGTTGAGGGTCACGAGTGCCTTCCCGATGCCGTCAGTCGGAGTGAGATCTCGTCGGCGTAGCCGTCGTTCGACGTGCCGGTGCCGGTACGGGTGAAGGAGAGCAGGACGCGCGCGGACCGGGCGCCGGGCGGCACGGCGGCCTCGGCGCCGCGCTCCAGCAGGGCGGTGGCGCGACCGCGTTCCTCGGCGGTGACGGGGCCGAGGACGGAGAGCGCGAGCGGGGTGCCGGCGCGGTCCCGGAACTCGACGGACAGCCTGGCACCGTCCTCCTGCTCGGCGTACCCGCCGAGCCAGCCGCTGAGCACGTACCGGACGCGGCCGGCGTCGACGGCGCGGTGTCCTGCCGGGCCGGTGGCGGGCAGGGGCACCTCCTGCACCATGCTGGTCACGCCGCTGTTCCCGCCGGAGAAGAACCGCCGGCCGGGCTCGCCGGGGCCGGGGTCGGCGGGTGTGGGGTAGCCGTCACCGACGTCGTACCCGATGATCGCGGGCGCGCCCTGCCGCACCGTCCATCCGACGACCTTCCCGACGGGCTCGGCGGTTCCTCCCGCCCCCTGCTCGGCGTCACCGTTGACAAGCAGATTCACAAGCGCCTCCTGTCTGAGGATGGTTGGCGCGAGGATCTCACCAGGCGGGGGTGAACGGCGGGGGTCACTCGCACGGTGCCCGGGTTTCGGTCGCGGGTGCGGGTGCCCTCCCGGCGGGGGGCGGGGTCTGGGTTGCGGTTGCGGGAGCGGGTGCGGGTGCCCTCCCAGGCTGGTGGCGGGTGCGGTTGCCCTCCGGGGGGTGCGGGGTCTCTGGTTGCGGTTGTGGGTGTGGGTCGGGGTGCGGGGCCTCCGGAGGTGCATGTCCGGACGGCGTGATTTACGGCGCGTGCCCCGTTCGTTGGACCCGTTGACCCAGGTTGTTCACGCGCCACAAATCAGCCTGAGTGTCCGAACACGCACCTCCTGCGCCCCCGCCCCCCTTCCGCCGTCACTCGCGACGGTCACCGATCCCCGGGTCCCGCTCCTGCGGCGTCACGAGGCCGGTACGGCCCGGGGTCGCCTCCTGCGGGCAAATACCTGGCGGTCACCGGCCACGGTCCCCGTGAGGGCACCCGCAGGGGCCGCCCCCGGGTTCGCCGCCGTCACCCGTAACGGTCACCGATCCTCGGTGCCCCTCCTGCGGGTGATCTCGGCGGTCACCGGCCCCCGGGGGAACCGC
>NZ_JBVJNN010000087.1:0-5185 GCF_055583685.1 Streptomyces sp. NPDC104581
TGTTGTTGAGGTGGGTGAGGGTGGTGTGGAAGTGGACGGGTTGGCGGAGGTTGTCGTACCAGTAGGTGTGGGTCAGGGTGGTGGTGTCGGTGGGCCCGTGGGTGGGGTGGGTGGTGGAGTGGAACGGGATCTGGGCGGTCTGGGGGGTGATGTCCGCGAGGACGGTGAGCAGTTGTTCTTTGAGTGCTTCGACGTGGGGGCTGTGGGAGGCGTAGTCGACGGGCAGCAGCCGGGTCTGGACATCGGCGGCGGTGCACTGGTCGAGGTAGGTGTGGATGTCCTCGGTGGTGCCGGAGATCACCGTGTGGGTGGGGGAGTTGATGACCGCGACCGACAGGCTGCCGTATCCGGCGATCTGTTCGGCGACGACTTCGTGGGGCAGCGTGACCGAGGCCATAGTGCCCCGCCCGGTGAGCGAGGTGAGGGCTTTGCTGCGCAGGGCGACGATCTTCGCGGCGTCGTCCAGGGTCAGGGCGCCGGCGATGTGCGCGGCGGCGATCTCGCCCTGTGAGTGACCGATGACCGCGTCGGGTCGGGTGCCGTGGTGTTCCCACAGCCGGGCCAGCGACACCATGACGGCGAACAGGGCGGGCTGAACGACGTCCACACGCTCCAGCAACGCCCCGGTCGGGTCGTTCAGGACCTCGCGCAAGGACCAGTCGATGTGCGGTGCGAGCGCTTGGGCGCAGGCTTCGATGGACTGGGCGTAGACGGGTTCCGTCGAGAGGAGGTCGGCGGTCATGAGGGGCCATTGGGCGCCCTGGCCGGGGAAGACGAACACGGTCTTGCCCTGCGGCCGTGTCACCCCGCTGACCACATGCGCACTGGGGGTGTCGGTGCCAAGTGCGGCGAGGCCCTCCATCAGGTCCGCGTACTCGGTCGCGACGACCGCGCCCCGGTGGCTGAGGGCCGCACGGGTCGTGGTCAGAGCACGCGCCACCTGCCCGGCCGTGATCTCCGGATGCGCGGTCAGGTGTGCGTGCAAGCGGGAAGCCTGCGCGGCCAGCGCCTCAGCGGTATGACCCGACACCGGCCACACCACCACTCCAGCCCCGGTCTCAGGGTCGGACTCGGTTTCAGGCTCGGTGACTTCAGCTGTCGGTGCCTGCTCCAGGATGACGTGCGCGTTCGTCCCGCTCATGCCGAACGAGGACACACCCGCCCGCCTCGGCCGATCCTCCCCCACCGCCCACGGAGTGTTCTCCCTGAGCAGCTCAACGGCCCCCGCCGACCAGTCCACATGCGGCGTCGGCTCATCCACGTGCAGGGTGCGAGGAAGCACGCCCTCCCGCATCGCCATGACCATCTTGATCACACCGCCCACACCGGCAGCCGCCTGCGCGTGGCCGATGTTCGACTTCAACGACCCCAACCACAGCGGCTGCTGAGGTGAACGATCCTTGCCGTAGGTGTCCAACAACGCCTGCGCCTCGATCGGGTCACCCAGCCTCGTACCCGTCCCGTGCGCCTCCACCGCGTCCACGTCCGCCACCGACAGCCCGGCGTTCGCCAGCGCCTGGCGGATCACCCGCTGCTGCGACGGACCGTTCGGCGCGGTCAATCCATTCGACGCACCGTCCTGGTTCACTGCCGAACCCCGCACCACCGCAAGCACCTGGTGCCCGTTGCGCTTGGCGTCCGACAGCCGCTCCACCAGCAGCAACCCGACACCCTCGGACCAGCCGGTGCCGTCCGCACCGGCCGCGAACGGCTTGCACCGGCCGTCCGGCGCCAGCCCGCGCTGCCGGCTGAATTCCACGAAGGTGTTCGGCGTCGACATCACCGCGACTCCGCCGGCCAGCGCGAGCGACGACTCGCCCTTGCGCAGCGACTCGCACGCCAGATGCAGCGCCACCAGCGACGACGAACACGCCGTGTCGATGCTCAGCGCGGGGCCCTGGAGTCCCAGGTTGTACGCGATCCGGCCGGACATGATGCTGCCGAACGTGCCCGTGAGCGCGAAGCCTTCGGCACTCTCCCGCGCCTGCTCGGCCCAGTGTGCGTAGTCGTGGTACATCGCGCCGACGAAGACACCGGTGGCGCTCCCCTTGAGCGAGCTGGGGTCGATGCCCGAGCGTTCAAGCGTCTCCCATGCCGTCTCCAGCAGCAGCCGCTGCTGTGGGTCCATCGCCAGCGCCTCGCGCGGCGAGATCCCGAAGAACGCGGCGTCGAAGGCGTCGGCGTCGTGCAGGAAGCCGCCCTCACTGGTGTAGGAGGTGCCGGAGTGGTCGGGATCGGGGCTGTAGAGCTCCTCCAGGTTCCAGTTGCGGTTGGTCGGGAACTCGCTGATGGCATCGGTGTGTTCGGCGACCAGTCGCCACAGGTCCTCCGGCGAGGTCACCCCGCCGGGGAAGCGGCACGCCATGCCGACGATCGCGATCGGCTCGTCGTCCGACCGGGGTGAGGTCACCGCGACGGCGGCTCCCCCGGCGACCGCGGTGGCCGCCGCCTCGGTGGCGGCGGACCACACGTACTCGACGAGCGCGGCGGGTGTCGGGTAGTCGAACAGCAGCGTGGCGGGGAGTCGCAGACCTGTGCTGGAACTGAGCCGGTTGCGCAGATCGACCGATGTGAGCGAGTCGAACCCGAGGGCCTTGAAACTGTCCGCCAGGTCGACCTGTTCGGGCGACACGTGTCCGAGGCTGGTGGCGACCTCGGTACGGAGCAGGCCGCGAATCAGCTTCTCCTGCTCGGCCTTGTCCAGACCGATCAGCCGGACGGTGAGCGACGCCGAAGGGTTACGTGTCCCCTGGCGGCCCGCCCCGGTGCCGGGGCGTCCGGCCGAAGAAGGCGCGAGCGAGCCCAGTACGGGCGGGAGTTGACCAGAGGCCGCCTGGGCGCGCAGCGAGGTGAGGTTCCAACGGGTCGGTACCACAAGGGCGTTGCCGCTGGCGCAGCCCGAATCGAGCAGAGGCAGGGCGTCCTCGGGTGCCAGCGCCAGTACGCCGTTGCGTTCCATCCTGGCCACATCGCCCGCGTTGAGGTGACGGGTGATGCCCGATTCGGTGTCCCAGAGCCCCCAGGCCAGCGACGTACCCGACAGCCCGGCGGCACGGCGGTGCTGCATCAGGGCGTCCAGGAAGGAGTTCGCGGCGGCGTAGTTGGCCTGCCCCGCGTTGCCCAGCACGCCGAAGACCGACGAGAAGGTGACGAAGACCGACAGGTCCAGGTCCCGGGTCAGATGGTGCAGGTGCGTCGCGGTGTCCACCTTCGGGCGCAGTACGCGTTCGAGCTGCTCCGGTGTCATGGTGTCGATCAGACCGTCGTCCAGAACACCTGCGGCGTGGACGACACCCGTCAACGGATAGGGGTCGGGGACCTGGGCAAGCAGCGCGGCCAGCGCGTCAACGCTTGTGGTGTCGCATGCCGCGACGCTGACTTCCGCTCCCAACTTCCTTAGTTCCGCTTGCAGTTCGGCGGCGCCGGGGGCCTCCGGCCCCCGGCGGCCGACCAGCAGCAGACTCGGGACGGCATGCCGTACGACCAGATGACGGGCGACCGCCGCTCCGAGCGCTCCGGTACCGCCGGTGATCAGGACGGTACCGGCGCCGTCCCAGGGATTCTCCGGCTGCTCCGGAGCGAGGTCGAGACGCACGAGGCGTGGCACGAGGGCCGTCTCGCCCCGCAGGGCGAGCTGCCGCTCGCCGGCCGCGACGGCGCTCTGTACAGCAGAGGCGAGAAAGCGCGGGTGCGGTTCCTCAACGGCCTCCGGATCGAGGTCCACCAGCAGGAAGCGGCCCGGGTTCTCGGCCTGGGCGCTGCGGACCAGACCCCACACGGGTGCCGCCGAGAGACCTGGCAGCTGCCCCTCCCCCGCCGCCACCGCGCCCCGCGTCACGACGACCAGCGTCGCGTCCACGAGTCCGGAGTCCGCCGCGAAGACCTGAAGTTCCCTCAGAACCAGCTGCGTTGTGCGATTCGCCGCGTCCGCCAAGTCATCGGCGGTCCCGGAGGGAACGGTGAGCGATACGAACTCCGGTACGGCGGCGCCTCCCGCGACTGCCGCACCGAGCTCGGCCATGTCCGCGTAGAGAGCCGTGTCCGCCGGGAGTCCGGCCGCCGCCGCGCCGACACTCACCCATGAATCCGGCGACGGGGCGGGCTGGGAGACACCGCCCGCCATCGTGTTCCATTCCACGACGTAGTGAGCGGCCACGTCGGCGTTCGACCGGGCGGAAGAGAGCTGAGCGGCAGACGCGCGACGGAAGGTCAGCGTATCGACGGACGCGACGGGCCTGCCCACCTCGTCGGTGAGGGCGAGGGAGACGGTGTCGTCGTCCACGGAGCGGATTCGGGCCCGGACCACCGAGCCCCCGACAGCATGGACACGCACGCCGGACCACGCGAAGGGCAGGCGCAGACCGTCCTGCAAATCATCAGGAGATTCGGGAGCGAGACCGTGGAGCAGGGTTGCGTGAAGAACGGCGTCGAAGAGAGCCGGGTGAACGGCGAACGGGGCGTCGGCCGAGTCGAGTTCGCCGTCCGGCAGCCGCACCTCGGCGAACACGTCGTCGCCCGAACGCCAGACCGCCGTCAGCCCCCGGAACTGCGGGCCGTACTCATAGCCCCGGAGAGCCAGCATGTCGTACGCGTCCGTCAGCGGCAGCGGCTGGCCACCGGCGGGCAGCCAGTCGAAGTCCGCGGGCGTGGCGAGGGGTTCGGTGATCAGCCGACCGCGCGCATGGCGTGACCAGGGCTCGCCGGCCGGGGTGAGCGCTTGTCGCGAGTACACGACGAGCGAACGACCGCCGGTCTCGTCCGGAGCACCGACAGCGACCTGAATCTGCACCGTGTCCTTCTCGGTGACCACGAGAGGCGCTTCGAGCGTCAGCTCCTCGATCGTGTCGCACCCGACGTGCTGCGCCGCGTGCATGACCACATCGATGAGGGCGGTCCCGGGGAGGACGGTCGCACCGAGGATGACGTGGTCGCCGACCCAGGAATGGTCCGCCTGGGCGAATCGCCCGGTGAGAAGCGTGCCGCCGCTCTCGGCCTGCTCGACGGTCGCGCCGAGGAGCGGGTGGTCGGTGGTGGTCAGTCCCGCGGAGGTGAGGTCCTTGGCCGATGGGGTGTCGTTGAGCCAGTAGTGATGGTGTTGGAAGGCGTAGGTGGGGAGGGTGGGGTGGTGACGGGAGGTGGTGGGGGTGGTGGGCCAGGTGAGGGGGGTGTGGTGGGTGTGGAGTGT
>NZ_JBVJNN010000088.1:0-3803 GCF_055583685.1 Streptomyces sp. NPDC104581
CCGAGGGCGTGGAGGGTGGCGTCGAGGAGTGCGGGGTGGATGCCGTAGCCGTCCGGGTCGGCGTCCTCGCCGAGCGAGATCTCCGCGTACACGTCCTCGCCCGAGGTCCAAGCGCCCGTGAGGCCCTGGAAGACCGGACCGTACTGGTAACCCTTGGCGGCCAGGTCGTCGTACAGAGTGTCGACGGGCAGTGCCTCGGCACCGGTCGGCGGCCAGACGGTGAGGTCCCTGACCCCACCGGCTGCCGAAGTGCCGAGCCGGCCTGAGGCGTGCAGAGCCCATGGCTCGTCCCGCCCGGTGCGGGAGTGGATCGTGACTGGACGTTCGCTGTCGGAATTCTCCGAGCCCACGATCATCTGGAGCTGCACCGTGCCCTGTTCGGGTACGAGCAAGGGAGCTTCCAGCGTCAGGTCGACGAGGTGCGAGTGCCCTGTGTGGTCACCGGCGTGCAGGGCGAGGTCCACGAACGCGCTGCCCGGCAGGAGTACGTTCCCGAAGACGGAGTGGTCCGCGAGCCACGGGTGCGTGCGCAGGGAGAGCCTTCCCGTGAACGTGACGGCCCCGATTCCGTCCGCCTGCTCCATGGCGGCGTCGAGCAGCGGATGGTCGATCGTCCCGAGCCCCAGGCCCTCCAGGTCCGCCACTGCTGGGGTGTCGTTGAGCCAGTAGTGGTGGTGTTGGAAGGCGTAGGTGGGGAGGGTGGGGTGGTGACGGGAGGTGGTGGGGGTGGTGGGCCAGGTGAGGGGGGTGTGGTGGGTGTGGAGTGTGGCGAGGGCGGTGTGGAGGGTGCGCTGGTGGGGGTGTTTGGGGTGCAGGGTCCCGATCGCGGTGGCGTCGGGGAGGGTCTGGGTGGTGAGGGTGGTGAGGGTGGTGTCGGGGCCGAGTTCGAGATACGTGGTGGTCCCCGTGGCGTGCAGATGCTCGGTGATGCCGGTGTAGTTGACGGCGTGGCGGAGCTGCTCGGCCCAGTAGTCGGGTGAGGTGGCTTGCTCGGGGGTGAGGGGGAGTGCGGTGCGGTTGGAGATGACCGGCAGGGTTGGGGGCTGGGGGGTGAGGGTGGTGAATGTGGCGTGGAAGGTGTCGAGGGCGGGGTCCATGTGGGCGGAGTGGAAGGCGTGGCTGACGTTCAGGGCGCGGGTGCGGATTCCGGCTTCACTGGCGCGGGTGTTGAGTGCCTCGATCTCGGCCACGGTTCCGGAGATGACGGTGTTGGTGGGGGAGTTGTGGGCGGCGATCTCCAGCCCGGTGCCTTCGAGGAGGGGGGTGATCTGGTCGGGGGTGGTGTGGAGGGTGAGCATGGTGCCCTGCCCGGGGGGGAGTTCTCCCATGAGGCGGGCGCGTGTCGTGACGAGGGTGGCGGCGTCGGTGAGGGTGAACACGCCGGCGATGTGGGCGGCGGTGAGTTCACCGATCGAGTGCCCGGCCAGTGCGTCGGGCCGCACCCCGTAGGACTCCACCAGCCGGTAGAGGGCGGTCTCCAGCGCGAACAGGGCCGGTTGGGTGTAGGTGGTGTCGTGCAGGAGGTCGGCTTCCGGCGTCCCGGGTTCGGCGAACATCACTGTCTGGAGTGGTGCCGGAAGGTGCGGGTCCAGGGCCGCGCAGACCTCGTCGAGCGCGTCGCGGAAGACGGGGTGGGTGGTGTAGAGGTCGTGTCCCATGCCCGGGTACTGGGACCCTTGGCCGGTGAACAGGACGGCGAGTTTGCCCGCCTGGTACCTGCCCGTCACACCCTGCGGGGTCGGGGTTCCGGCCGCGACGGCGGCCAGGGCGTCGGTCAGCTCCCCGCGCCCGGTACCGAACACGACGGCCCGGTGATCGAGCGTCGCACGGGTCTGTCCCAATGCGTTCGCGACGGCGGTGAGGTCGGTGTCGGGGTGGTCCTCCAGCCAGGCGTGCAGCCGCGAAGCCTGCCCGGCCAGCGCGTCAGTGGTGTGACCGGACACCGGCCACACCACCACACCCGCAGTCCCCTCCGATCCTGCCGCAGACTCGACCGGCTCGACCGGATCAACGGCCGGGGCCTGCTCCAGCACCACATGCGCGTTCGTGCCACTCATCCCGAACGATGAAATACCCGCACGTCGCAGGGTTTCCGGCTGCGCAACCCAGGCCACTTCATCGCGGAGCAGTTCCACCGCTCCCGCCGACCAGTCGACGTGCGGCGTCGGCTCGTCCACGTGCAGGGTGCGGGGGAGTACGCCCTCCCGCATCGCCATGACCATCTTGATCACACCTGCGACACCGGCGGCGGCTTGCGTGTGGCCGATGTTCGATTTCAGCGACCCCAGCCACAGCGGAGCGTCCTCCGGCCGGTCCTGGCCATAGGTGGCCAGGATGGCCTGGGCCTCGATCGGGTCGCCGAGTGCGGTGCCGGTGCCGTGCGCTTCGACGGCCTGGACGTCCGCCGCCGACAGCCCCGCGTTCGCCAGCGCCTGACGAATGACGCGCTGCTGCGAAGGCCCGTTGGGTGCCGTGAGGCCGTTCGACGCACCGTCCTGATTGACCGCTGAGCCCTTCACCACCGCGAGGACTTCGTGCCCGTTGCGTACCGCGTCCGACAACCGCTCCACCAGCAGCAGCCCCACACCCTCCGACCAGCCCGTACCGTCCGCGCCCGCCGCGAACGGCTTGCACCGGCCGTCCGGCGCCAGCCCACGCTGCCGGCTGAACTCCACGAACATGCTCGGACTCGCCATCACCGATACACCACCGACCAGAGCCAGATCGCACTCGCCCTCCCGCAGTGCCTGGCCGGCCATATGGAGCGCCACCAGGGAAGAGGAGCATGCGGTGTCGACGGTGATCGCCGGGCCCTCAAGCCCGAACGCGTACGACACCCGGCCCGACGCGACACTGCCCGCACTGCCGATGCCGACCTGTCCCTCATATCCCTCGGGGATGCTGGACAGCCGGGAGTAGTAGTCCTGCGAGATGACGCCGGTGAACACGCCGGTACGGCTGCCGTGCAGTGACTGCGGGTTGATCCCCGCCCGCTCGAAGGCTTCCCAGGCCGTCTCCAGCAGCAGCCGGTGCTGCGGGTCGGTGGCCGTGGACTCGCGGGGACTCATGCCGAAGAGCTCGGCGTCGAACGCGGCGGCGTCGTGGAGGAAGCCGCCCTTTCGGACGTACGAGGTCCCCGCGTTGTCCGGGTCCTGGTCGAAGAGGGAGTCCGTGTCCCAGCCACGGTTGTCGGGGAACGCCCCGATCGCGTCGCGGCCCTCGGCCACCAGCGCCCAGAGATCCTCTGGAGTGCGAATGCCCCCCGGATAACGGCACGACATCCCGACGATCACCATGGGATCGCTGGTGTCCCGGTTGGTGACGGCCGCGGTCTCGGAAGGCTTGTGCAGCACACCGAGGACCGTGTCACGCAGGTAATCGGCGAGCGCGGCGGGCGTGGGGTGGTCGAAGACGAGCGTGGCGGGCAGCCGAAGCCCCGTCGCGCTGCCGACACGGTTTCGGAGTTCGACGGCGGTGAGGGAGTCGATTCCCAGGTCCTTGAACGGACGGGACGCCGCCACGGCGTCCTCCCCGTGCCCGAGCACCGCGCCGACATGACCTGATACCAGGCGCAGCAGGAACTCCTGCTGCTCCGCCGTGCCGAGTCCTGCCAACTGTCGTGCCAGCGCGGACGGTTCGGCCGCACCTTGGCTGCCGCTCACGGAGACGGCGGTACGGCGCTGCGCGCGCAGGAGCCCTCGGAAGAGTGCGGGTGTGTTTGTTGTGTCGAGTCGGGTGGTGTTGATGGCGGTGGGGATGAGGTGGGGGTGGGTGGTTGCGGTGTTGAGGAGGGTGAGGGCTTG
>NZ_JBVJNN010000089.1:0-3514 GCF_055583685.1 Streptomyces sp. NPDC104581
GATCCGGACCCCGGCACCGGGCACACCGCCTACCGCGCCCCCACCGGACCCGCCGAGGAACTCGTCGCGGAGATATGGCGCGAGGTCCTGGACGTAACCGAGGTCGGCGCGGACGACGACTTCTTCGCCCTCGGCGGCCACTCACTCCTCGCCACCCGCGTGATCAGCAGGCTCGCGGCGCGCACCGGTACCGACGTACCGCTCAACCTCATCTTCGACCACCCCGTACTCGCCGAACTCGCCGGGCAGTTGCCTGACCCGGCGTCCTGGGCGGCCCCCGTCGAGATCCGGCGCATCCGGCGGGTCCGCGGCGGACGGTCCACGGCGGGGTGAGACCCCGTCCCCGTCCCCGCGTACGCCCTGCTCCCCCCCTCCCACCGTTCCGCTCCCTACTAGATCAGGAGAAAGCGATGAAGCAGGAAAAGACCACGCTCGACGCCCCACCGGCGCCGGTCGCAGAGACCTCTCCCGCGGCGAGGCCGGCCGCATCCGTGCCGGATCTGTCCACCGGCCCCAAGGCCACCGAGCCCGCCATGCTGGGCTTCGGGGGATTCCTGCTCGGCTCCATCTCGCTCGCCTTCTACCTGAAGGACGTCAGCATCCCGGCCAACTCCCTGGTGGCCTCGCTGCCCATCATGGTGTTCAGCAGCACGATCATGCTGCTGATGGCCTCGGTCTGGGCGATGCGCCTGGGCGACGGGGTGTTCGCGGCGGTCTACGGGCTGTTCGGGACCTTCTGGCTGAGCTTCTCCATCCTCAGCCTCGCCCTCAACAACAACTGGATGGGCGAGTTCGAGAACATCGAACAACGCCAGGCCACGGCCAACTTCGTCCTGGTGTGGTCCATCGTGATCATCCTGCTGACGCTGACGACCCTGCGACTGCCGCGGGTCTTCACGTTCCTCTTCGTGGTCGTCTCCACCACCCTGCTCGTGCTGTACGGCTCGATCGAGCAGGCCATCGACCAGACCGTCAACAACCCCCTCAAGCCCGGTGACCCCTGGCTGATCTATGTCGGCATCACGACGATGTTCCTCTTCATCGTGCTCGGCATGTACATCTTCGCCGCCTTCATGCACCAGGCGACCGGCGCCAAGCGCCTGCCTCTGGGCAAGCCGCTCATCAAGGGCCGCTGACCCCGGACGTACGGACTCCCCCCGACCAACGCGTATGAACAGGAGGCACGATGACCGACTACCTGCCCCACGTCGCCACCGTCCCCTTCCCCATGCCGCGCCCGGAGGACCTGCCCGACGACGCCCCGGCGATCGCGGCGGCGGTTCCCACCGCCCTCGCGGCGACGGTCGACCGGATGTCCGATCCGGCCAACCGGACCGGGCTCCCCCAGCTGCTCGCCGCCGCCGTGGCCGCTCGCGCGGACCTCGGCCCGGTGCCCAGCACCCTCGTCGGCGACGACCCGCGGGAGTCGCGGCCGAATCGGGACAACGACCTGGCGTTCGGCATCGAGCGGCACCACGGCGACCCGCTCAGCCTGTTCGTCGCGGCCGTCCTCAACTCACAGCTCGGCATCCTGGAGATCGCCGAGGAACGGGGCACCGGCCTCGACGAGGCCTCGTGGCGCGACATGGTCGCGGGCTTCGACGTACTGCTGCGCTGGCCGGCCGATCCCACCCGGCTGCCCGATCCGCTGCCCGTACCCGAGTGCGTGCGGTCCGGGAAGCCGGAACCCCTCGACGGGCTCCGCCGCTGGGTCCGCGGCCACCATGTGTTCATGGTGCTCGCGCAGGGCGGCGCCCTCGCCGTGAACAGTCTCAGGGCGGCGGCCGAGGCGGGCGACGAGGAGCTCGCCGCCGCGGCGGCCGGTGTGGCCTCCCGCGTCATGTGGGCCTGCCGGGCCTCCCTCCAGTTCGCCGGGGACGCCAGCCCGGACCAGTACCAGGAGGAGATCAGGCCCACCCTGATGCCGCCCGTCGCACCCCCGCAGATGAGCGGGCTGCGATGGCGGGACCACGAGGCACTGGTGGCCGCGCTCACCGGGTCCAGCGACGCCTGGGCGTGGCTGGCCGAGCGCCGTCCCGACCCGCTCGAAGACTTCCGGACCGCGCTCGACGCCACGTACGAGGCGCACAAAGGCGTCTGCGGGCACTTCGTCGGCAAACAGTCGCCGAGCCTGCTCGCGACCAGCCGGTCCCATCGACCCGCTGTCGGTGTCATCGATCAGTTCCACCGACTGCGGGCGGGCACCCTGCCCGCCGCACCGTTCCCCGACCACAGCTGATTCCCCCATCCGCAACGGACTTCCTGACCACCACCGGTGTCGCGGACCGCACACACCAGTGACCGGTAGAGACGCATCCACATCCGAGAGGCAGGGCACTCATGACCGAAACCGCACCCACCCAGCACGGCGGGCCCATCGAGCTCGACATGGACGGCCTGTCCCGGATCCTCTTCGGGCACGCGGCCTTCCAGTACCTCAACGCCGCCTGTGAACTGGGCCTGCCCGACCTGGTCGCCGAGAAGCAGGAGCTGACCCGGGAAGAGATCCGCGACGCGCTCAGTCTTGAGGACCGCGCCGTCGACATCCTCCTCCTCGGCTGCACCTCGCTCGGCATCCTCGTCAAGCAGGACGGCCTGTACCGACTGGCCGGGGTCGTCAAGGACCTCATGGACGAGGGCGACTGGCAGCGCTTCAAGGACACCGTCGCCTTCGAGCAGTACATCGTGTACGAGGGCCAGCTCGACTTCACCGACTCGCTCCGCGAGAACCGCAACGTCGGTCTGCGCCGGGTCCGCGGCTCCGGCCGTGACCTCTACCACCGGCTCGCCGAGAACCCGCACATGGAGCAGGTCTTCTACCGCTACATGCGCTCCTGGTCCGAGCTGGCCAACAAGCACCTCGTCCAGGAGCTCGACCTCTCGGGCCGCAAGCACCTGCTGGACTGCGGCGGCGGTGACGCGGTGAACGCCATCGCGCTCGCCCAGGCCAACCCGGACCTCAAGGTCACCGTCTTCGAGATCCCGGCCTCGGGCACCATAGCCGAGAAGAAGATCGCCCAGGCGGGGGTGGGCGGCCAGGTCTCCGTCATCACGGGTGACATGTTCCGCGACCCGCTGCCCACCGGCTGCGACGTCGTGATGTTCGCCCACCAGATGGTCATCTGGACACCGGACGAGAACACCGAACTGCTGCGCCGCGCCTACGAGGTCCTGCCCGAGGGCGGTCAGCTGGTCATCTTCAACTCCATGTCCAACGACGAGGGCGACGGTCCGGTCGTCGCCGCCCTCGACAGTGTCTACTTCGCCGCGCTGCCGGCCGAGGGCGGCATGATCTACTCGTGGGCGACACACGAGCGGTCCCTGCGGGCCGCCGGGTTCAGCACCCTCAAGCGCATCCCCTTCCCGGGCTGGACCCCGCACGGCGTCATCGTCGCCACCAAGTAACCCACGTCCCTCTCCAGTGGATCCCGGCCGACGGCACAGGAGGGGGGAGGGGGGGGGCCCCACAAACCCCGGGGAGAGAAGAACAGGGGGGCCACCCTTCCTCCCCGCC
>NZ_JBVJNN010000090.1:0-2732 GCF_055583685.1 Streptomyces sp. NPDC104581
GGGGTCGGGTGTGGTGGGGGGGGGGGGGGGGGAGGCCCCCCCCCCCCCCCCCCCCCCCCCCCCCCCCCCCCCCCCCCCCCCCCCCCCCCCCCCCCCCCCCGCGACAGCTCACCTCACCGCACCCGGCTCCCGCCAGTCGCATCGGTCACTCGGCGTTCGCCGGCACCGTGCCCAGCCGGCCGGCCTGGAAGTCCTCGAAGGCCTGCTTCAGCTCGGCGTGGCTGTTCATCACGAACGGCCCGTAGTGCGCCATCGGTTCGCGGATCGGACGGCCGCCGAGGAGGACGACCTCCAGGTCCGGCGTGTTCGAGTCCTGGGACTCGTCCGCGCGGACCGTCAGCGACGACCCCGCGCCGAAGACCGCCGTCTGGCCGGTGTGCACCGGCCGCCGGTCCGTCCCGACCGAGCCGCGCCCCGCCAGGACGTACGCGAGGCCGTTGAAGTCCTCGCGCCAGGGCAGCGTGACCTCGGCACCCGGCCGCAGCGTCGCGTGGATCATCGTGATCGGCGTGTGCGTGATGCCGGGACCCTCGTGCCCGTCCAGCGAGCCGGCGATCACCCGCAGCAGCGCGCCGCCGTCGTGCGACGTCAGCAGCTGCACCTGGCCGCCGCGGATGTCCTGGTAGCGCGGGTTCATCATCTTGTCGGCCGCGGGCAGGTTCACCCAGAGCTGGAGACCGTGGAAGAGACCGCCCGACATGACGAGCGACTCCGGCGGCGCCTCGATGTGCAGCAGGCCGGAGCCCGCCGTCATCCACTGGGTGTCACCGTTGCGGATCGTGCCGCCGCCACCGTTGCTGTCCTGGTGGATGAAGGTGCCGTCGATCAGGTACGTGACGGTCTCGAAGCCGCGGTGCGGGTGCCAGGGGGTGCCCTTCGGCTCTCCCGGCGCGTACTCCACCTCACCCATCTGGTCCATCATGATGAACGGGTCGAGGTGCTGGTAGTTGATCCCCGCGAACGCCCGGCGGACCGGGAATCCCTCGCCTTCGAAGCCACCCGGCGCGGTGGACACGGCGAGCACGGGACGGGCGACGGCGTCGGCAGCCGCCGTGACGCGGGGAAGGGTCAGCGGGTTTTCGACGGTCACAGCGGGCATCGGGGGCCTCCTTGGCGTTGAGCCCAATTTAGTTGAACAGTGAACATGTGGCAAGTCCGGAGTTATTCCCTCACTCCGCGTAGCCATGCGGGGCGCCGCGGTCGCCCGCCACACCCACCCCTCCCTGCCCGGTCACCCCACAGAACCGGTCACGCCCCGGGACACGACCTGCGCCTCCACACCCGAATTCCGGGCAATAGCGGGCATCCGGTTTCCCCCTCGCCCCCTCCGAGCAGGAGCCCCCGCGACAACTGGCCAACTTCCCCCCACAGAAACGGAGTTGCCCATGTCACCCGCACAGACGAGATTCGCCCGCCTCACCGGAGCCGGTACGGCGGTCCTGCTCGCCACCGGCGCGCTCACCGCGTCGCCGGCCGTCGCCGACGAGAAACCGCACTGCGCCGTCGATGTCGTCACGAACGCCGAGACCTGCTTCGCGACCCTCTCCGAGGCGGTCGACGCCGCCAGGAGCGGCCAGGGCAACGGCCCGCGGACCATGGCAGGCGACGTCATCCAGGGCACTTTCTTCGACGACCCCCAGTTCGGCGGCGACTCACTCACCGTCTACGGCACCGCGCCGTGCGAGAAGGACGGCTGGGTCAACTACCAGTACGACCTCCCGGACGAGTGGAAGAACCGCATCAGCTCCGTGCAGCCCTGGGCCAACTGCTGGCTCTGGCTCTACCCGGAGCCGGGTCTCGGCGGTGACCGGGACGGACCGTTCGAGGAGAACGCCGCCGACATCGGCGGCCTCATGAACGACCGCACCCAGTCCATCGGCTTCAGCTGAGCCGGCGGCCCCGGCCCGCGACGGCCCCCGGACCGGACCCGGCCCCCACGCCGGCCCGGCCCCGTACGACACAACCCCCCACACAGAGCACGGAGCACCCATGAAGAACCCGAAGAACCTCAAGAACGGGCGGGCGAAGGCCCGGCTCCCCATCCTGCTGGCCGCCGCCCTCACCACCGGCGGCATGGCCCTGGCCCCCACCAGCGCCCAGGCGGAGGAGCAGCCCACCATCCGTGAACTGCTCGACAAGTGCGACAACGGCACCGACCTCTGCGTCTTCCACCCCTCCGGCCCGCCCGAGGTGTCCATGGGAGAGGCGCACCAGGTCGGCGACAGCGCCTTCAACTGCACCTCCGACCTCCAGCGCTCCACCGTCGGCTGGTCCGACACCACCGGCGAGTCCAACAGCGTCGGGGTGTCACTGAGCGCGGAGGTCGGCTTCGCGAAGGTCTTCAAGGTGAGCATCGAGACCAACTACAGCCACACCTGGGAGAGTTCGCACACCGAGTCGGAGCAGACGAACGTCGACGTACGGCCGGGCGAGGTCGGCTGGGTGACGCGTGAGGCGCAGATGCAGCGCGTCAGCGGCCAGTACGAGATGCACTTCGAGGACAAGTTCTACGGCCACTACTACTGGTACGTGCCGTTCGACGCGACCGGCCCACTGCCGGACGCGCCCAGCACCAAGACGCAGCACACCCGTCCGATGACGGACCAGGAACGGTCGGAGCACTGCGGCTGACGCCGCCCCTCCCGAAGAGGCCGCCGGGGGGGGGGGGGGGGGGGGGGGGGGGGGGGGGGGGGGCTCGCCCGGGGAGGGGGAAAAAGAAAGGGGGAGGGGCG
>NZ_JBVJNN010000091.1:0-2492 GCF_055583685.1 Streptomyces sp. NPDC104581
CCCCCCCCCCCCCCCCCCCCCCCCCCCCCCCCCCCCCCCCCCCCCCCCCCCCCCCCCCCCCCCCCCCCCCCCCCCCCCCCCCCCCCCCCCGGGACCGGCCTCGTTCCTCCGGCACAACGGGGCGCTGGAGGGCCGAAGGCTTTCCGGTTCAGTTCGGGCGACCGGCCGCTCGCAGTGAGCGGGATCGTCGGGGACACCGAGTTCATGCGCGGCATCGGTCAGGTCCCCGACGGGGAGGCCGAGGACTACCGGCTACGCAGCTACGTGGAGTTCGGTTCCCATGACGTGACATCGGACGGTCTCCTGGTGGATTGCCGTACCGAGCGGGGCTCCTTCGGTGCGATGGGCCGGTTCTTCCACGAGACCGGCACCCGTCCTGGGCAGGGTGACTCGCCGGGTGGGTTCCTGGCCGAAGTGACCGACACGCTTGAGCGAGGCCCGGTCCTGCCGTACGAGCAGGTGGTCGAAGCCGCGCGGAGGCAGTCGCGGCTCCACGCGCCGACTCCGTGACGTCGAACGCCCCTGTCTCCGACACGGGCCGGCGCGGGTCTACGCGTCGGCAGACCGCGGGCAGGGGGCGCCGGTGTGCATGTTGGACGAGGCGCCACTGATGACGGAGTCGAGTCTTTCCCGGGTGTGGACGAGGTCCGCGATGCGCTGGTCGAGGTGGTCGCGTTCCGTGGCGAGGCGCCGCAGGAGCCGGGGGGTGGCTTTGCCGTCGATGACGCAGGGCGTCAGCTCGGCGATGGACTTGCTGCTCAGTCCGGCGGCGTACAGCCGGCGGATGAGGTGGATCCGCTCGACGGCATCTTCCGTGTAGCGGCGCTGGCCGCTGCCACTGCGCTCGGCGGCGAGCAGGTTCTGTTCCTCGTAGTAGCGCAGGGCCCGGGTGGTGACACCCGTGCGGCGCGCGAGTTCACCGATCCGCATTCCCGCCGCTCTCCTTCACGTGCCGTGCGTCACGCCCACTTGCCTTTGACGTCAACGTCAACTTTTACGGTAGCTCATGCGCCCGGCGCTGGGCGGAAAGCTCTGTCAGGTCCCGAACCCCCTCGACGAACGCGGCCGGGACCCGCTCCGTCGTCTCGACGCCCGAACGCGTCCTCCGCCTCCCCCGGTCCGTCACCTTCTGAAAGGGCAGACGCACTCATGACCACGTACCCCGCGACCGGCCTCTCCGGCCCCGCCCTCACCGCGACCGTGTCCGTCAAGCCACTCGTGCTGAACGCACCGGGGCGCGGTGCGGATCTGCACGTCCGCGTCACCGCCCCCACCGCCGGCACCGGCCTGCCCGTCGTCCTGTTCGCCCATGGGTTCGGTTCGGACCTGGACGGCTACGCCCCGCTGGTCGACCACTGGGCGTCCGGCGGCTTCGTCGTGATCCAGGCCACTCATCTGGACTCCAAGCGGTTCACCCTCCGCGCCGATGACCCTCGCCGGCCCCAGATGTGGCGCCACCGCGTACAGGACATGCGGCACATCCTCGACGAGCTCACCACCCTGGAGGCGGCCGTGCCGGGCCTGTCGGGCCGCGTGGACCGCAGCCGCGTCGTCGCGGCCGGACACTCCTTCGGCGGCCAGACCGCCGGCATCCTGGTAGGCCTGCGCGTGATGGACCCGCGGACCGGTGCCGCCGAGGACCTGTCCGATGCCCGGGTCATGGCCAGCGTCCAGTTGGCCACCGCCGGCAGGGGCGGCGACGAGCTGACCCCCTTCGCCCACGACAACCTTCCCTGGCTGCGCGATCAGGACTTCTCCCGGATCACCGCTCCCGGCCTCGTCATCGCGGGAGACGAGGACGACCTCCCGCTCTCCACCCGGGGTCCGGCCTGGACGGCCGACCCCTACACCCTCAGCCGCAGTGACAAGAGCCTCCTGACCGTCCGCGGCGGCGAGCACTTCCTCGGTGGCGTCTCCGGCCACCGATCGGCGGAGACCACCGACGAGAACCCCGCCCGTGTCGCCCTCGTCCAGCAGGTCACCCTCGCCTATCTGCGCCATGTCACCGGAATCGACCACAGCGACTGGCACCACGCCCAGACCGTCCTCAGCGGCAGTCACCCGCTCGGGCACCTCGAGTCCAAGTAGCCCCAGACACCCGCAGTCTCGCGTCCACGGCGGACGTCGTCATGACGACCGCCGTGAGCGGACCCCGCGGCGAGGGATGCCGGGCCGCGGCTCTGCGCGTGAGAGGTGACAGCACTTCCACACCGGTCGGGTGGGACGTTCACGGGTTTCGCCAGCTCCGGAGTGTCGTGGGACGACTGGGCTCCGCACGGTCAGCGAAGGGTTTGAACCGCGTAGAGCGCTCCGACGCCGGTGGCGAGGGTACTGAGGAGAAGCCGGAGCGCGGTGTCGGGCAGGTGGGGCTGAAGGCGGGCGCCGAAGTATCCGCCGAGAAGTCCTCCGGCTCCGCAGGACAGGCCCAGCACCCAGTCGGGGGCGACGTCACCGGTGGCGGCCAGGGAGAGCAGCGCGTAGGTGGCCGCGCC
>NZ_JBVJNN010000092.1:0-1861 GCF_055583685.1 Streptomyces sp. NPDC104581
CCAGACGATTCGACCGCTCCTCCAACTCCCCATACGACAACGACCCACCCACACCAACAACCGCCACACCCCCACCACCAGACCGATCAACCACCGCCTCGAAAACACCCTCCACCCGACCAGCCACCACACCCGACACCGCCGCACCCACCGACAGCACACCAACCCGCTCCCGCTCCCCCACCGACCGCACATCCAACTCCGCCAACTCCCGGTCAGGAGCATCGACAAGCGCGTGGACCACCGTGGCGAGCCGGTCAGCGACGAACAGGGCGGTGGACCGCTCGAACAGGTCCGTGTTGAAGACGAGATGGCCGGTGACACGGCCGTCGCGCTCCTCGGCCTGGACAACCAGGTCGTAGGGGGTGGTGCGGAACGGAACGGGAGCCTGTCGCACGTCCAGGCCGGCCAGCTCGTACCGGGGCGGGGTCCCGTTGACCGCCAGCAGCACCTGGAACAGGGGGCTGCGGTCGCGGTGCGGACGCAGCTCCCGGATCAGCTCCTCCAGCGGCAGCTGCGGGTGGGCGCGGATGTCGTCCATGAGTTCGCGCGTCGCTCGCAGGGCCTCGGTGAGTGTGCCGTCTGGGTCGTGCCGCAGACGGAGCGGGAGGGTGTCGACGAGATAGCCGACGACCTCTGCCGTCTCCGGGTGGTCGCGGCCCGCGACGGGGATGCCGATGGTCACGTCGTACCGGTCGGTGAGCTTGGCCAGGACGATGGCCAGGGCCGTGGCGAGGACGGTGAACGAGGTGGTTCCCGCCGCTCGGGCCGCGGCGCCGAGTGCTTCCTGGGGCAGCGCCAGGGGTACCGCGTCGCCGGAGTAGGTCTGCTGCGGGGGACGGGGACGGTCGGTGGGCAGGCCGGCCGATGGCGCGCCCGCCAGATGGGCCCGCCAGAACTCCACGTCCTTGGATGCCGTGTCGCGCTGCCAGGAGGCCACTTCGGCGTACTGAACGGTCGCGGGCGGGAGCGGACCGGTGTCCGGGGCAGCGGTGAGCGCGCCGTAGCTCTCGGCGACTTCGCGGAACGCGAGATCCAGGGACCAGCCGTCGGAGATCGCGTGGTGCAGGCTGACGACGAGGACATGGTGTTCGGGGGCGGCGCGGACGAGCGTGACGTGCCAGAGGGGGCCGGTGGTGAGGTCGAACGCCCGCTCGGTCTCCGCGTCGACCACCGACTCCCAGTCGTCGGTCGTGATCCGGGTCAGCGGCAACTCGGTCTCGGGGCTGACGATTTGGCGAACCTCGCCGTCGATCTGACGCAATGAGGTACGCAGGACCTCGTTGCGGAGCACGAGGTGGCGAAGTGCGGTGGTCAGCGCGTGCTCGTCCAGGGTTCCGTCGATGTGGACGGCGCCCCTGATGTGGTAGGCGAGATTGGCCTGTGGGTCGAGGGCGCACAGCACCCAGAGCCGCTCCTGCCCGAGAGACGCCGGCAGCATGAGGGTTCCGTCGGGCTCCGGGACCCGGTTCAGCGGGGCGATCGCCGGTGCCTGCTGCTGCTCACTGTCGGCGGACAGGTAGGTGGCGAGTTCGCTGAGTGTGGGGTGTTCGAAGACCAGGTGCAGCGGGACATGTGTGCCGAGGGCCGCTCCGAGCCGGTGCGTGAGTCGGGTGGCGAGGAGTGAGTGGCCGCCGAGCGCGAAGAAGTCGTCGTCCGCGCCGATGTCGCTGACATCGAGCAGTTCACCCCAGATACGGGCAACCAACTCCTCGGCGGGTCCGGTGGGGGCGCGGTAGGCGGTGTGCCCGGTGCCGGGGTCGGGGTCGGGGAGTGCGTTGCGGTCGATCTTCCCGTTGGGCAGGAGCGGGAACTCCTCCAGGCCGACGAAGACCGACGGGACCATGAAGTCCGGCAGCCA
>NZ_JBVJNN010000094.1:0-1545 GCF_055583685.1 Streptomyces sp. NPDC104581
CACCCGCATCCGCACCACCCTCCACACCAACCTCACCATCCGCGACATCTTCCAAAACCCCACCCCCGCCACCCTCACCCACCACATCACCACCCAGGCACTGGGACCGGGGCGCGAGCGTCCGCCGCTGACCGCCGCTGACCGGCCGGACCGGCTGCCGCTCTCGTACGCACAGCGCCGGCTGTGGTTCCTCGCCGCGCTCGGGGAGCAGGGCACCGCCTACAACGTGCCCCTCTCGGTGCGGATCGACGGGGAGCTGGACGCCGAAGCGCTGCGCGCCGCCTTCGGTGACCTGGTGGGACGGCACGAGGTGCTGCGGACGGTGTTCGGGTCGGAGCACGGCAAGCCCTACCAGACCGTCCTGGCCCCCGAGGACGTTCAGGTCGTCTTCGGACGGGAGACGGCGGACGCGGACACGCTCGACGAGCGGCTGCGCGCGGCGGCCGGGCACACCTTCGACCTCGGCGCCGAACCCCCGCTGCGGGTGACGCTCTTCGACCTCGGCGACGGCGCGCACGTCCTGCTGGTGCTGCTGCACCACATCGCCACGGACGGCCAGTCGCTCCGGCCGCTCTTCGGTGACCTCTCCGCGGCCTACGCCTCCCGCCGTGCAGGGACGGCACCGAGCTGGACACCGCTGCCCGTGCAGTACGCGGACTACGCGCTGTGGCAGCACCGGATGCTCGGCGACGGGTCGGACGAGACGTCCGTGCTCGCCGAGGGGCTGGCGTTCTGGCGCGAGGCGCTGAAGGATCTGCCGGAGGAGCTGGGACTCGTCCTGGACCGGCCGCGGCCGGCCGTGGCGGGCCAGAGCGGTGACGCGGTCGTGGTGGACCTCGGCGGTGAACTGCGCTCCCGCGTGGTCGAGTTGGCCAAGGCGGAGGGTTGCACGGTCTTCATGGTGCTCCAGGCCGCGCTGGCCGCGACGCTGACCCGGACGGGCGCGGGCGAGGACATACCGCTCGGGTCCCCGGTGGCGGGCCGCACGGACGACGCCCTGGGCGAGCTGGTCGGGTTCTTCGTCAACACGCTGGTGCTGCGGACCGACACCTCGGGCGATCCGTCGTTCCGTGAACTGCTCGACCGGGTGCGCACCGCGGATCTGGACGCGTTCGCCCATCAGGAGACGCCGTTCGACCTCGTGATCGAGGCGACCAGCCCGGTTCGGTCGCTGGCCCGGCATCCGCTGTTCCAGATCTGTCTGGCGCTGGAGAGCGGTGCGGCGCCGGACGTCCGGCTTGCGGGTACGCGGTCGGGCCCCGGCACGTTCGTGGACACCCGCTCGGCCAAGTTCGACCTGGAGTTCCTGCTGCGCGAGGACGAGGCGGCCGGCATCACGGGCGCGGTCCTGTTCAGTACCGACATCTTCGACCGGTCGACGGTGGAGCGTCTGGTCGACTCCTTCGGGCGGGTCCTGGACCAAGTCACCGCCGACCCACGGTTGTCGGTGGGTGAGGTGGAGGTGATGTCGGCGTGTGAGCGGGAGTTGGTGCTCCACGGGTGGAACGACACGGTGCGGCCGGTGGACGGGGTCACGCTCGGGGG
>NZ_JBVJNN010000095.1:0-1535 GCF_055583685.1 Streptomyces sp. NPDC104581
CACCCGACCAGCCACCACACCCGACACCGCCGCACCCACCGACAGCACACCAACCCGCTCCCGCTCCCCCACCGACCGCACATCCAACTCCGCCAGCGCGGAGTCCGGACGCTCCGCCAGTACGGAGATGACCGTCGCCAGACGCTCGGGAACGAAGCCCGCTGTGCTCGCCGCGTAGAGGTCGGTGTTGTAGGTCAGATAGCCGGTGATGGCGTCCTCGCCCTGCTCCAGATGGAGCGAGAACTCGAACTGGGAACCGGCCGGCGGTATGTCGAGCCGAGTCACGGTCAGACCGGGCAGATGCAGATTGCGCGACGGGGTTTCGTTGAGGGCGAGCATCGTCTGGAAGAGCGGGCTGCGCGCCTGGCCGTCGGAGGCGGGTGCCGCGTGGCGGACGATCTCTTCGAACGGTGTCTCCGCGTGCTGGTGCGCTTCCACCAGGGCTTGGTGTGTGGCGCTCAGCGTCTCCGCGAGGGTGGCTCGCGGGTCCAGGACCTGCCGCAACGGCAGTGTGTTGGTGAAGAACCCGAGGATTTCAGCGGTGTCGGGGTGCGTACGGCCGCTGGTCGGGATCCCGATGGTCACGTCTTGACTGCCCGACAAGGCGCCCAGGACGACGGTGACCGCGGTGGCGACGACAGCGAACGGGGTGGTCCCGGTGCTGCGGGCGAGCCGCCCGACCGTTTCGGCGCTCAACTCCACAGGAAGTGCTGCACCGTTGTGGGTACGGCGGGCCGGGCGCGGATGGTCGGTCGGGAGGTCCACGGCGTGCGCTCCCGCGAGCCGCTCGCGCCAGTGGACGATGCCGGCGTCGTCATCGGACACGGGTTCGGCGGCCAGTGCGTGGGCCACGTCGCCGTACTGGAGCGCGGCGGCCGGGGTGAGGGGGCCGCCCTCGACAAGCGCGGTGTAGGTGCGGGCGATTTCGTCGAGGAGGAGAGTCAGCGTCCACCCGTCGGCGATGGTGTGGTGCAGGGACAGCAGAAGCAGATGGGCGTCCGCGGTCCGGCGGACGATCTGGGCGCGGAACAGGGGGCCGTCAGCGAGGTCAACGGTTGAATGGCGCCAGTTCTCCAGCAGTTCGGACTCGTCGTCCGCCAGGGCCGCGTCCAGCGCGGTCGACGGCAGGGGTTCCCCTTGCCAGACCGGATGGACGATCTGGACGATCTCGCCGTTCTCCTCGCGCAGCGTGGTCCGCAGCACCTCGTGGCGTCGGACGACCTCCTGGATGGCCCGTGCCAGAACAGGGGCGTCGAGGTCGCCGGCCAGCCGGGCACCGCCGTTGAGGGTGTAGGCGAGATTGGCCTGCGGGTCGAGCGCGCACAGCAGCCACAGGCGCTTCTGGCCGGAGGTGGCGGGGAGAGTGAGGGTGCCGTCGGAGTTCGGGGTGCGCGGCGCGGCCGGGATGGGCTGGTGGCCGTCGCCCGAGCGAGGCAGGTGGGTGGCGAGTTCGCTGAGTGTGGGGTGTTCGAAGACCAGGTGCAGCGGGACATGTGTGCCGAGGGCCGCTCCGAGCCGGTGCGTGAGTCGGGTGG
>NZ_JBVJNN010000096.1:0-1273 GCF_055583685.1 Streptomyces sp. NPDC104581
AAAGCCATCCTCACCCCCCACCGGGCACTGACCGGGACGGTACTCGCCCAGGACTACGCCACCTTCGGACCCGGACAACGCTTCCTCCAGTGCTCACCCGTCTCCTGGGACGCCTTCTCCCTCGAATTCTGGGGCGCACTCCTCCACGGAGCCACCTGCGTACTCCAACCCGGACAACGCCCCGAACCCACCCTCATCAACCAACTCACCCACCAACACCGCATCACCATGCTCCAACTCTCCTCCAGCCTCTTCAACTACCTCGTCGACGAACACCCCGACACCTTCACCCACACCCAACACGCCTCCACCGGCGGCGAACCCGCCTCACCCACCCACACCCACCACATCCAACAACAACACCCCCACCTCACCCTCACCAACGGATACGGCCCCGCCGAATCCATGGGCTACACCACCACCCACACCATCCCCCGACCCACCACCAACACACCCACCACCACACCCGTCCCCATCGGCCACCCCATCACCAACAAACACACCTACATCCTCGACACCCACCTCCAACCCGTCCCACCCGGAGTCACCGGCGAAATCTACCTCGCCGGCACCGGACTCGCCCACGGCTACCAACACCAACCCACCCTCACCGCAACCCACTTCATCCCCAACCCCTACGGCCCCCCCGGCACCCGCCTCTACCGAACCGGCGACCTCGCCCACCACACACCCAACGGCCAACTCCACTACCACGGCCGCACCGACCACCAAATCAAAATCCGCGGCTTCCGCATCGAACCCACCGAAATACAGAACGCCCTCCTCCAACACCCCCACATCACCCAAACCACCACCACAACCACCACCGACACCACCGGCAACACCCAACTCAACGCCTACGCCACCCTCCACCCCCAACACACCACCACCACACCCACCCAACTCCGCCACTGGCTCCGCAACACACTCCCCGACCACCTCATCCCCACCCACATCACCATCCTCCCCAAACTCCCCCTCACCCCCAACGGCAAAATCGACCACAAAGCACTCCCCACACCCCACACCACCACCACCCACGGACGACCACCCCGCACCCCCCAAGAAGAAATCCTCTGCACCCTCTACACCCAAACACTCAACCTCACCCACCCCACCACCATCGACGACAACTTCTTCGACCTCGGCGGACACTCCCTCCTCGCCGCCAAACTCACCACCCGCATCCGCACCACCCTCCACACCAACCTCACCATCCGCGACATCTTCCAAAACCCCACCCCCGCCACCCTCACCCACCACATCACCACCC
>NZ_JBVJNN010000097.1:0-1234 GCF_055583685.1 Streptomyces sp. NPDC104581
TTCTGGTGATCATCTTTACGGTGTGAGCTGGGGGTGGCCGCAGAGACCAGCGAGAAGCGACTGTTTACTAAAAACACAGGTCCGTGCGAAGCCGTAAGGCGATGTATACGGACTGACGCCTGCCCGGTGCTGGAACGTTAAGGGGACCGGTTAGTCACATTTCGGTGTGGCGAAGCTGAGAACTTAAGCGCCAGTAAACGGCGGTGGTAACTATAACCATCCTAAGGTAGCGAAATTCCTTGTCGGGTAAGTTCCGACCTGCACGAATGGCGTAACGACTTCTCGACTGTCTCAACCATAGGCCCGGTGAAATTGCACTACGAGTAAAGATGCTCGTTTCGCGCAGCAGGACGGAAAGACCCCGGGACCTTTACTACAGTTTGATATTGGTGTTCGGTTCGGCTTGTGTAGGATAGGTGGGAGACTGTGAAGCTTGGACGCCAGTTCAGGTGGAGTCGTCGTTGAAATACCACTCTGGTCGTGCTGGATGTCTAACCTGGGTCCGTGATCCGGATCAGGGACAGTGTCTGATGGGTAGTTTAACTGGGGCGGTTGCCTCCTAAAGAGTAACGGAGGCGCCCAAAGGTTCCCTCAGCCTGGTTGGTAATCAGGTGTTGAGTGTAAGTGCACAAGGGAGCTTGACTGTGAGACCGACGGGTCGAGCAGGGACGAAAGTCGGGACTAGTGATCCGGCGGTGGCTTGTGGAAGCGCCGTCGCTCAACGGATAAAAGGTACCCCGGGGATAACAGGCTGATCTTCCCCAAGAGTCCATATCGACGGGATGGTTTGGCACCTCGATGTCGGCTCGTCGCATCCTGGGGCTGGAGTCGGTCCCAAGGGTTGGGCTGTTCGCCCATTAAAGCGGTACGCGAGCTGGGTTTAGAACGTCGTGAGACAGTTCGGTCCCTATCCGCTGCGCGCGTAGGAGTCTTGAGAAGGGCTGTCCCTAGTACGAGAGGACCGGGACGGACGAACCTCTGGTGTGCCAGTTGTTCTGCCAAGGGCATGGCTGGTTGGCTACGTTCGGGAGGGATAACCGCTGAAAGCATCTAAGCGGGAAGCCTGCTTCGAGATGAGGGCTCCCACCCACTTGATGGGGTAAGGCTCCCAGTAGACGACTGGGTTGATAGGCCGGATATGGAAGCACTGTGAGGTGTGGAGTTGACCGGTACTAATAGGCCGAGGGCTTGTCCTCAGTTGCTCGCGTCCACTGTGTTAGTTCTGAGACAACGA
>NZ_JBVJNN010000098.1:0-1167 GCF_055583685.1 Streptomyces sp. NPDC104581
GGTGGTTGATCGGTCTGGTGGTGGGGGTGTGGCGGTTGTTGGTGTGGGTGGGTCGTTGTCGTATGGGGAGTTGGAGGAGCGGTCGAATCGTCTGGCGTGGGGTTTGCGGGGGTTGGGGATCGGTCGGGGTGATGTGGTGGGTGTGTTGTTGCCCCGGTCGGTGGATTTGATTGTGGCGTTGTTGGGTGTGTTGAAGTCGGGTGCGGGTTATGTGCCGATGGATCCGGGTTATCCGGCTGAGCGTGTGGAGTTCATGGTCGCGGACTCCGGTGTGTCGCTGGTGCTGGACTCCGTGGACGGCTTTCCCGATGGTGACCGGGTCGACCGCGTTCCCGTGACCGGGGATGCGAATGATGCGGCATACATCATCTATACGTCGGGTTCGACGGGTGTTCCGAAGGGTGTGGTGATTGAGCATCGGCAGGTGGTGTCGATGCTGGCGTGGGCGGGCCGGGTGTTCTCGGGTGAGGTGCTCGCCGGCACACTCGCGGCGACGTCTGTCTCGTTCGATCTCTCGGTGTTCGAGATTTTCGCGCCGTTGTCGGTGGGTGGGACGGTGTATGTCGTCCCGGACAGTGCGCTGGATCTGATCGCGCATCCGGAGCGGTATACGGATGTGACGCTGGTGAACACCGTTCCGTCGGTGGCGCGGGAGTTGCTGGCTGCGGATGCGGTTCCGCCGTTGGCTCGGACGGTGAATCTGGCGGGTGAGCCTCTGGCGCCGGCGTTGGTGCGGGAGTTGTACGCGCACCCGGTGATCGGTGAGGTCAACAATCTGTACGGGCCGAGTGAGGACACCACCTACTCGACCCATGCCATGACAGTGCCTGGTGATGTGCGTACCGCGATCGGCGGGCCGGTCGACGGAACCACCGCGCACGTTCTCGACGGAAATCTCCGCCCCGTTGTGCTGGGCGCGGTTGGTGAGCTGTATCTCGCCGGTGCCGGTGTCACCCGCGGCTATCACGCCCGTCCCGCCCTGACCGCCGAGCGGTATCTTCCCGATCCGTTCTCCGAGGTCGGTGGGCGGATGTATCGCACGGGGGACTTGGTGCGGTGGCGTCCGGACGGGCAGCTGGATTATCTCGGTCGTGCGGATGGTCAGGTGAAGGTGCGTGGTCACCGGGTCGAGCTCGGTGAGGTGGAGGAAGTCCTCCGTAAGCATGT
>NZ_JBVJNN010000099.1:0-1043 GCF_055583685.1 Streptomyces sp. NPDC104581
GAGCACTTCTCACCAAGTTCGCTTGGTCAGGGGCCAGTACACCGGCGAGTGTCCGGTGCTGGTTGCTCATGGGTGGAACGTTGACTATTCGGCACAGTTTTTCATGGTTCTCCCAGTGCTGCTTCGGCGTGGAAAGGGGGATGGTGAAGGGCTGGGCCGGGCGCGCTGTTGGGTGTCTGAGGGTGCGGCCGTGAGGTTGTGTCTTCGGGATGCCGGCCCCGGTGAACTCCACAGTGTGTGGGGGTGGCGGGTGGTTGGTCGTTGTTTGAGAACTGCACAGTGGACGCGAGCATCTGTGGCCAAGTTTTTAAGGGCGCACGGTGGATGCCTTGGCACCAGGAACCGATGAAGGACGTGGGAGGCCGCGATAGGCCCCGGGGAGCTGTCAACCGAGCTTTGATCCGGGGGTGTCCGAATGGGGAAACCCGGCAGTCGTCATGGGCTGTCACCCGCTGCTGAACACATAGGCAGTGTGGAGGGAACGAGGGGAAGTGAAACATCTCAGTACCCTCAGGAAGAGAAAACAACCGTGATTCCGGGAGTAGTGGCGAGCGAAACCGGATGAGGCCAAACCGTATGTGTGTGATACCCGGCAGGGGTTGCGCATGCGGGGTTGTGGGAGTGTGCTTGATCAGTCTGCCGGCTGGTCGGAGAGTCAGAAACCGTTGATGTAGGCGAAGGACATGCGAAAGGTCCGGCGTAGAGGGTAAGACCCCCGTAGCTGAAACATCAGCGGCTCTCTTGTGTATTTCCCAAGTAGCACGGGGCCCGAGAAATCCCGTGTGAATCTGGCGGGACCACCCGCTAAGCCTAAATATTCCCTGGTGACCGATAGCGGATAGTACCGTGAGGGAATGGTGAAAAGTACCGCGGGAGCGGAGTGAAATAGTACCTGAAACCGTGTGCCTACAAGCCGTGGGAGCGTCGCTGGCAGTACTTGTGCTGTCAGTCGTGACTGCGTGCCTTTTGAAGAATGAGCCTGCGAGTTTGCGGTGTGTTGCGAGGTTAACCCGTGTGGGGAAGCCGTAGCGAAAGCGAGTCCG